>CAJQRP010000027.1 GCA_905612365.1 uncultured Candidatus Pelagibacter sp. | reverse complement strand
TAAAGCTATAATATTACTTAGCTTTTATTCACTTGGGTTAGCAATACCGTTCATTTTATCAGGTTATCTAATGCAAAGATTTTTGATGTTTTCTAAAAACTTTAAAAAGAATATTAATTTAGTCACAAAGGGTGGAGGTGTAATACTTTTAATAACTGGGGCTCTAATTTTAACAAATCAATTGCAAATTTTAGGCTACTATATTTTAAACTATTTACCATTTTTGCAAAATTTCGGTTAATAGGTTAATAACAATCTATACTTATGAAAATTTATCAAATTGATTCAAGTGCCAGAAAAGAAGGATCAAGTTCAAGAGCATTAGCAAAAAAATTATTAGATAAGATCAAAAAACCAGGTGATGAAGTAATTTATAGAGATTTAGATGATGATATGCTTTTTGTTAGTGGCTTAACCGAGTCTGGAATGAAAATCGCAGAAAAAGACCAGACTGAAGAGCATAAAAAAATGTTTGAACTATCAGATAAACTTGTAAGTGAATTAAAAGAAAGCGATATCATTATAATTTCAGCGCCAATTTATAATTATGGTCCTCCAGCAACTCTTAAAGCTTGGTGTGACCTAGCAGCAAGAATTGGTGAGACTTTCAGGTTTAAACCTAATGGTAGAAGAGAGGGATTGCTTAAAAATAAACAAGCTTATTTAGTAATTACTTCGGGTGGAACTAAATTAAATAGCTCGGAGGATTTTTTAACTCCATGGTTAAAATTCATATTAAATTTCTTTGGAATTGAAAAAGTTGAAGTAATAAGTGCTGATCAAATGGCGTTAGATTATGAGAAATCAATTAAAGAAGCTGAAAAACAAATTGAAAATATCATTTAATGAATTTATTAAATAAAAAAGATTACAAGTTATATTCTAATTTTCTAAATATCTTAGCCAAAGACCTAAATAGATTTTATTTTTCAAAACTTTCAAGATATCTAACAAACTTAAAGATAAAGGTTATGACCCAGTAACAACATCTGACAAAGCATTTGAAAAATTTATTAGATTGAAAATTAAGCAAAAATTTCCAAATCATCAAGTTATAGGTGAAGAATTTGGTCACAAAAAATCAACTAGTGATTATACATGGGTCATAGACCCAATTGATGGAACAAGATCATTTGTAATAGGCAATCCAACATGGAGTAACTTAATAGCTTTAAATTTTAAAGGTAACCCTGTTGTAGGATTAGCAAATTTTCCTATACTAAATAAATACTATTTAAACTTTGACAATAAAAACTCTTTTGTTTTTGAAAAGGGTAAAAAAAGAAAAATTTCTGTTTCAAAAAAAATACCATTTAGTCAGATAAAAGTATCAGGAGCATTTCATGGGGCAATCTCTCTTAAACAACAAATGACAATCCCAAAAGTTTTAAAATTAATGCAATTTCCAACTGCAGACGCATTAAGTTATTCTCATTTATGTGAGGGAAAAATTGATGTTGTCTTTCAAGCAACTAATAAAATTTGGGATATTCATCCATTGATACCAATTATAAAAGCCGCAGGTGGAGTTGTAACAACTTGGGACAATAGAGATTCAGTTAATGCTGGAAGTATTTTAGTTTCAGCTAATCAGTCTATTCATAATAAAATGCTTAAACTTTTAAAGCCAGTTTCAAAATAAATGCACTCAAGAACTAAAAAAATATTAGATTTTTGGTTTAAAGACACTCCACCAAAAAAAAGATTTCAAAAACATAAAGATTTTGATTCACTAATAAAAAAGAATTTTTTAAAAGATTATGAGCTAGCTGGTTCAAATGAGTATGATGACTGGCAAGATAGCCCCCTTGGTTCTTTAGCTCTAGTTATTTTATTTGATCAATTTTCAAGAAATATGTTTAGAGATGACCCAAAAGCCTTTAGCCAAGATCATAAAGCAAGGTTGATAGTTAACGATTCTGTTTATGCAGGCTTTTTAGATGAAATGGATCAAGATCAAAGACTTTTTATGATATTACCACTAATTCACAGTGAAGAGATCACAGATCATGATATGGCCTATTATCTGCTAGATAAATTCTTAAAAGATCATCCAGGTTTAATCTCTATAAAAAAATCTTGGAAAGATCACACTTTAGTAATAAAGAAATTTCATAGATATCCTCATCGAAACTTAGTGTTGGATAGAAAATCTACTCCTGAGGAAATAGAGTTTCTAGCTCAACCAAATTCATCGTGGTAAAATGTTCACTAAGTGAACAAATAAAATAAGGTATTCCATCTTTGCATTACTGTAGTGACAATATGTCATTTCAATATCTTAGTACGCTGTCTATAAGGAGCGTACAAAATTAAAAAATTAACATTATCTTCTCTCTCTATTAGATAGTTAATATTAACTTCCCTCGAAAGAGGGAAGTTTCTTATTGTCATCATCTCCACTGAATAATATAAATTTTAAATGAATTTCAAATTTGTTTATAAAATATGTACCAAATCAGAATGGCAAGAAATTAAGAGCAAAGGTCAATTAACAGGTTCTAAAAAAGATTTAGAAGATGGTTACATTCATTTTTCAGGTGATGATCAAGTTGCTGGAACTCTTAAAAAATTTTACCAAAATCAAAAAGATTTAATTTTATTAAAGGTAGATACTTTAAAGCTAGATCATTTAGTTTGGGAACAAGCATCGGATGGAACCATGTTTCCACATCTATATTCACCATTAGATATTTCCAATGTAGTAAATGAATTTGATATCACTTTAGATGATGAAGGCACTCACGTTTTGCCAAATATTTTTAACTGATCTTTTAAGGGGGTCACCCTTTCGGTAAACTCCAAAAGAGTTCCCCTGTAAGTCAGCGGTTTACGCTAAAATCTATAATAATAGATTTTTTATTTTCTATGGTCTTATTAGGTCTTTGATTATTAAATCACACCAGTTATGTGTCAGGTGGTGATAAGTTCATAATCAACCTCCTTTATTGATATTAAGACAATATCATTTCTAAAAATTACATTCAAAATATTTATTTTACTTTAAGTGAAATAAATCAATTGTATACAATCTAGCAAAGTAATACGATTTCGATAATTTAAGAAACCTTCTTACAATATTTTTTTCCGTAAAAAAGTTTTACAACTTTTAATTATAATTAATCTTTTGATGCAATCTTATTAACTAGAGGTCTCATAATTGGAGCCAGAGTAAAAGCTGCAAATAAAGCAACTGGAAAAGCAAATAACCAAGAGTTAAAATATCTTTCTAAGAACCCATTACTAACACCAGTGTTTACAGCAGTAACAACACCGCTCATTATAACACTCATTCCAAAAGCCATAAAAATCATAAATAAAGTTTGAGAATATTTTTTTGAAATCATAATTAATTATTTCCTAACAGGTTGACCATTAATACACCTATAATAATTAAACCCAAACCAATCATTGAATAAAGATTTGGTACTTGATTAAATCTAATTACACCAACAATTACAGTTGAAATAATTGTTAATCCAGCAAACGAGGCATAGGTAATCCCCATTGGTATATTTTTCATAACCATTGATAAAGCATACATACATAAAACAATTGTTATGGCCGTGATAATACTTGGTATTAGAAGAGTGAACCCTGCGGCATTTTTTGCAAAACTATTTGATGTGACACCTAAAAAAACAGCTAATGCTAAAAATAGGTATGATGTTGTCATGTTCATTTAATTATCTTAAATGAAATCTTTTTAAAATTATATAACTACTTTAAAACCTTCAAAATCAGGCAATCCTACATATCCGTTAAAATTTGGGGGTCCAAGATATAAATTTCCTTGTAGTGTAGGATTTTTATGAGCTAATTGAAATGAATCAGATTTTGTCCAGTTAATAAAGTCACTCTCGGTATTCCATTCACTATGAAAAATATAAAGAGAGAATTCTTTATTTACCTTACCTTTGAATAAGTTGAATTTCTTAAAGCCTTTCACACCATGAGTCTCTTGTTCACGATTTTTCCAAGCTGTTTCAAATTCATTTTCTTTGCCAGACATAACTTGAAGTCTACTCATTGCTAAATACATAAAACTTTTTTTATTTATTATTTAAAGTTGGGACACTTAAGAAAATCCCAACTCTATTAATTAAGGAGATTTATCTTACGATCTATTTGGTGAAAATATACATAAAGCATTACCGTGACAAATAATGCTTTTATTAATATTTTTAATTACCACCAACCCATTACTCTGCCATTACCAGCAATAATTAAGAGACAAGTTAGAACATGAAGCAGAACCCAGAATGTTCTAAAAGCTAATGCTTTCTTAACATCTGTTTGTCTAATAGGTAAAAACTCAGGCTTATCTTCATCATTAATACCAATTGGCATTCCAACTGTTCTAGCCCATATTTTTAACCAACGTCTTTGACCAGTCATATTTTTAACCTTTGTATTATTTATTAATTTTGTAAATATATTTTTTAATTGATTTTAAGAAGTAGTGTAATTTTAGAAAAACTATTTGATGTGACACCTAAAATAACAGCTAATATTAAGAATGTGTATAAAATAGCGAGATTTATTTAATAGCTCTAAATGAAATCCCGCTAAATATATAATTATTTGTTAACTTTTAAAAAGCTCCATAGCTTTACCTAAAAGTTCTTCTGATTTTGCATGGTCACCAGCATCGTGTGCTGCCATACCTTGATCTCTTAGCATTTGTGCTTCTGCAATTTTATCATCTATGCTTTTTGCCATCATCGGGCAAGAACCTGCATAAACAGAACTTGTGAAAAGTACTAAGAATAATGTTATTATTATTTTTTTCATATGTTTCCTTTGTTTATAATTAAAGTAAATCAGACAATATGAATTTCTCATACTATTAACATAACCATTATTGTCACTTTATATGTGCAAAATGTCTCAAGAAAATTGATAGGTTGTTATTTAGTTTAAGGTAACAAATTCCTCAGAAGATGTTGGATGTATGGCTGTTGTGTTGTCAAAGTCTTTTTTAGTAGCGCCAGCAGTTAAAGCAACAGCTAAACTTTGAATAATTTCAGGACTGTCTTGGCCCAACATATGAATCCCTAAAACTTTATCAGTTTTCTCATCAACTAATAGTTTCATTAAAATTTTAGGTTTTTTATCAGCAAAAGTATATTTCATCGGTGAGAATTGAGTTTTAAATGTTTTAACTTTAATTCCTAGTTTTAGAGCTTCTTCACTAGTTATACCAACTGTAGATAATGGTGGGTCTGTGAAAACAGTGGAGGGTATATTTTTATGTGAAGCAGATCTTTTATTGTTACCAAATTCAGTATCTGCAAACGCATGACCCTCTCTAATTGCAACGGGAGTTAAGTTGATCCTATCAGTTACGTCACCTATTGCATAAATATGATCAATATTTGTTTTTGAAAAATCATCAACAATAATAGCCCCATTTTTTTTCTGCAGAATACCAATCTTATCAAGATTGAGTTGATCAACATTTGGAGATCTTCCTAGGGCTGATAAAACACAGGCTACTTTTATACTGGGTCCTTGTTTAATTTTGATTTCTAATCCTTCATTTGTTTCAACAATATCTTCAATATTTGTATTAAATTTTATATCAATTCCCTTTTTGATCATTTGATCCTGTAGTAAATTAGTTAAGTCTTGATCAAAACTTTTTAAAATTTTTTCACCACGGTAAATTAAAGTTGTTTTAACTCCTAAACCGTTCATTATGCATGCAAATTCAACTGCAATATAGCCAGCACCTAAAATACAAATATCCTTAGGCAGTTTCTTGATGTGAAAGATATCATCTGATGTCAAAACTTTATCTTTTGCAGTATAAGCAGGCTTGTTACAAATTCCACCTGATGCTATCAAAATTTTTTTTCCTTTAAATACTTCATTGTTTATTTCTATTATCTGAGAATCTTTAAATGATGCATAGCCATCAATTCGATCAACTTTATTTTTTTCTAAAATAGACTTGTAAATATTATTTAATCGTTCAATTTCTTGATCTTTGTTTTTAATTAATGTTTGCCAGTTAAAGGGGATTTGTTCTGGAACCTCCCAACCATAAGATTTGGCAGTATCAAAGTCACTATTAAACTGGGCCGCATAAGTGAAAAGTTTTTTTGGAACACACCCCCTATTAACGCAAGTACCTCCATAATTTAAACCCTCTGCAATTAAAACTGTAGCTCCATGATTGGCTGCTATTCTTGCAGCTCTTACGCCACCAGATCCAGCACCAATAACAATTAAGTCGTATTCTTTCATATAAAATTATAATCCTAATCTAAATAATGATTTAACTTTTTAAAATGTTATTTTTGTCACTTTCTATGGCAAAATGTCTCAACAAGATATTTGTAGTTATATTAATTCCAGTATTTCCCATTATTAAAATCAAATTCTTCCAGTGAACTTTCTTTGATTTTTACTGAGTAACCAGGTGAAGTAGGGGTCACATATCCTCCACTTTTAATAATTGCTGGATTTTCAAAGTGCTCTGAACAGCTTTCAGCATATTCGCTTAAGGTTAAATCGTTATTGGTAATAATAAATTTATTAATTAGATTTAAATGTTGAACATATTCACATAATCCAATTCCACCAGCATGAGGAATAACTGGTGTATTAAATTTACTTGCCATTAATAAAACGGGTATAATTTCATTGATACTTGCAATTCTACAACTGTCAATTTGACAGTAGTCTAAAGATTTATTCTCAATAAACTGTTTAAACATAACCTTATTTTGTATCATTTCTCCAGTTGCTAACTTTACATCAGGATGTGCATCTTTAATTTTTTTAAACCCTAGAATATCATCAGGATTTGTCGGTTCTTCATAGAACATAATGTCAAATTGTTTTAATTTCCCTATGTTTTCAATAGTTTCATTAACACTCCAGACTTGATTTGAGTCGACCATTAGTTTTTTATCTTTTCCAATTATACTTCTAATTAATTTGCACCTATGAATATCTCTTTCAATATCCTGACCCACTTTCATTTTAAAATGCGTCCAACCTTTATCTAAATTTTCTTTTGCTAGTCTAGTCATCTTATCATCAGAGTATCCAAGCCAACCAACTGCAGTTGTATAAGCTGGAAAAATGGTTGAGTTTAATGTGGAAGTATCTCCAGGTAGTTTTTTTTTATTTTCATTAATAATATCTGCTGCTTCTTTTTTTGTTAAGACATCATCAAGGTATGTAAAAGAAAGTTTATCAATTAAATCGTTAGTATCTAAGTCAATAATATACTGCCACAAGGGTTTTTTATGATATTTAGAAATCAAATCCCAAATTGCATTAAAGAAAGCTGCTGCTGCAATATGTGTTACTCCTTTTTGAGGACCTACCCAACGTAGCTGACTATGGTTTGTTACTTTTTCCCAGATTATAGAAATATTTTTTTCAATATCTTCAATTTCTTTGCCTTCAATAAACTCTTTAAAGTAGTCTATTGATTTACAGCATAAATCGTTACCTTTACCAATTGTAAAAGTTAACCCTACACCAGATAAATTTTTGTCATCTGTTTCAATTGTTACATAAGCTGCTGAATAATCACAATCTACATGTACCGCATCCGTTCCTAAATTTTCTTTAGATGTAGGAAAACGGATATCACGAGTAATAACTTTTAAAACTTTCATATAAATAAAATATATTTACTCTATCTTATTTTTGTTAATATTAATTCTTATTGTTACATTGCCTGTGCTTAATAACTTAATCTAAATTTATTGCTTTAAATTAATATAAATATTGCTATTGTTTTATTTATGATTGAAAAATTTAATGGAATCCTTTACTTAATTTTATTTGTAATACATTTTTTAGGTACAGGTGCTTATGCTTATCAAATGATTATTGGAAACCAAAAATTTAGAGAAAAATTTCAAATAGACAAAACGGCTGCAACTATTATGAGGATGGCAGGCGCTATATTTCTTGGTTCTTTCTTGATGGCAATATACGTTATGTTTGTTAGACCAAATGGTGTTGAAGGAACATGGGCGTTTTTCAATTTAATCTTTGTTCAAAATCTTTGTGTCTTTATTGTTAATACTTATTCAATTAAAATTGATAAGACGGGTGTTATGAACGATTCTAACGAAGCTATTATTGCGCCATTAGTTTTTACAATTATTAGTGCAGTGCTTTGTTACGGATTAGCTGAGAAAATTTATATTTAAAGCCAATTTGGAAAAGGTAAACCTTTTTCCTCTAGGAATTTTTTATTAAACATTTTAGTAGCGTACTTTTCACTTTTATCGCAAAGGATTGTGACAATAGTTTTGCCAGGTCCAAGTTCTTTACCCATTCTGATTGCGCCAGCAATATTAATTCCACAGCTAGTACCAAGGCTTAAACCTTCGTTTTCAATTAAATCATACAGTATTGGAAGAGCTTCATGATCATCAATAGAGTAGGCATCATCAATTTTAGCATCTTCAAAGTTTTTAGTAATTCTACTTGAGCCAATGCCTTCCGTAATTGAGCCACCTTCAGATTTTAACTCACCATTCTTTATATAGTTATAAAGAGCAGAACCTTTAGGATCTGATAGAAATATTTTAATACCTTTATTCTTTTCTTTAAGAGCATTACTCACTCCAGAAATTGTTCCACCAGTTCCAGATGAACATACGAAACCATCCACTTTACCTTCGGTTTGTTTCCAAATTTCTTGCCCAGTGCTCTCATAATGACCTTTAGCATTTGCAATATTGTCAAACTGATTAGCCCAAACAACACCATAATTATTTGATGGTCTTAGTTCATTAGCAAGTTTTGCTGCAACTTTTACAAAATTAGCATCATCTTTATATGGTTTTGCTGGAACTAGACGTAAGTCAGCACCCATATTTCTTAGTAAGTCTTTTTTTTCTTGAGTTTGATTGTCATTCATCACAATTATTGTTTTATAACCAAGTGAATTGCCAAGAAGACATAATCCTATACCAGTATTACCAGCTGTACCTTCAACAATAGTTCCACCTTTTGAAATTAATTTTTTATTTTCAGCATCTTTAATTAAAGCAAAAGCAGCCCTATCTTTAACTGAGCCACCTGGATTCATAAATTCAGCTTTACCGTAAATATTACACCCAGTAATTTCTGAAGCCGCTCTTAACTTGATCAGTGGTGTATTACCAATGCCTGAGATAAAATTATCGTGAAAATTTTTCATTAGTTAGAAGTGTCTTTATCTGCCTCTTCAACAGCATAAGGTTTAAATTCTTTTGTAGCTGTTCCAACATTCCTTGCAGGTATCCCAACCATTACTGCATTTTCTGGAACATCTTTAGTCACTACAGCATTTGCTCCAACTTTAGCATTAGCTCCAATTACTACAGGTCCTAATATTTGAGCACCGGAACCTACTACAACACAATCATTTAGTGTTGGATGTCTTTTAACCATTCTTTGTTGGTTTGAATTAATACTTGGTGCTATTCCACCTAGTGTTGCCATATGATAAATTGTTACGTTATTTCCAATTTCAGAAGTTTCACCGATAACAACACCCATACCATGATCAATGAATAAATTTTTTCCAATTTTTGCACCCGGATGAATTTCTATACCTGTTAAAAATCTGGATAGTTGAGAGATAAATCTCGCAATAAGATCAAACTTTGCTAGATAAAAAAAGTTAGCAATTCTATGAAAAAAAACTGCCTTAACTCCTGGATAAGTTAAAATTAAACTTAACTTAGACTTAGCGGCAGGATCTCTATCAATTATAGATTGTAAAAAATCACTCATAGTGTGCTTAGGTTGACCTATTGATTAATAATTAGTTATGATTTATATAGTGACTAAATGTGTAATTTAAAGGAAAAAAATTAATGTACAAAAATACTAACTGCTTCCATTTAGCAATACCATGTGGTGATTTAGAAAAAGCTAAACATTTTTATAATGAGGTTTTAGGTTGTAGATTAGATAATTCAGCTCAGGAATGGGCAGATGTAGATTTTTGGGGAAATGAGTTAACTCTTCATGCAAGTGAACATAAGCTTGAAAATGAGAGACATGATGTGGATATGGGTAATGTTTCTGTGCCTCATTTTGGTGTGCATTTATCAAGAAAAAATTTTAATGAACTTAAAAATAGACTTAAAGAAAAAAATGTTAAGTATCATGATGAACCTTACTTAAGATTTAAAGGAACTGAATATGAGCAAGAGACAATGTTTGTTCAGGATCCAAATAATAATGTTCTAGAGATCAAAACACTTACAGCTAATCCAGATTAGTATCTTTACTATAAAGAATTTTTAGAATACTTTTTCACTATAAAATGAATCCAGATTACAAAGCAATAGCAACTAAATTAAAGTTTGAGGGTAGGGCCTTTATAGATGGCAAGTATGTTGATGCTATTGATGGTGAAAAATTTGAGAATATTAATCCTGCAACTGGTGAAACCCTTTGTTCTGTAGCAAAATGTAATCATAAAGACGTTGATTTAGCAGTTAAAGTTTCGAGAAAAGCTTTTAATAGTGGTGTTTGGTCAAGAACATCTCCAGAATTTAGAAAAGATATATTACTAAAGTTTGCAGAATTATTAAGACAAACAGGTGAAGAAAATTCAGTTCTTGAATGTGTAGATACTGGAAAATTAATTGGTGATTGCATTAATGAAGTTGCAAATGATGCTCCAATGCATTTCCAATGGTATGGAGAGCTAATAGATAAAGTATTTGGTAAAGTTGGACCAACTGAACCATCGCTAACTAGTTTAATTGTTAAAGAACCAATTGGAGTAGTTGCAGGTGTTGTTCCATGGAATTTCCCTTTAATGATGGCAGTATGGAAAATGGCTCCAGCATTAGCTGCGGGATGCTCAGTTATAATTAAACCAGCAGAAGATACACCATTAACTGCTATTAGAGTTGCACAAATTGCTAAGGAAGCAGGAATTCCAGATGGAGTTCTTAATATAGTTCCAGGTTTTGGTGATGTAGGTGAAGCACTTGGAAGACATCAAGATGTTGATGCAGTTTCATTTACAGGTTCAACTGAAGTTGGTGGTTTATTCATGAAATATTCAGGTGAAAGTAATTTAAAAACAATTGGTTTAGAGATGGGCGGAAAAAGCCCATTCATAGTTTTAGAAGATGCAAAGATTACAGATGATTTAATTGATAATGCAATTAATTCTGCTTTTTGGAACGGTGGCCAAAACTGTTCTGCAAATATGAGACAAATAATTCATAGCAAAGTAAAAGATGAATTTTTAGATAAAGTTTCAAAAAAAGTAAAAGCCCTTAAGGCTGGAGACCCGCTAGATTCAGAGAGTAATATGGGATCAATGATTTCTAAAAAACACTTAGCAACAGTAGATGGTTATATTCAAAAAGGTATTGATGAAGGGGCTAAACTTTTATTTGGTGGTGTCTCAAGTGGAGAGCAAAAAGGATTTTATGCAAAACCAACTTTATTTGATGGTTTAAAAGAAAATATGACAATTGCTCAGGAAGAAATTTTTGGTCCAGTATTGGGAGTGCTTACAATCAATAGTGATGAAGAAGCATTAAAAATAGCAAGTAACTCTAAGTACGGTTTGCATGCAAGTGTGTTTACTCAAGATATTGATAGAGCCTTTCACATGGCTAAAAGTCTTCCTTGTGGAACTGTTTCGGTTAATACTTTCTCAGAGGGAGATATTAAAACACCATTTGGTGGATACAAACAATCAGGTTCATTAAGCAGAGACCAAGGTACAGAAGCTCTAGATCAGTACCTTCAAACAAAGACTATTTGGATTAGTCATTCTTAAAATAGTTTAGTCAGTTAATATAATCTAATTTAACAGTAGTATTTACCTCAAAAGGACGTCCATTTTCTTTGACTCATCTTTGTTAATTTAGTTAAATTAATTTTTAAATAAACAAGAGGGAGATAATGAAAATAATCAAAACTATAAACAAGACACTACTCACGGGGTTTGCAATTGCTTTGTTTGCTCAAGCCGCCGTTGCAGAGACAACTCTTAAGCTCGGAACTACTGGTAGATTGGGTATGCCAATTGGTGACGCCATAGATCAAGCATTGATGCCGGCCTTGGCAAAAGCCTCTGGTGGCAAGATGAAAATCGAACCATATTATCAAAAAAGCTTATGTGCAGAACAGAAATGTGGTGAACAGGCCAATCAAGGACTTATATCCCTTTGGACTAGTTCTACGGCAAACTATGGTAATTTTGGATCAGAGTTAGCAATTTTTGATTTGCCTTTTATTTTCAAATCACTCGAAGATGCGAAAAGAATATCAAACGAATGGCTTGCAGAAAGACAGTGCAAACTAGCGCTTGAGAATTCAGGCCACATTTGCCTTTCGGTATATTCAAGTGGTGGATTCAGACAGCTTGGAAATGCGACTAAACCAGTCCACGTTCCTGGTGATATGAAGGGACTGAAATGGCGTACTACTAAGAGTCCAATTGAGTTCATGCTAGTTAAAAATTGGGGCGCAACTCCAACACCTTATGATTGGAGTCAGTTATACTCAGGCCTACAGTCGGGTGTAGTAGAAGGTCAGTATGTTGCTAGTCCTTGGCAACATGTAGCAAAACTTCATGAAGTTGCAAAATACTTCACTGAGATTGGCGGCATGTGGTCTGGAAATATTCTAGCAATGGATGCAAAGCAGTATAATGCTTTATCTTCTCAAGAGAAGAAATGGTTACACAAGGCAGCTGATGCTTATGGAGAAAAAGTAAACCAGTTAGATAACGCTTGGATTAAGAATGGAGAAGATGCAATTAAAGCATCTGTGAAAGAATGGTATGTTCCATCTGATGCGGAAATGACTAAATGGAGATCAGGTGCAATCGGTGCCTGGTTAGATGCCAAGGGTACTTTTGAACCAGAGGTAGCTAAAAGAGTACTTCTAGAACAAGGAATGGATGGATTTGTAGCTCAGTTAGAGAAAGCTGGGGCTCTGTAAATCGTTCAACAAAAACTGTGTAAAGATCATTTAGCTCAATTTTTAGAACTAGATGATCTTTACTTAAAATAAATCATAACATTTAAGTAACTATGGAAAGTATCATTCTACTTGGAGTACTCCTTTTTCTAATTCTATTAGGTGCTCCCATTGGTTTTATATTAATACTCATACCAATCGTTTATATTTTATTTACCGACGCTGTACCTCTTATTTTAATCCCTAGTCAAATGTTTAATGCTATTGATTCAGTTCCATTAACTGCAATTGCGTTCTTTATGCTGACAGGTGAGTTAATGACAAGTGCCACGATTACTGACCGGTTAGTAGCTTTGAGTAAGTCATTAATTGGACGTGTACGAGGGGGGTTGGCCCAAGTTAATGTTCTTGTGAGTATGTTTTTTGCGGGGATGAATGGTTCCGTGGTAGCAGATACAGCTACAGTAGGAGCATTAGTATTACCAGCTATGAAAAAAGCTGGCTATCCTCCTGCGTTTTCGGCTGCGGTTACAGGCGTAAGCTCCACCATAGGAGGGATAATTCCACCCAGTATCATGATGATTGTACTTGCTAACTCGACTGAGCTTTCGATTGCATCACTATTTGCGGCTGGGATTATTCCAGGCATATTGATAGGAGTTGTGATCATGATAATCAATCATTACTTTGCAATCAAATATAACTTTGAGCGCAGTGATGAACCATTTTCGATACGTCGAGCCGGTAAAGAATTATATCGATCCTCGTTCGCCCTTCTGATACCTGTAGTTTTAGTGGGTTCAGTAATGGGTGGTGTGGCATCGGTTGTTGAGGCTGGTGCTATTACAGCAATGGTTGCGTTATTTACAGGTGTATTCGTTTATCGAACTATTAAATGGAAAGATTGCACCGGTGCTTTTCGTCGAGCATTCCGTAATTCGGCAATGGTTTTTATTATCATAGCTGCGTCGGGACCCTTCAGTTGGTTACTTACCTCTCTAGGTGCAATCGGTGATCTTGAAAACTGGCTTCTAAGCCTTACGGGATCTCCCATTATTTTTATTTTAGCTGTGATTCTATTTATTTTTCTTCTTGGAACGGTAATGGACTCCGCAGTAAACATTATTATAGTTGGCCCAGTACTAGTTAATGTTATGGCTCAAGCTGGTTTTCCTGAGATACAAGCGGCTATCGTTGTAATAGTTGGCTTCTTAATAGGATCAGTAACACCACCTGTTGGCGTTGCGTTCTTTACCGCTGCAACAATAGCACAAGTGCGTCTAGAAAAGGTTGCTGTTGCGTTAATTCCTTATCTAGTTGGGCTGTTTTTACTTTTATTTTTTATCCTCGTTATTCCAGAGCTGACCATGTTTCTTCCAAACCTATTGAGTAATTAGGGGTATGTTAAATTTTTTTAACAACATTGACCGTTTTATCCATCGTACATTGGAAGCTATGTGCTCACTCCTTTTGGCTGCGATGGTTGGTTTCACCCTTTATAACGTAATCATGCGATATGTTTTTAACAACCCTCCTGTTTGGGGTGATCTGCTAACAGTATTAAGTAATATTTGGTTGATGTTTATAGCACTTTCTCTGACAGCCAGAGATAACGAGCACATAGCTTTAAATTTAATTTATGAAAAATTACCAAATAGACTGTCGCTGTATATACGGCAGTTCTGGAAGCTTATGATTATGGCAATTGGTATAGTCCTGATAATTTATGGAGTTGAACTTGTAGAGGGTATGCGTGGAAAGTATTGGGAAATGTGGTATTTTGAAATTAGTTTCCAAGGTATTGAGTTCAAAGAGAATTATATGCCAAAGAAATACGCAGTTGCAATCTTGCCGTTAGCTGGATTTTTGACGACCATTGGTGCTGCTATTAGTTTTGTGAAAAAGGTTTAGGTCAAGATGTTCTTGAAGCATTACAGTATGCTAAAGTGGGATAAGGGATTCTTGCAGGTATAGCCACTTTATTTGTAGCATTAATACTTGATAGAGTTGTTCAGGGTAAAAAAAAAGTTTAATAAGAATTAATGGAATATTTATTATTAGGTTTTATTACAGGGCTTAGTTTAATCTTAGCAATTGGTGCCCAAAATATTTTTGTAATAGAGCAGGGATTAAAAAAGCAATATATATTTCTTGTTTGTATAATTTGTTCAATATCTGACTTGTTATTAATATTTTTAGGTATTTTTTTATTTCAATATTTTGGTAGTTTTTTTAATTCTACAATAGAGCTTATTTTAAACATTCTCTTATTCTTATTTTTAGCCCATTTTATTTATGGAAAGATATCTATTCAAAAAAATAAGATTAATTTTAATCAAGAGGTAAAAAGCATCTCATTAATAGGGATAATAACTAAAACTCTAGCTTTTACATATCTCAATCCACATGTCTATTCAGATACAGTATTCTTTTTAGGAAATTTTTCTAAAAATTTATTGATGATTGATAAATACTATTTTGGAATCGGAGCTTCGATTGCATCATTTTTATTTTTTTTTTCAATAGGTTATCTTTCCAAAATGCTATCCAAATACCTTCAAAGTGAAATGATTTGGAGAAGAATTAATCTGTTTATAATCATATTTATGAGCATAATTGCTCTTTACGTACTAATTGAAATTACTAAGTTTTTTTAATATTTATAAACCAATGAAACTTTTAAAATTATAATGAATTTAGATGAATAAAATTTACGTTGATGACATTGGAAGTGGGTTTCCATTAATTTTAGTTCATGGTTATTTAGGATCATCAGAAATGTGGTGCAATCAAAAAGACTACTTTTCAAAGTTTTGTAGAGTGGTTACTCCTGCAATACCTGGCTTTGGGGAGAGTTCAGATATCCAATCACTTAATTCAATTGAAGAAATGGCATCAAAAATTATAGAAATAATTGATGAAAAAAATATAGAAAAATTTAATTTAATGGGTCATTCAATGGGTGGCATGATAGTGCAAGAAATGACTAAAATTTTAGGAAACAGAATAAATAAACTAATTTGTTTTGCTACAGGGTCAATTGGGGAAATTCCTGGAAGATTTGAAACTATGGATGAAACTCGAGAAAAAATTAAAAAAGATGGAACCAAGATAACATTTTCTAGAGTACCAAAAAAATGGTTTGTTAAAGGTGACAAAGATAAGAATTATTATTTATGTGAAAATGCTGTTAAAAATGTATCTCTAGAAAGTGCCGATAATGCACTTATAGCTATGAAGAATTGGGTAGGAATTGATTACTTAAAAAATATTAAAAATAAAACACTTATAGTATGGGGAGATAAGGATACTTCATATAACTTTGAACAAGTTGATATATTAAGAAAAAATATTAAAAATAGTAGTTTAGAAATATTTAAAAATTGCAGTCACAATGTACATCTTGAGCAGCCAATGGAATTTAATCGTTTAATAGAAAATTTTATAAATTAATTCAAATTTAGTTTGAAAAACCATATTTTCTAAGTCTTACATCTGCAGTTCTTGCATGAGCTTCCATACCTTCGTATCTTGAAATTCTAGCACAGGCAGCACCTACAGTTTTTGTAGATTCTTTTGTCATTCTTTGGAAACTTAATGTTTTAATGAATTTACCAACAAATAATCCACCAGTATAACGACCTGCACCTTTCGTGGGTAAGATATGATTAGTTCCTGAGCATTTGTCTCCATATGCTACAGTTGTTTCTTCACCTATAAATAGTGATCCATAATTTTTTAATCTTTTGTGAAACCATTCTAAGTTTTCGGTTTGGACTTCTAAATGTTCTGGAGCATATTCATCACTGATTGTTGCCATTTCCTCATCAGTATCACAAAGAATAACCTCACCATAATCTCTCCAAGCAGCTTCTGCGCTAGTTCTTGGAACTTCTGGTAAATCAGCAATTAATTCTGGAACTCTTCTCATTACTTCATCGGCAACTCTTTTACTTGTTGTGTACAACCAAGCAGGAGAATTATAACCATGTTCAGCTTGACCAACTAGGTCAACAGCAACCATTTCTGCATCAGCCTTATCATCTGCAATAACAGCAATTTCTGTTGGACCAGCAAATAAATCAATTCCAACTTTACCAAATAAAATTCTTTTTGCTTCTGCAACAAATTGGTTTCCAGGACCAACTATAATATCAGCGGACGGATTATTAAATAATCCGTTAGTCATTGAAGCAATACCAGGTACACCACCTAAATTTAAGATTACATCAGCTCCACAAAGATCAGCCGTATAAACTATAGTTGGATGAGCACCAACACCTTCTTTGGGAGGGCTACACGCAATTACGTTTTTTACACCTGCAACTTTTGCTGTTGTTACACTCATTACAGCAGAAGCTATGTGAGCATATCTTCCGCCAGGTATATAACAACCAGCGGTATTAACGGGTATTAATCTTTGGCCAGCAAACAAACCTGGAGAAAGCTCAACTTCAAAATCTTGTCCATAATTTTTTAATTGTGCTTCAGCAAATGTTCTAACTCTGTCGTAAGAAAACTTAATATCATCTTTAGTTTTTTGATCTAGGTTTTTTTTAATTTCTTCAATTTTTTCTTTAGAGACAATAATATCACCATCATACTTATCAAATTTTTTTGTAAGATCTATGCAAGCCTGCTCTTTATTTTCTTCAATATCTTTTAATAAACCTTTAACAATTTCTGTAGTTTTTGTATCATCTGTTGATGATGTCTTAGGTGATTTTTTTAAATAAATTATAGCCATTATTCTCTCTCATTAATTCTAGGCTTTTATTTAAAGCAATAATAAAGTTATTTCAATGAAGAATTAGTCTAAAGCAACAACAGCTGCAGCAATTGATGCCAATCTTGCTGGTGCTTCGTCAGATCTACTAGTTATTACGATTGGGACTTTTCCACCTATCACAACACCAGCTGCACAAGCACCCATAAAATATATCATCATTTTAACTAAGCTATTTCCAGTTTCAACACTTGGAACTAGCAATACATCTGCTTGACCAGCAACAAGGTTTTTAACACCTTTGATAGCTGCAGATTTTTTTGAAATACTATTATCAAATGCTAAAGGACCAAAAACATCTGCATTTAACTTATCGTCTTTTGCAAGTTTTGTAATTTCATTTGCATCAATTGAACTTGGTACACTATCTAAAACTTCCTCTGTTGCAGAAAGCACAGCAACTTTAGGTCTCTCAATTCCTATACGATTCGAAAAATCAATTACATTTCTTAAAATATGCATTTTTGTTTTTACATTGGGTAAAACATTTAAAGCACCATCAGTAATTATAAGTGGTTTATCATCCTTTATAGTAGTCATGTGCCAAATATGGCTCAGCCTAGTTTTTCCAAGCAAATTATATTCTCTTTTTAAAACTTCTTTCATCAAGACATCTGTATGAATATGACCTTTGACAATAATTTTTACCTTATCTTCACTTGCAAGTTTTGCTGCTATTGCTGCTGTATTATTTTCTACAGGCTCATCAATTATTTCAAAAGAAGAAATATCCCATTTTAATTGTTCTGCACATTTTAGGATTTCTTTTTTATCTCCTATAAAAATTGGTGTAATAAGATTTTCTCTTACAGCATCTTGAACTGAGAGCATTGGCAAGGGTAAACCTGCATTGACTATAGCTGCATATACACCTTTTTTTTTATGGGCATGATCTAGTAAGTTATTGGGACAAACGATTTCTTTATTTGAAAGCATGAGGTATATTTAAACTGAATTATTAGAAAGTATATACTGTAAATTAACAATGATTAAGCCTTTTAAAATAAGTATTCCTGATAAAACACTGTTAGAAATTTATACTAAGGTGAAAAATTATCCATGGCATGAAATGCCTGATGATGGTGGTTGGGAATATGGAAGTAACCTTGATTATATGAAGGAGATCTCAAGTTATTGGGTTAATGATTTTGACTGGAGAAAACACGAAGCAGAAATAAATAATTTTTCAAATTTTACAACTATTGTAGATGACATTGAAATGCACTTTATTCATGAAAAAGGTAGTGGCTCTAACCCAACTCCATTACTTCTTATGCATGGATGGCCTGGATCAGTTGTAGAATTTTTACATATAATTGAAAAACTTGCACACCCTGAAAAATTTGGTGGAAATGTAGAGGATGCATTTGATGTTGTAGTACCGTCTTTACCTGGGTTTGGGTTTTCAGGTAGACCGTCTAAGCCAGTAGGTCCTAGAAAAATGGCAGCTATTTTAAATAAACTAATGACAGAAAATCTTAAATATAAAGATTATTTGGCGCAAGGTGGAGATTGGGGAGCAACTATTGCTAATTGGATAGGCTATGATCATTCTAAAACTTGTAAAGCAATTCATATCAATTGTTTAACTATGCGTCACCCAGAAGGCACTAAAACTAAAGAAGAAGAAGAGTGGCAAAAAAGATTTGATAAAGATCAAGTTATGCAGGATGGTTATAGAACTCAACAAGCAACAAAACCACAAACATTAAGCTATGGAATGATGGACAGTCCAGTTGGTGTTGCAGCTTGGATTATTGAAAAAATGTATTCTTGGTCTGATTTAAAGAATGGTGATATTGAAAGTGCTTATACAAAAGATACCTTGTTGGCAAATATTATGGTTTATATCGTTACAAAAACTTTCAATACAGCTTCTTGGATTTATTATGGAAGAAGAGAAGAGGGGGGACGTTTTTTCCCAAAAGATTTCCATAAGATACAAATTCCAACTGCAGCTGCAATTTTCCCAGCTGAAATGTCGGAATGGCCACCTCGTTCCTACGTAGATAGAATTTTTAATATTACTCAATGGACAGAAATGCCAAGTGGTGGACATTTTGCTGCAATGGAGCAGCCAGAGTTACTAATTAAAGATATTGTAAAATTTGCTAGAACTATTCGTTAACTAAAAGTTTTTTCTAGGATCCTTTAAAGTTTTAATTTTATTAAGCACGCCTGTTATTTTCATAGTGATGAAAACTACATACACAAAAACAAATCCTAAAGCCATAGTTGATAGAACAGTATATATCGCTGTCAGATTTTCTAGTTTAAACCAACTTTCAACACCTGGATTAGAATAATAAAGGAAGTTCCAGAAAGTAAAAAAAATGATTTCGTATACTATAATAACTTTAAATACTGGACGCATATTACATATATATTATAGTAGTTTTATTTTATTAAACTATTTAAATCTTCCAATATATTCTTTGTAATTTTAATCTCTTTTTTAAGATTATCTTTATATCTATGGTATTTACTTTGCCCTGGATAAAGAATTTCCTTAACACCTTTAATTTTAGGCAGTTTTTTAATTGTTTTAATATTGTTTTTTATTCTTTTATTAAAAGAATTTCCTACAAACAAATTAGGCTTCATTACAAAAAATAAATGACCTACATTTTGAGGACCGCTAAAATCTGTAAAAGGGTCTTTAACTCGACCAGCATGATTACCACCCGTTAAAACACCACTTAAAATATCAACCATCCAAGCTAATCCAGAGCCTCTAAATCCAGCAATAGGTAATTGAACACCTTCTAATGCTTTTTTAGGGTCTGTTGTCGGTTTACCAAATTTATCTAAAGCAACACCTTCGGGAATTTTTGTTCCTTCTCTTGCGGCAACTCTAATTTTTCCTCTATTAATCATTGATATTGAAGTATCCAAAATAAAAGGAACTTTAGACCCAGTTGGTGTTCCAAAACAAATTGGATTTGTACCAAATAAACTTTTTAACGCTCCATGGGGTGCAACAGCTGGAGGTGCATTGGTAAATATCATAACCATTAAATTTTTTTTAACAGCCTGCTCAGCATAATAACCAGACAAACCATAATGTCCGCTATTTTTAACTGCAACTAAACCAATACCAGTTTTTTTGGCATTGCTTATAGCGGTTTTGATAGCAATATCTGCTGCAACAAAACCAATGCTATTATTTGCATCAACATGAGCAATTGATTGAGAAATTTTTTTAATTTTTATTTTAGCTTTTGGATTAAT
>CAJQRP010000026.1 GCA_905612365.1 uncultured Candidatus Pelagibacter sp. | reverse complement strand
ATTTTCAAAACACCGATGAAGGCTTCTTGTGGTATTTCAACTTTTCCAAATTGTTTTCCTCTAGCTTTTCCTTTTTTCTGCTTATCTAATAGTTTTCTTTTTCTGTCTCTTGCACCACCACCATGAATTTTTGTTAAAACATCTTTTTTAAAACCCTTAATAGTTTCCCTTGCTATAATCTTTCCTCCAATTGCTGCCTGAACTGGAATCATAAAATTGTGTCGTGGAATTAAATCTCTTAATTTTTCACAAACTTCTCTTCCAACTGTTTGAGCAAAATCCTTATGAACCATCATTGATAGAGCATCTACTGGCTCAGCATTAACAAGTATTCCTAATTTTACCAAATCTCCTTCTCTATGACCTATAATCTCATAATCAAAACTTGCATAACCACTTGTCATTGATTTAAGCCTATCATTAAAATCAAATACAACTTCGTTTAAAGGAATTTCATAACTTAAAACTGCTCTATTACCTGAATAACTTAAGTTTGTTTGTACTCCTCTTTTATCCTGACAAACTTTTATAATTGCTCCTAGATATTGATCTGGTGTAATAATCGTTGCTTTAATCCAAGGCTCTTCAATAAATTTGATTAAAGTAGGTTCTGGTAAACTTGAAGGATTTTGTAACTCTATTATTTCTCCTTTGTTCATATGAACTTTATAAACTACCCCAGGCGTTGTAGTTAATAAATTTATATCAAATTCTCTTTCTAATCTTTCAGTTATAATTTCTAAATGCAAGAGACCTAAAAAACCACATCTAAAGCCAAGACCTAATGCAGATGAAGATTCTGCCTCATATGAAAAGCTAGCATCATTTAATTGAAGTTTGCCTAAACCATCTTTTAATTTTTGGTATTCGGAGCTATCCACAGGAAATAATCCACAAAATACAACTGGTTTACTTGGTTTAAATCCAGGAAGTGCTTCTTGAGGTGGTTTGCTTGCATCACAAATAGTATCACCCACTTTTGTTTCTGATAAAATTTTTATTCCTGTCGTTATAAAACCAATTTCTCCTGCATTTAATTCATTAACATCCGTTGCTTTTGGAGTAAACACGCCTACTTTTTCAATTATATATTCTTGTTTAGTAGACATCATTTTGATCTTCATATTTTTTGAAATTTTTCCGTTAATAACTCTAACTAGAATAACCACCCCTAAATAAGTGTCATACCAACTGTCAACTAATAAGCATTTTAAATCAGCATCTTTTTCTCCTTCTGGAGCTGGTAGTGACACAATAATTTGTTCTAGAATATCTTCTATGCCCTCGCCTGTTTTTCCAGAGCAAGGTATGGCATTTTCAGTATCAATACCTATAACTTCTTCTATTTCTTGTTTTGTTTTTTCTAAGTCCGATGCTGGTAAATCAACTTTATTTAGTACAGGTACTATCTCATGTTTAGTGTCTAAAGCTTGATAAACATTAGCCAATGTTTGAGCCTCCACTCCTTGGGTGCTATCAACAATTAAAATAGATCCTTCACATGCATACAAAGATCTACTAACTTCATAACTAAAATCTACATGTCCAGGAGTATCAATAATATTTAGAATATATTCTTTTCCATCTTTTGCTTTATAATTAAGTTTAACAGTTTGAGCTTTAATAGTTATTCCTCTTTCTCTCTCAATATCCATTGAGTCTAGAACTTGTGCCTTCATCTCTCTTTCGGTTAGACCACCACAACTATGAATTATCCTATCTGCAATTGTTGATTTACCATGATCAATATGCGCAATGATTGCAAAGTTTCTAATGTGATCAATTTTTGTCATGATTATGATCTAATCTTTGCACCAGTTTTGGATTCAACAGCAGAAATTATAAGTTGATTAATTTTTTTTAAATCATCTTCAGTCAATGTTTTTTCTAAAGATTGAACAACTACATTTAATGCAATTGATTTTTTGCCTTCAGGAATATTGGTTCCTTCATAAACATCGAATACTTTGACAGATTTTATTAATTCTTTGTCTACATTGGAGATGGTTTCAATTAATTCTTGAACTTTAAAATTTTTATCTAAAACAAAAGCAAAATCCCTTTCTGATTTTTGAAAATCTGAATATTTATACTGGGTTTTTTGATCTTTTAATGATTTTTTTGGCTGTTTTAAATTGTCTAAAAATATTTCAAATCCCACTAATGCTTCAACCTTAATATCTAATTTTTTTAATATACCTGGGTGAATGTCACCAAATAAGGCAACCACTTTTTCTTTACCTTTATTAAGAAATATTCTTCCTGATTTTCCGGGGTGATAATAACTTGGTGTTTCATCATCAATATAGAGCTTGTCTTTATTATAACCTGCTTCAACTAAACTTTTGATGACATCACTTTTAACATCAAATACATCAACTAGTCTTTCTTTTTCCAGCCAGCTCTGCCTAGCCAATTTTCCTGATCTTAATCCAGTAGCTACAGTCTGTTGTTCACCTGGCTCAGATCCTAAAAAAGTTGGCCCTATTTCAAAAAATGACAAATCTTTAAACCCTCTTCCTAAATTCTTATTCAAATGGATAATCAAATTAGAAAAAATTGAACTTCGCAAAACGTTCAAATCAGAACTTATAGGGTTAATTATTTTG
The DNA here is from genome assembly GCA_905612365.1 of uncultured Candidatus Pelagibacter sp. Taxonomy (GTDB): domain Bacteria; phylum Pseudomonadota; class Alphaproteobacteria; order Pelagibacterales; family Pelagibacteraceae; genus Pelagibacter. The sequence continues at coordinate 2,292 of CAJQRP010000026.1, read as the reverse complement.
ATTTCTTTATTGTCTTCAATAAATAATTGATTAATTTTACTATCAGTAAAAGACCATGTGATAGCCTCAAAATAGCCCTTAGAAGCAATAGATCTTTGTAAAAAATGAAATAATTTTTGTTTTAAATTTAATGTTTGTTTTTTTCTAACTTTTTCAGGTTCAATAATTTTAATTTGATCATAACCCTTAATTCTTACAAGTTCTTCTACCACATCAACTTCTTGTGAAATATCTGGTCTCCAAGATGGTATATAGACATCTAGTAATCCTTTGTTTTCTTTTATTTCAAATCCTAGGTTATTTAAGATTGTGATCATTTCTTTTACGTTGATACTAAACCCGGTAATTTTTTCAAACAAAGAAGGATCAAATTTTAATGATTTTTTTTTAACATCTTCAATTTTTTGAATATCAAACTCACTAACTACACCACCACATATTTCTTGTATTAAGTTAGCTGCTCTTTCAAGTCCTTGATCAATTGATGATGGATCAATACCTCTTTCAAATCTAAATTTTGCATCTGTGTCTATATTCAAGATTTTAGATGATTTTCTGATTGATCGTGGGCTAAAGTAAGCTGACTCAATTAATACATTTTTTGTATCCAACTCAGTTCCGGTTCTTGTGCCTCCTATTATGCCACCAAGACCTAATACACCTGACGCATCTGATATGACACACATCTCATCCTCTAATTTATACTCTTTATTATCTAATGCTTCGAATGTTTCACCTTTTTTAGAATTTCTTACAACTATTCCTTTATCTATTTTATCAACATCGTATGCATGAAGTGGTCTATTCAAGTCAAACATTACATAATTTGTAATATCAACAATTGCCGAAATAGGTTTTTGACCTAAAGAAATTATTTTGTCCTTTAACCACTCTGGACTTTCAGTATTTTTTACCCCTTTAATTAAACAACTACCGAAGGATATGCATCCTTGATTTTTTTCATTTTCAATTTTTACACTAATTGTTTGTTTATTTTTTTTATCAATTTTTTTTTCTGTTTGATTTATTAATATTCCTGCACCTGCAGCAGCTAGATCTCTTGCAATCCCTCTTACTCCCAAACAATCAGCTCTATTTGGTGTAATAGAAATATCAATTACATTTAAATTTTTTTTCGGGAAATAATTTTCTCCTACTTTTTTATTATATTTTTCTGGCAAAAGCTCTGTTATGCCATCACTTTCATTTGATAGATTAAGTTCAGATTCTGAACAAAGCATTCCATATGAGGTTACACCTCTTATTTTACTTACCACCAGTTTCATTTGACTTTTTGGGACTATAACACCAGGAGGAGCATAAATTGTTAATAAACCCTCTTTAGCATTTGGAGCTCCACAAACAACTTTTACTGGTTCGCCAGAACCTATATCAACCTCACATACTCTAAGCCTATCTGCATCAGGATGCTTTTCAGCCTTCAAAATTTTGGCAATTACAAATTCATCAAGCTCTCCTGATTGGCTATCAACACTCTCTACTTCTAAACCAATATCTGTAAGTTTATCAATAATCTGATTTTCATTAAGCTTGGTATCTAAATGATCTTTAAGCCATGCTGTTGTAATCTTCATCGGCTTAAACCCCTATAGTTTGTTGGGACATCTATTGGATCAAATCCAAAATGATTTAACCATCTATAGTCACAATCAAAAAAGGCTCTTAAATCATTAATTCCATATTTTAACATTGCGAGCCTATCTATTCCTATTCCAAATGCATAACCTTGGAATTCATCAGGATTTACTTTAACATTTTTTAAAACATTAGGATGAACCATTCCACAGCCTAAAACTTCGAGCCATTTATCACCTTCCCCAATTACTATTTTTCCATCTTTTATTTCATAACCAATATCCACTTCTGCAGATGGCTCTGTAAATGGGAAATGACTAGGTCTAAATCTCATTTTAATTTTATCAACTTCAAAAAACTCTTTAATAAAATAATTTAAGCATCCTTTTAAGTGCCCCATATTAATATTTTTATCGATATGTAGGCCCTCAACTTGATGAAACATTGGTGTATGGGTTTGATCGCTGTCAGATCTATATGTTCTACCTGGCGCTATTATTTTAAAAGGTGGTTTATCATTAAGCATTGTTCTAATTTGAACTGGAGAAGTATGTGTTCTTAATAATAGTTCTTTTGCATCATCTAGATAAAAAGTATCATGCATATCTCTTGCAGGATGGTTATCAGGCGTATTTAATGCAGTAAAATTATTATATTCATTTTCAACATCTGGTCCTTCTTCTACACTAAAACCAA
>CAJQRP010000025.1 GCA_905612365.1 uncultured Candidatus Pelagibacter sp. | reverse complement strand
CATCTTTAACTACTCTTTTTGATAAATTTAATAGTACCGAATGCAAAGCCTTATCAAAACTAAATATCTTTTTATCATTAATATTATTAATGATTGGATTTTTTACTTTTCCTGTTGAAAAAATAGAAACCATATCATTTGTACTAGTGTCGCCATCGCAAGTAATTGCATTGAAGGTTGTATTGATATTTTTTTTTAATAGTTTGCTTAAAATATCGTTTGAAAGATCTGCATCTGTGAAAACATAACCTAATGTTGTTGCCATGTTTGGGAAAATCATTCCTGACCCTTTAGCAATTCCATAAATCTTAACATTTTTATTTCCTATTTGGCATTCCTCCATGGCAATTTTTGGCTGCAGATCTGTTGTCATTATACCTAATGCAGCTTTCATCCAGATAAATTTATTTTGCGTATATTTAATTTTTTTGATTAGCTCTGGAATATTTCTTTTAATTTTTTCAGTTGGATATTTTTCTCCTATTGTCCCTGTGCATCCAAAAAGAACCTCATTTGATGATATCTTTTTTGGAGAGTCCTCATCTTCAGTTTGTTTTTTTGTTAACTGTAATGCCGCTTCTTCTGCTATCTCTTTTAAACCCTTGTACCCATCTAGCCCCGTAAATGCGTTGGCATTTCTAGTGTTAACAATTAGAGAGCTTATTTTTTTACTTTTTATATTTAAATTCCATTTAATATTCTCTGAAACTATTTTTGATTGTGTATAAACGGAGGCATAGTTTGCTCCATCTCTAAAATAAAACATGACCAAGTCATCTCTTGGTTTATTGTATAAATTTGCACAAATAGTGGATATTGAAACTCCATCCAAATGTTCTAAATCTTGAAAGTCACTATTTTTTGACTTTAAATTTAGAGAGTTTATAAAGTTTTTAACGTTTATTGGCATGTATTTAAAATATTTATTTAATACTTATATTAAAAGTTATAATTAATTATATACCAGAAAATTAAATGCTTAATCCCTTAAATTTTATCACAAAGTTCATTAAATCTAGCAATCAAAAAGAGCTCGATAGAATTAACAAAATAGTTGTAAAAGTTAACTCCTTAGAGGCTACTGTTAAAAATCTTCGTGATGATGACTTTCCTAAAAAAACTAAAGAATTGAAAGATAGACTCAATAACGGTGAAAATCTAGATGCCCTATTGCCTGAGGCTTTTGTACTTGTAAGAGAGGCTTCTAAAAGAACAAGAAATGAGAGGCATCATGATGTTCAAATACTTGGAGGAGTTGTGCTTCATGAGGGGAAAATTGCAGAAATGAGAACTGGTGAAGGTAAAACTTTAACAATAAGTCTTGCTGCCTACTTAAATGCCTTGTCAGAAAAAGGTGTACATATAGTTACTGTAAATGACTACCTTGCAAAAAGAGATTCGCAGGATATGGGGGAGATATATAAATTTTTAGGATTAACTTTTGGTTTTATAAATAATGACCAGGATGATCTTGAAAGAAAAAGAAATTACAATTTTGACATTACTTATGCAACTAATAGTGAACTAGGTTTTGATTATCTTAGAGATAATATGAAATTTTCAAAAAAACAAATGGTTCAAAGAGGTCACGTTTATACTATTGTTGATGAGATAGATTCTTGTTTAATTGATGAAGCTAGAACTCCACTTGTAATATCGGGAGCAGCTGAAGACAAAACAGAACAATATCTTGCGATTGACAAGTTTATAAAAGGATTATTACCAGAACATTATGAGATCGATGAAAAAGATAAAAATATATTACTTACAAATGAAGGAATAAATAAGGTGGAAAAAATATTTTCTGATGCAAGAATCCTAAAAAATAATAACTTTTATGATCCTGAAAACTTAAGTTTAGTTCACCATGTAAATCAATCTTTAAAGGCTCATCACTTATTTGAAAAAGGAAGAGATTATATTGTTAAAGATGGAGCATTAAAAATTATTGATGAACTTACTGGTAGAATACTAGAAGGAAGAAGATTTGGAGATGGCTTACACCAAGCACTTGAAGCTAAAGAAAGAATAGATGTTCAGGCTGAAAATCACACTCTAGCATCAATAACTTATCAAAATTATTTCAAACTCTATAATAAAATTTCAGGATGTACCGGAACTGCAGCAACTGAATCTCAGGAATTTTATGAAATATATAACTTAATTGTAGTCATCATTCCTACAAATAAAGAAATGATTAGAAAAGATTGGAATGATCAAATTTTTAGAACTGAGGAAGAAAAAAATAAAGCTATCCTTAAAAAAGTTCTCGAGTGTCACAAACAAAATCAGCCGATATTAGTTTTTACTTCTAGCATCAATAAATCGGAAATTTATTCAAAACTTTTAAATGATGAAAAAATTAAACATGTTGTCCTAAATGCAAAAAATCATGAAAATGAGGCTGAAATCATTGCAAATGCTGGAAAAATGAATTCAGTTATAATTACAACAAGTATCTCCGGTAGAGGTGTTGATATTCAATTAGGTGGGAAAAAAGGAAGTCAACCTGATGATGAACTTTTAGAAAATAAGAATAAAATAAAATCACTTGGTGGGCTATTTGTTATTGGCACAGAAAGAATGGAATCCAGAAGAGTTGATAACCAAGCGAGAGGAAGAGCTGGTAGACAGGGTGATGAAGGAAGTTCAATTTTTTATGTTAGTTTAGAGGATGATCTAATGAGAATTTTTGGTTCAGAATCTATGAATAATATTCTTCAAAAACTAGGTCTAAAAGATGGGGAAAGTATTGATCACCCCTGGATTAATAAGGCACTTGAGAGAGCGCAACAGAAAGTTGAGGCCAGAAACTTTGATATAAGAAAAAATTTATTAAAATTTGATGACGTTTTAAATGACCAAAGACATGTAATATTCTCTCAAAGAAATGGCGTAATGAATAGTGAAAAAGTTTTTGATTATTCAGATGAATTCTTATCTGAAATTATTAGTCATTTGATGACCTTAAAAACACAAAAACTATCATCAGCTAAAAATAATGAATTTAACAATCAGCTAAAAACTTTACTAGGAAAAAGTGTTGACGATAATGAATTCAAAAATGTTACTGAATTAAGAGACGAAGAATTCAAAAACAAAATTAATTCTAAATTTTTAGAAGCAAGAAATGAAAGAATTAAAATAATGAATGAAGACAAAGCAAAAGAAGTTGAAAAAAGAATTTTTCTCCAGTGTATAGATTTAAACTGGAAGTCACATATTCAATATCTCGAACAACTGAGACAAGTTATTGGCTTAAGATCTTATGGTCAAAGAGATCCATTAGTTGAGTATAAAAAAGAAGCTTTTTTTCTTTTTGAAAACTTGTTGAATAAATTAAAAATGGATTTTGTTACGATTTTAATCAATTTAAAAGTAGTTCAAGAACCTACTCAAGAAAATGAGACTCCTGATACAAATAAAATTGATCCAAAATATATTGGGAAAAAAATAAGTAGAAATGAACCCTGTCCATGTGGGTCTGGTAAAAAATATAAAAAATGCTGTGGTGCCTTATAAAGAAAATACTAAATAGCCCAATAAAACTATTACTCCAATTGCAGCTATTAAATTTAACTTGGATCGAAAGAAATTTTTAACAAATATATTAACCTTGTTTTCTTTCATGCTAAGTGTGCTTAAATCATCTAATTGGTTTACGAATCCTTTAGACCTTCCAATAGTCAAAAATTTATTTTTTCTATGATTAAAAATTTCTTCTCCACTCATGTTAAAAAATTCACTCAAATTTTTTTCAATTGATTTTCTTACGTTATCCAATATTAGGTCTCTATCTCTATGCGCACCACCAATTGGCTCTGGAATAATTTCATCAATTACTTTTAATTCTAAGAGGTCTTTTGAAGATAATTTCATAGCTTTTGCTGCCTCTAAAGTTCTTTTGGGGTCTCTCCATAAAATAGTAGCGCAGCCCTCTGGGGATATTACAGAATAAATTGCATTTTCTAACATGATTACTTTGTTAGAGGAAGCAAGCGCTATTGCACCTCCTGATCCACCTTCTCCAATAACGATTGCAAGAGTTGGGACGTTTAACGACATGCAGCACTCAATTGATTTTGCAATTGCCTCTGCTTGGCCTCTCTCTTCTGCACCTACGCCAGGATATGCCCCAGGTGTATCTATAAAGGAAATTATTGGAATATTAAATTTGTTGGCTAATTTCATTAATCTAATTGTTTTTCTATAACCCTCAGGCCTCATCATTCCAAAATTTCTTTCAATTCTACTTTCAAGGCTATCTCCTTTTTCTTGGCCAATAACTAAAACTGATTTCTCATTAAATTTTGCAAATCCTGCTATTACTGATTTATCTTCTCCATAAAATCTATCTCCTGACAATGGAATAAAATCTTCAAATAAATTATCAATAAAAAATTTTGCTTTAGGTCTATCTTCATGTCTTGCGACTAGAGTGGTTTGCCAAGGATCTAAGTTGGAGTAAATTTCCTTCAGTTTATTATCTATTTCT
>CAJQRP010000024.1 GCA_905612365.1 uncultured Candidatus Pelagibacter sp. | reverse complement strand
GATAAAATGATCAATAATCAAAAATTGTCTTACAAGATTTTTTTAGAAGATATTCCAATTTCAAATAATCTTAAAAAAATAATTGATCTTAAAAAATTATCCAAGATTAACTACATTTCTAATGGGGATGATTATCAGGTCTTATTTACAGCTTCAAAAAATAAGACGAGAATCATAAAGAAAATAGCTTCTAATTGTAGAGTTAAGCTTACAAAAATTGGTTCAATCCAAAGCTATGTTGAAAAATCATCCATTATTGATGGCAAAAATCTTCAAATATCCCTTAAAAACAAGGGTTATTTTCATAAGTTTTAGTAAGTTAAATATTGCCTTTTATAGCTTTTTTTGTATTGTCCGGACTTTAAATAATAAAATTTTAACAACCAAACAACTAAAAAGGCATCATGAACTCACTTATTGAAACAATATTACTTTACACCATAGCAGCAGGATCACTTGCAATCGTTTATGGTTTTTTTACTGGATTAAATATTCTTAATCTAAGTGCTGGAAATGCAAAAATGCAAGAAATTGCATCTGCAATTCAGATTGGTGCTAAAGCTTATTTAACAAGACAATATAAAACGATAGCCGTGGTTGGAGTTGTTGTTTTGGTTATTATTTGTGTAGTGTTTAGCCCTCTAGTTGGTCTTGGTTATTTTATTGGTGCAACACTATCTGGAATAGCTGGATATGTCGGAATGTTAGTTTCAGTTCAAGCTAATGTTAGAACTGCTGAAGCTTCAAGAAAAGGTTTAGCTAGTGGTCTTGCCGTAGCTTTTAAATCAGGTGCTGTTACAGGAATGCTTGTTGCTGGTTTAGCTTTATTAGCTATAGCAGTATATTATTATATTTTATTAAGAATGGGTGTTGCAGATAGAGAGGTAGTTAATGCATTAGTTGCCTTAGGTTTTGGTGCTTCATTAATATCAATTTTTGCAAGATTAGGTGGTGGAATTTTTACTAAAGGTGCTGATGTTGGTGCTGACTTAGTTGGTAAAGTTGAAGCTGGAATACCTGAGGATGATCCTAGAAACCCAGCGGTTATAGCAGATAACGTTGGTGACAACGTTGGTGACTGTGCTGGAATGGCCGCAGATTTATTTGAAACTTATGCTGTAACTATTGTTGCAACAATGGTTTTATCTTCAATATTTTTTGTAGGTGATATGAATATGATGATTTACCCTTTAACAATTGGTGGTGCTTGTATTTTAACATCAATTTTAGGAACTTTCTTTGTTAAACTTGGAAGAAGCAAAAATGTTATGAATGCTTTATATAAAGGATTTGTTGTCTCTGCTGTTTCTTCATTGGTAATTTTATACCCTGTAACCGATTATGTAATTGGTTTTGCGAGCGAGTATACCGTTAATGGTAAAAGCTTTACTGGTATGAACTTATATTATTGTGGAATAATTGGTTTAGTTATTACTGGTTTATTAATTTGGATCACAGAATACTACACTGGAACAGAATACAGACCGGTGAGAAGTATTGCAAAGTCTTCAACAACAGGACATGGAACAAATGTTATTCAAGGATTAGCTGTTTCTATGGAAGCTACAGCAATACCTGCGTTAATTATTGTTGCTGGGATTTTAGCTACAAACTCAATTGCTGGTCTTTATGGAATTGCTATTTCTGTAACCACAATGCTTGCATTAGCAGGTATGGTTGTTGCTCTTGACGCTTATGGTCCTGTAACTGATAATGCTGGTGGTATTGCTGAAATGGCTAAATTACCAAATAATGTGAGAAAGACCACAGATGCATTGGATGCAGTAGGTAACACAACTAAAGCTGTTACCAAAGGTTACGCAATTGGTTCAGCTGGTTTAGGTGCATTAGTTTTATTTGCAGCTTACGTTGAAGATATTAAACATTTTTCTGGAACGGCAGGATCTAAATTAGAGGGAATAGTTGTAACCTTTGATTTAACTAATCCTTATGTCGTTGTTGGTTTATTAATTGGTGGAATGCTTCCATATTTATTTGGATCAATGGGCATGCAAGCCGTTGGCAGAGCTGGTGGAGCTGTAGTTGTAGAGGTTAGAAGACAATTTAAAAAGTTCCCAGGAATTATGAAGGGTACTCAAAAACCAGATTATGCCAAACTTGTTGATTTATTAACTCAAGCTGCAATTAAAGAGATGGTAATACCATCTTTACTACCAGTTCTATCCCCAATAGTTTTATATTTTGTAATTCTACCTATCGGTGGTCAAGCTGAAGCGTTAGCTGCTGTTGGTGCAATGTTACTTGGTGTGATCATAACAGGTCTGTTTGTTGCTGTTTCAATGACCGCAGGTGGCGGAGCTTGGGACAATGCTAAGAAATATATTGAAGATGGAAATCATGGTGGGAAAGGTTCTGAAGCTCATAAAGCTGCTGTAACTGGAGACACTGTTGGAGACCCGTACAAAGATACTGCTGGTCCTGCTGTAAATCCAATGATTAAGATTACTAATATTGTAGCTTTATTATTGTTGGCTGTAATTGCTGGATAAAAATTTTAAGTTTATCTTTTTCTTTTACCTAATGGGTCATTAATTTTCTGTCTCATGCTAGATAGAAAGTCGTATAAAAATGTATTTTTCTTATATTGACTTTCTGTAGTTTTTTCAGAAAACTTTAGTTCCTGCATATTATTGAGATCTAGAAATTCTTTTGTTTCTAGAAGACCCTTGCTATTGATCTCCAGTAATAGCACGTTGTTCACTATAATTC
>CAJQRP010000023.1 GCA_905612365.1 uncultured Candidatus Pelagibacter sp. | reverse complement strand
GAGCTTTATTTAGAAAATTCAAAGAGTGAATCAATTGTGTTGGATGATGACAAAATTAAAAGCTCTACTTATAGTTCTGATTTAGGTTATGGTTTAAGAGCTGTAACAGGTGAGGTTGTTGCCTATTCACATTCAAATGAAATTTCAAGAAATTCATTAAAACAATCAGCTGATAATTTAAGCTCAACCTTGAAGTCAAGGAAAGGTGTTTATAACCACGAGATACCCAAAACAAATGAAAAATTTTATAAAAACATTAACCCCATAGAAGAAAAATCACTTCAATCAAAATTAGAACTCTTAAAAGAAGTTAATAATTATACGAGAGCAAAAGGTGGGATTGTTCAGCAAGTAACAGCAAGTTTTTCTGGAGAGCATAAATCAATAGAAATAATTAGATCAGGTGGCGAAGTATTAACAGATGTTAGACCCTTGATTCGTTTCAATGTTTCGGTGATGCTTGAAAAAAATGGCAAAAAAGAAACAGGTGTGTATGGAATTGGTGGAAGACAATCTTATGATGAATATCTTAAAGATGATAATTGGAAAAAAGTATGTGATGAAGCATTTAGAATTGCTTCTATAAACTTAGAAAGCAAACCTGCTTTTTTTTAGCTGACTTTTTTTTTATTTTTTTCATACTTTAAGGAAGTTATGATTTATCAATATATTAATGATAAATATAGTCTCTTGTAATAGGTGTGGATGTATAACTCTTTGTTAGTTGGAATTGATACACAACCTGATCGCCCCATTTGAAAGCAATTTCGCATCCTGCAAGGTAAAACTCCCACATTCTAAAAAACCTTTCATCATACATTTCAATAATTTTTTGCTTATTTTTTATGCAATTTTCCTTCCAATGTCTCAACGTGTGTGAATAATGTAGCTTGAGGACTTCAATATCAGACACTACTAATCCTGCTTTTTCTATTGGTGTGGTTACCTCACTTAAGCTTGGTGTATACCCACCTGGAAAAATATACTTTGTTACCCACGGATGTGGGTCTCTTGGAGGATTAACAGAACCAATAGTATGAACTAAAGAAATGCCATTATCACTAAGTAGTTTTTCTACTTGCTTGAAAAATTTTTTATAAAACTTTCTCCCCACATGTTCGAACATTCCAACACTAACAATTCTATCAAATTTTTCATCTAATTCTCTATAATCCATAAGTTTAAATGTAACTTGATTCTCTAAGTTATGTTCTTTAGCCTTTTCTAAACAATAATCTAATTGGTTTTGTGACAAAGTAATTCCTGTTACTTTACAGTTTACAGATTTAACAATATCTATGGCTAACGATCCCCACCCACACCCAATATCAAGAACTTTTTGATTCGGTTGTATGTTTAATTTTTTAATTATGTGCTGTATCTTGTTATTTTGAGCATCTTCTAGAGTATCATTCTCATTTTTAAAATATCCACAGGAATATTGTCTTTTTTTATCTAAAAATAAATTATATAGATTATCTGATAGATCATAATGATGAGAAACATTCATTTTAGATTTTTTTATGAAATTAAAATTTGTAAGATATCTGTATGAGCCACTCAGTTTATTTATAAGGTGACTAAAAAAATTTATTTCTCCTCTTCCAATATTCATAAGTGCTAAATCTAAAAATTCGGTTAGCGTTCCATTTTCAATAACGATATCTCCATCAGCATAAGCTTCTCCAAAGTATAGATCGGGGCGAAATAATAATTTGTAATGAAGTTTCTTATTTAAAATCTTAAGTGTAATTGGAGTTTTTCTTTGAGGAAAGCCTATAATATACTTTTTTGAATTAGCATCAACCAGTATGAAACCATCATTTTTAAATATGTTATTTAAAAACCTTGCTAATTGCATCTAAGCCGCCTTTAAAGATCCTAGTGTGAAGTTAAGGTTATTAAGCTCCTCTATTAATAGAAGCTTATCTTTTTCATTTAAAATACTAACAGGGGGTAGAACATTTTGATAAATTTTATTTTCATCAGACATAAAGGAATGTAAACCTGAAATTAGATTAAACTTTTCAAAAGTATTTCTGACATCACACAGCATTTCATTTTTTGTTTGTTCTTTTTGCTCAATAAAATCATCATAAACCTGTCGTGATAATCCTGCTGTTACATTACAAGTTGCTGTAATAATTCCAGCGCACCCCAGTTCCAAGCCTTTTAAGAGTTTTGACTCTGATCCTGGTAAAACAGAAAAATTATCAATCTTTAGATTTTCATATAAGTTGTAAGAGCTATCTTTAACGCCAACTATTTGTTTTGGGAATTTCTTAACAAGCTCCTCAACACATTCAACACTAAACTTGTAGCCACACAACTTTTCAAAGTTGTATAAAATAATCTTACTTTCTGGCACAGCCTCAACTACCCTTGAATAAAACTCTATTACCTCTTTATCACCATATTTATAATAAGCTGGTGGCATTATCAAAAAATCAATAAAATTTAAAGAGTTGGCTACTTTCATTAAGTTTATAGTTTCATTTAAAGAATTAAGTCCAGTTCCAATTAAATATTTTTCTCTATATTTACTTTTTGATAATTCATTTAATAGGCTAATTTTTTCACTTATGGATATAAGTTGTGCTTGTCCTGTGCTTCCAAAGATAGCAACACCATGACAGCCCATATCTATTATTTTTTCAGCATGGTTAACTGTCTTTTCAATGTTTAGACTTAAATTGCTATTAAATACTGACATTGATGCTGCATAAATACCTTTAATTTTACTCATATGCTAAACTTATATAAAATAAAAATTTAGTAAAGATGATAAAGTATTAAATGAAAATTTTAGCAGTACAAAATAAAATGGGGATTGGAGATATGATAATCTATCTTCCATTTATAGACGCTATTTCTAAAAAGTTTAATACACCCATAAGTATTCTAGTTAAACAAAGCTCAAAAACAGAACA
>CAJQRP010000022.1 GCA_905612365.1 uncultured Candidatus Pelagibacter sp. | reverse complement strand
AAGATTTTAGATAGTCTCAATAAAAACATTAACACAACTAATTTCAATGCTGCATTAAGTGTATCTATAATTTTAATTATAATTTTTGGACTACCTCCATTATTAAATTGGCTTATTCTAGACGCCAATTTTGCTGGTGATAGCAAAGAAGCTTGTACTGGCGGTGGGGCTTGTTGGGTTTATATCAAAGTTTGGTTTAATAGATTTATGTATGGAATGTACCCCAATGCAGAACAATGGAGAGTTAATTTAACATTCATTGCTGTCCTTGTGTTTATGGCGGCTGGTTTTTTTGCTCCAACAAGACTTAGGAATTATCTATCTTTATATTATGTCCTTATTTTACCTATTATTTCCTTTATCTTAATCTACTTTATAGTATCTGGGGGTTCATTTGGATTAGTGTGGGTAGAAACAGGTGCTTGGGGAGGTTTATCCTTAACTTTCATGGTATCTTTCTTTTCTCTAATTTTTTGTTTCCCTTTGGGTATGATGCTAGCTCTTGGAAGAAGGTCTGATTTACCTATTGTTAAATATTCATCACTTTCTTTTATAGAATTTTGGAGGGGCGTACCTTTAATTACAGTACTATTTATGTCTGCAGTAATGTTTCCTATGTTTTTACCTGATGGAACTTATGTTGATAAATTAATTAGAGTCGTTGTTGCTATCACTTTATTTGAGGCTGCTTATACAGCAGAAGTTATAAGAGGTGGTCTACAAGCACTACCAAGAGGTCAGTATGATGCTGCTAAATCACTTGGTATGGGTTATTGGAGAATGCATGTTTTTGTTATTCTTCCTCAAGCTTTAAAATTAGTAATACCAGGAATCGCCAATACATTCTTGGCTCTTATAAAGGACACGCCATTAATATTTGTAGTAGGACTTTTAGAGTTGGTTGGAATGTTAAACTTAGCAAAAACTAATCCAAAATGGCTAGGTTTTTCCATGGAAGGATATGTTTTTGCCGGAATAATATTCTGGATTATTTGTTACAGTATGAGTAAATATAGTCAAAATTTAGAATTAAAATATAAAACAGATAGATAAATTATGTCAGATTCAATTATTCAAATACAAAAAGTAAACAAATGGTTTGGAGATTTTCAAGTTTTAAAAGATATCGACCTTGAAGTTAAACCAAAAGAAAAAATTGTTGTTTGTGGTCCGTCTGGCTCTGGAAAGTCTACACTAATTAGGTGTATCAACAGGTTAGAAGAACATCAAAAAGGAACTATTATAGTTGATGGGACCGAAATATCAGAAGATACAAAAAATATAGAACAAGTTAGAGCAGAAGTTGGAATGGTTTTTCAACAATTTAATTTATTTCCTCATTTGTCTATCCTAGATAATTGTACACTAGCCCCAATCTGGGTAAAAAAAATGTCAAAAAAAGATGCTGAAAAATTAGCCTTAGAACACTTGGAAAGAGTACAAATATTAGACCAAGCTCAAAAATTTCCAGGACAACTTTCTGGTGGTCAACAACAAAGGGTTGCTATTGCCAGAGCTCTTTGCATGGAACCCAAGATAATGCTATTTGATGAACCAACATCTGCACTAGATCCTGAAATGATCAAAGAAGTCCTTGATGTTATGGTTAATTTAGCAAAACAAGGAATGACAATGATTGTTGTTACTCACGAGATGGGTTTTGCTAAAGAAGTTGCTGACCAAATGATCTTTATGGATGAAGGAATGATTGTAGAAAAGGCAACAACTAAAGACTTTTTTGCTAATCCCAAAAGTGATCGTACTAAACTTTTCTTAAGCCAAATTTTATAAGCTCTTATTAGCTATACTATACAACATTTATATTTTCTTAAATCGTCTTATAATATCTTGACACTATTTGTTATTTTGTACCTAATTTTTTAAAATAAAAAAATTATTCTGTTGCGATAACATCTAAAAATTAGTTCAATAGGTCTTTTTAAACTAACTTTAAGAGGGGTCTTAATGGAAGATAATTTTAACAAACATTTAGGTAACAAATTAAAGCTAAGAAGATTAGCTTTAGGACTAACACAAACAAAAGTAGCAAAAGCAATTAGTGTTACATTCCAACAAATTCAAAAATATGAAAAAGGAACTAATGGTGTTAGTTCAATAAGACTTCTTCAGTTAGCAAATTATTTAAAAGTTCCTGTAAATTACTTTTTTGAAGATTTTTCTCAATATTTAATTAATCTTGAAAGATCTCAAGAGGGTCACATGAATGTAAATTATAATTTTTTAGTTAAATTATATTCTGAGCTTAATAATGATCAAAAGTTAAAGTTTAATAAATCTTTACAAGCCGCACCTATTGGAATTTCAAAAGTAGGATAATATAAAAATTTATTTAAGACCCTAATTTAGTCAAATTACTTATAAAATTTATTTATAATATAATCTCTGCACCACACATATAAATTTAGAAAAAATAATCCTAATTAAGTTTTTAACAAAAATGTTGAAAGTAAGGTTTTGGCTCCTCGGGTAGGACTCGAACCTACGACCAATTGATTAACAGTCAACTGCTCTACCAACTGAGCTACCGAGGAATATCAAAATCACAATCTACTTTTTTTTTAAAGTAAAACAAGATTTTTTTTTGGAGGCAACGCCCAGAATCGAACTGGGATACAAGGATTTGCAATCCTCTGCGTAACCATTCCGCCACGTTGCCCTCACATCTCATAATAAATCAAATAGTGAACCTTTTATATATAAAATATTAATAATTAGTCTACCAAATAAACTATCAAATTGATTATTGTTAATTGATATTATTAAATTATAAACTTATGAATACCTTATGAGTAATGATAAATACATACATTCTGATGTTGAAGATAAGATTTATACTTATTGGGAAAAAAATAATTTATTTAAACCCACAGCAAATAAAAAGAAATTTTCAGTAGTTATACCACCACCAAATGTAACAGGTAGTCTGCATATGGGGCATGCTTTGAATAATTCAATTCAAGATCTTTTGGTTAGATATCACCGTATGAATAACTATGAAACGTTATGGCAACCAGGAACAGACCATGCGGGTATTGCTACACAGGCTTTAGTTGAAAAAAAATTAACTGCTGAAGGTATTGATAAAAATGAAATTGGAAGAGAAAAGTTTATAGAAAAAGTTTGGGAATGGAAAGAAGAGCATGGTGATATTATTTTAAATCAACTTAAAAAATTAGGTTGCTCTTGTGATTGGTCGAGAAATGCTTTCACAATGGATGAAAACCTTTCAAAATCAGTTTTAAAAGTTTTTGTAGAGCTTCACAAAAAGGGTTTAATTTATAAAGATATAAAACTAGTAAATTGGGATACAGTTTTAAAAACTGCAATATCTGATTTAGAAGTGGATCAAAGAGAGGTTAATTCTAAAATTTATTATATTCAATATCCTATTGAAGGTTCTAATGATTTTATAACTATAGCAACAACCAGACCTGAAACCATGTTGGGTGACACTGCAATTGCCGTAAATCCTAAAGATGATCGATTTAAACATTTGGTTGGTAAATTTGTAACAGTTCCAATTGTTGGAAGAAAAATAAAAATTATTGAAGATGATTATGCTGACCCAGAGATGGGCACAGGTGCTTTAAAGATAACACCAGCCCATGATTTTAATGACTATGAAGTGGGGCAAAGAAATAATTTAGAAATCATAAATATCTTTACTGAAGGTGGTAAAGTAAACGAAAATGCTTCTAAAGAATATATTGGACTTGATAGATTTGAAGCTAGAAAAAAAATTTTAAAAGAACTTAAAGAAAAAGAGTTTTTTGTTAAGGAAGAAAATATAAAGAATAAAGTTCCCTATGGGGATAGATCTAATTCAATAATTGAGCCTTTTTTAACTGAACAATGGTTTGTCGATGCAAAAAAATTATCAATTAAAGCAAAAGATATAGTTAACTCTAAAAAAACTAATTTTTTTCCTACAAATTGGTCCAAAACTTATTTTCAGTGGATGAACAATATTGAGCCATGGTGTATCTCGAGACAATTATGGTGGGGACATCAAATACCAGCTTGGTATGGACCAGATAAAAAAATCTTTGTTGCAATAAATGAAGATGAAGCAAAATTAGATGCAAAAAAATTCTACAATAAAGATGTAGATTTAATTCGTGATCCAGATGTATTGGATACTTGGTTTTCATCAGGCTTATGGCCTTTTGCTACATTGGGGTGGCCTGACAATAAAGAATATGTTGATAAGTTTTACCCCACATCAGTTCTTGTTACAGGGTTTGATATTATATTTTTTTGGGTTGCACGTATGATTATGTTTGGAATGGAGTTTTTAGACAAGGAACCCTTCAAAGATGTTTATGTTCATGCTCTTGTTAAAGATGAGAAGGGACAAAAAATGTCTAAATCCAAAGGAAACGTAATTAACCCTTTAGATTTAATTGAAAAGTATAGTGCAGATGCTTTAAGATTTACTTTACTGTCAATGGCATCACCTGGTACGGATGTAAAGCTTTCTGAAGATAGAGTTAAGGGATATAGAAATTTTTTAAATAAATTATGGAACGCAAACAATTTTTTAATTACCAATAATTGTGATTTTTCTAAAATTGAAGAAAAGCCAAGTTTAACAATTAATATTAACAAATGGATCTATGCTGAACTAATAGAAACTAAGAATAAAATTGAAAAAAACTTGAAAGATTACAGGTTTGATGAAGCAGCAAAAAATGCTTATCAATTTACTTGGCACTCTTATTGTGATTGGTATTTAGAGTTATCTAAAACAATATTATTTTCAGAAGATGAAAAAGCAAAAGATGAAGTAAGACAAGTATCAGCCTATATATTTAAGCAAATATTAATATTATTACATCCATTTATTCCATTCGTTACTGAAGAAATTTGGTTAAATAATAAATTTGATAACTCTGGTAAAGATTTTTTAATGTTAGCTAATTGGCCTTCTGGTGAGCTTGAAAGAGACTCGTCCACAAATCAAGTTGAAAAAATTATCAGTATAGTCTCAGAATTAAGATCGTTTAAAAATGAATTAAGTGTAAGTCCTGGTTCTTTTATAGATATTTCAATAGAGACTGTTAGTAAAAAAGAACAATCATTTTTTACTGAAAATGAGATTATTCTAAAAAAACTTGCTCGTATCAAAAATTTATATAATAAAGATTTAGATAAACCTGCTGCCACATTGATGGTTTCTGGAGATTTATTTAAAGTTTATTTTGATGAAGATGTTGATTTAGAATTGATTAGGGAAAACTTAACTACTCGACAAAATAAATATAAAGAAGAAATGAATAAAATATCAGAAAGATTAGCTAATAAAAGCTTTGTTGATAGAGCGCCAAAAGATATTGTTGATCAGGAAAAAACTAATTATAATAATTTAAAAAATGATGTTGAGAGAATATCAATAACTATAAAGGGTATATAATGGCAAAATTTAACAAAAAGAAATTACCAAGCAGACATACTTCATTAGGTGCTGATAGAGCTCCACATAGATCTTTTTATTATGCGATGGGTGAAACGGAAAAAGATGTATCAAAACCATTTGTTGGTGTTGTGTCTACTTGGAATGAAGCTGCTCCTTGTAATATTGCTTTAATGAGACAAGCTCAATCAGTTAAAAAAGGTGTTAGAGCTTCAGGTGGAACTCCTAGAGAATTTTGCACAATAACTGTAACTGACGGTATTGCCATGGGCCATGAAGGAATGAAGTCATCATTAATTTCTCGTGAAGTAATTGCCGACTCAACCGAGCTTACTGTACGTGGTCATTGTTATGATGCACTAGTTGGTATTGCTGGTTGTGATAAATCTTTACCTGCCTTAATGATGGCAATGGTTAGATTAAATGTGCCAAGTGTGTTTATTTATGGTGGATCAATACTTCCAGGACAATATAAAGGTAAAGATGTAACTGTTGTTGATGTTTTTGAAGCGGTTGGAAAACACTCAGCAGGAAAAATGTCTGCTAAAGAATTAAGAAAACTAGAGTTAGTTGCTTGTCCAAGTGCAGGTGCATGTGGAGGACAATTTACTGCAAATACTATGGCCTGCGTTTCTGAAGCTATTGGTTTAGCTTTACCTTATTCAGCTGGTACACCTGCTCCTTACGAAGAAAGAGATAAATATGCATTATTGAGTGGTAAGACTGTAATGAACTTATTAGAAAAAAATATTCGTCCAAGAGATATTGTTACAAAAAAATCTTTAGAAAATGCTGCAACAATTGTTGCTGCTACAGGTGGATCGACTAATGCAGCGTTACACTTACCAGCTATTGCTAATGAAATTGGAATTAAGTTTGATTTAATGGATGTAGCTAAAATATTTAAAAAAACTCCTTATCTTGCTGATTTAAAACCAGGTGGAAAATATGTTGCAAAAGATATGTGGTTAGCTGGTGGTGTTCCTATGTTATTAAAAACTCTTTTTGATGGTGGTTTTATTCATGGTGATTGCATGACTGTTACTGGAAAAACGATGAAACAAAATTTAAAAAATATTAAATTTAATCCTAAGCAAAAAGTTTTAAGAGCATATGACAATCCTTTATCACCAGATGGTGGTGTTGTTGGTCTTAAAGGTAACTTAGCTCCTGATGGTGGAATTGTTAAAATTGCTGGTTTAAAGAAATTACAATTTACGGGCAAAGCAAGATGCTTTGATAATGAAGAAGCAGCAATGGCTTGTGTACAAAAGAAAAAATATAAAGAGGGCGATGTAATTATTATTCGTTATGAAGGACCAGTTGGTGGACCTGGTATGAGAGAAATGCTATCAACAACTGGTGCTATTTATGGTCAAGGTATGGGTGAGAAGGTTGCTCTAATTACAGATGGTAGGTTTTCTGGTGCTACGAGAGGTTTTTGTGTGGGTCATGTTGGCCCTGAGGCGGCCTTGGGAGGCCCTTTAGCTCTTTTACGTAATGGTGACGTTATTGATATAGATGCCAAAAAAGGGACTATTAACGTTAGATTAACTAAATCGCAATTAGCTACAAGACGTAAACAATGGAAAGCAAAAAAATCAAGCTTTGGATCTGGAACTATTTGGAAATATGCTCAAACAGTAGGACCAGCTTATTTGGGGGCTTCAACTCATCCTGGTAAAAGAAAAGAAGTAAAAGTTTACGCTGATATTTAATGAAAATTAGACCCGTTATTTTATGTGGTGGAGCCGGAACAAGACTTTGGTCACAATCTAAAAATAATTTAGCAAAACAATTCATTGATTTCGGTGGATGGAGTTTATTAGAAAAAACTTTAGAACGAGTTAAAAGTCCAACTTTTGATTATCCAATTATCAGTACTAACGCTAAGTACTTAAAATTAGTAAAAAGTTACTTAAAAAAGTTTAAAGTTAAAAACTATAAAATAGTACTAGAGCCTTCTAAAAGAAATACAGCACCAGCAATTCTAGCTTCAGCATTAATTAAAGATATTCCAAACGAACAACCCCTAATATTTTTTGCAGCTGATCATTTGATAGAAAAAGCAAGTATTTTTAATAAAGCTATAAATAAAAATAAAGACAATTTAACTGATCAAAATATATTTATTTTTGGCATTAAACCAACGGTTCCTTCTAGCGAATATGGTTATTTTATAACAAAAAAAGTTAAAGGAAATATTAATAAAGTAACTAGATTTATTGAAAAACCAACTGAAGCTAAGGCTAAACAAGTGATTAAACAAAAAGGGTATTGGAACTCTGGAATGTTTTTTTTAAGAAAAGACTCAATAATAAATAACTTTAAAAAGTACCAACCAACAATATATAAAAATTGTGTTAATGCCGTTTCAAAAGCGAGACTTAAAGATAACACTTATTATTTAAATAAAACCTCTTTTGAGAAAGCTACTGCTAAATCATTTGATTATGCAATTTTAGAAAAAACTAAACAAATCAATGCAATTAAATTAGATATTCCTTGGTCAGATCTTGGTAGTTGGAAGGAGATCTTAAAAATGTATGCCAAAAATAAGATTAAATATTATAAGAAAAAAAATGTTTATTACCGACCATGGGGTAGGTATGTTAATTTATTTGAAGGTAAAGGTTTCTTAATTAAAGAATTATTTGTTAAATCAAAAGGTGTTTTAAGTTTACAAAAACATCACCATAGATCTGAACACTGGCTGGTTACTCAAGGAACACCAAAAATTACACTTAACAAAGATAGTTTTTCTAAAAAACAAAATGATCATATTTTTATTCCATTAGAGGCAATTCATAGAATTGAAAATCCGGGCAACAAACCAGTAAAAATTATTGAAGCTCAAGTTGGATCAATATTAAAAGAAAGTGATATTGTAAGGTTTCAAGATGTATATGGCCGTATTAAATAAACCCAATATATTAAAATAATCAATAATTTAGAAAAACCCGTTTGGAATAATGATGTAATGAATTGCTAATACAATTGCTACTGACACAGTTAATCCCAAAGTCATTTTAAGGAAGTCTTTACCGATAAGTGGAAAAACATATTTGAATTTATAATCACTATTCATTGAAGCAATTGCTAATTCTCTTCCACATAATAGTCCAACAAACACCCAAGTTGTAGACATGGGTAAGTCATTAAGTTCTTTAAAGTAATAGAGAACACCAGCATAAATAATATTTATTATTGTTGCAGATCTAGCGTATCTTGTGCCAGTTTTCTCTAAAACTACTTTTTGGATTGCTCCACCATGTATGTAAAAAATATAAAATAATAAAACTGTAAAATAACCCAGAACAATTAATAATAATGTAACATCTAATTGTCTTGGTAAATATACAGCTATATTAGCTACATCATGAGATAACCAAGCCCACCATAATAAACCCGAAGTAAACCATACTGAGTTACGCCAAAAACCAATCCATTTATCTTCAACTTCATCTAATTTTTCGTTAATAAATTTTGAAATAATAATCCAACAAATGTATGCAGCTATTGCTGCAAGGCCATAGCCCACAACACTTTTCATAAGCATTTTTTCAAGAATTACAGTTGACGCAAAAGCAGATAAAACTAAGAAAGTTGTAGAAACGGGTATTCCAAATCTCGTTAATACCAAAAGTATTCCTGGTGCAACAGCATGATACCATTGAATTTCCTGGTAAGGTATTTGGGTTAATCTTCCATATGAGATATCACCATTATTACTGTACCAGCCCCAAGTAATAGCAAGGATCAGTACAAATGATGCTGCACTTGCAAGCGTATACCATTTAAACCATTTTTGTTTTGAGGCAATAAAAGTACCCAGTGTTTGAATTGAGTCATTTGCTATTACACTATATCCAGCTAATGCAAATCCAACAATCGTATATAGTAATGTTAGTTTTTGATATAATTAAGAAATCCAAGAAGCATTTAACTGCTTATGAAATATTAGATAAATTTCAAAAATTTAAGAAGATACAACCGATGGCTGTTTACAGATCTTTAAAAAAACTAATAGAAGAGGATAAGATACATAAATCCAATCAAAATAAGACTTATGTATTGTGCAGTCATGAACATGTTAAGCATAATCCATCTATTGCTATTTGTAGAGATTGTGGAGACACAGAGGAGCTTAATTCAGAATTATTTGAAACAATATTTAAAAAAAACCCAATAAAAAAATATGACTTCAGTAAGTTTCAACTTGAAGTCTCAACAATATGTAGGAGATGTAACTAATGGAACACGCACACGAATTACCAGAATTTCTTCATTTTTTAGAAGAACTTATAGAAGAATACGGAATATTAAGAGGTTTTATCTTCGGCTTCATACATACATTAATTCCATTAATTGGGTTTTATTCAGGTTGGAGTATCAACCGATTTTTAAAATTAGTTTCTAACGGTGCAATTGCTGGAATTATTGGAATAGTTTTAGCTCATATTATAGCGGACTTTATAGCAGCCATGCTTGATCCTAACTTAAAAAGTGCAGCTTATGGAATTGTTCTTGGTGGATTCTTACCTCTATTAGCAGTACCTTTTTTAGAAAAGTATGTAACCAAAAGTCAATATCATAATGTGGTAGGTGATCACGAAGATTTAAAAAAGGATTTGAAAAGTAAACATAAATAATATTTAATAGTTTGTGTGAATACAGTTTCCTTAACTTTAAATGAAATATTAGAATTAGCTAAAAAAACATTATTAGCTAATGGTTGTGATGATGAAAATGCCAGTATTTTAGCAGACACAATCATGAGAGCTGAAAGAGATGGCTCTGTATCACATGGTCTTTTTAGACTCCCAGCTTATGTAGCTGGTTTAAAAAGCAAAAAAATTAATGGTAAAGCAAGACCAGAATTAGAAAATGTTGCTCCATGTATTATTAAAGTATTAGGTAATAATGCTGTTGCACCAATGGTTTTAAGTTTAGGACTACCAGCGGTTATTGATTTAGCTAAAAAAAATGGTGTCGCTGTTCTTGCTATAAAAAATTCACATCACATGGCAGCTCTTTGGCCTGAAACTGAAGCTATAGCTGAGGCAGGACTTGTTGGTATAGCTTGTACTTCTTATAAGCCAGCTGTTGCTCCAGCAGGTGCTACAAAACCTTTGTATGGAACAAACCCAATTTCTTTTGCATGGCCAAGACCGGGTAAAACTCCAGTTGTTTATGATATGGCAACAGCTTCAATGGCTATGGGCGAAGTTCAAATTGCAAAAAGAGAAGGGCACAAAGTACCCCTTGGAACTGGCTTAACTAAAGATGGAAAAGAAACTACCGATCCTGGAGAAATTGCAGATGGTGGAGTTATATTACCGTTCGGTGGTTACAAAGGATCAAGTATAGCAATGATGGTAGAATTACTTGCTGGTGCATTAATCGGTGAAAATTTTAGTTTTGAAACTGCTGCTAAAGATAATAACGATGGTGGTCCTCCAAGTGGTGGTGAATTTATTATCGCAATCTCACCTGAGAAAATTTCTGGTAAAGGTTGGGACAAGCATGCTGATGAGTTTTTTAGTAAAATGTCAGCTATGGATGGTGTTAGGCTTCCTGGAGAAAGAAGACATAAAAATAGACTAGATAAAGGTCCAAGAAATATTAATGAAGAACTTGTTAATAAAATTAAATCTTTAAGTTAATTCAATTTCAATAGGTGTGTGATCTGAAGGTTTTTCTTTTCCTCTGGGGTCTTTATTAATATTAACATTCTTAACTATATTTAATAAAGAATTTGATACTAAGAAGTGATCAATTCTTAATCCATTATTTTTTTGCCAAGCACCTCTCATATAATCCCAATAAGTATAACCTTCTATTTCACCATGAATATGACGGTAAGCATCATGGAAACCCAGATTAATCATTTCTCTAAATTTTTTTCTTATCTCAAGTCTATACAAAGCATCATCTTCAAACCCTTTAATATTATATGCATCTTCTGCTGAAGGAAGAATATTAAAATCACCTGCTAAAATAATATTTTCATTTTTTTTTGAAAGAGTTTTTAATTGTTTAATTAAACTATCTAACCATTCTTTTTTATAAGTATATTTATCAGTATCTACTGGATTACCGTTTGGTGTGTAAATATTAATTATTTGTATATTTTTCTTCTTATGCTTTAATTCTGCTGAAATAATTCTAGATTGTTTTAATTTATCTTTAATCAAATCTAATCTGACATTTTCTAGTTTGTGCTTAGAAATGATTGCAACGCCATTATAACTCTTTTGACCAAAAACATGACTTTCATAATCTAATGCTGAAAAATCATCATACGGAAAAGTTTCGTCTTGAGTTTTAATTTCCTGCATCATGACAACATTTGGAGAAAATTTTTGCAGATATTCTTTAATATTTTCAATTCTTGCCCTAACTGAATTAACATTCCAAGATGTTATGATCATTATACTGAGAATGAAACGCCACAGCCGCAAGAAGATTTGCTTTGTGGGTTAGAGATTTTAAATTGATCGCCAATTAGTTCTGAGACAAAGTCTACTTCTGAACCTTTTAATAAGTCTGCTGAAGTTTTATCAATGAGAATATTTTCATGCTTTAAGTCATCTGCTTCTAATTTTTTGTCAAAAGTAAACTCATATTGAAAACCCGAGCAACCACCACCTTTAATAGCGATTCTAAAAAATGACCCTGGATCTTTTTGAGACAACAAATTATTAATCTGTTTTATAGCTTTATCTGTAAATTTAATTTCTTTAATCATATAACAACACTGGTATTACTAATATAATATCAATTTATTAAATTTAAAGTATGAATAATTACTCAAATTTAGCTCTATCTAAAAGCAAAGGCCGTATTTTTAAAGAAGCCAATTCACTTTATAGAACACCATTTCAAAGAGATAGGGATAGAATTATTCATAGTGCCTCATTCAGAAGGCTAAAGCATAAAACACAAGTTTTTGTTAATACAGAAGGGGATCACTTTAGAACTAGAATTACTCATTCGATTGAAGTTGCGCAAATTGCAAGATCTATAGCTAAACATTTAGGCTTAAACGATGATCTAGCTGAAACCTTAAGTTTGGCACATGACTTGGGGCATACACCTTTTGGGCATGCTGGAGAAGAAGCTCTTAGTGAATGCATGGTTAACTTTGGAGGCTTTGACCACAATCTTCAAACTTTAAGAATAATTATGTTTCTTGAGCATAAATACCTTAAATTTAAAGGCTTAAACTTAACATTAGAAACTTTAGATGGATTATTAAAGCACAACGGTCCAATTAAGGATCTATCTAAAGTTAATAAGTTGATTGGATTAAAAAGTTTAAAGAATAAAATAAATTTTATTAACTCTGGATCATTGGAGGCTCAAATATCAGCAATCTCTGATGACATTGCCTATAATAATCATGACATACAAGATGGAATCAGAGCCAAAATGTTTAATTTAAACGACTTGATTGAAATTAATTTTTTTAAAGATATTTATAAATCTCACAAAAACAATATTAAAAATAATAATAAAGATATTTTGATATATCAAATAATACGTGATTCAATTGATTTAATGGTTAGAGATTTGATTAAAAATACTAAAAATAATTTAAAAACTAATAAGATTAAATCTTTAAATGATGTTTATAAATTAGATAATCCAATGGTATGTTTTTCTAGTAAATTTCTAAAAATTGAAAAAGAAGTTAGGTTTTTTCTAAGAAGCAAAATGTACAACAACAAGAAAGTGTTACTAAAAAATAATGAAGGAAAAAAAATTGTTAATAAACTTTTTTATAAAATTAAGAATAAGCCCAAAAAATTCTTAAATGCCGACCAATTAAAGAATGACTCTAATAGAGCAATTGCTGATTTTATTTCAGGTATGACAGATAGATATGCAATCAATTTAAACAAAAGTATTTAATGAACATTTTTGATCTCTACTTAGATAAAATAATAATTTTGATTAAAAGACTAAATAAAGATGGTTCCTTAGAAATACCTGAATCTTTAAAAGGAATTAATGTAGATATACCACCATCAAATTTTGACTGCGATATATCAACTAATGTAGCCATGGTACTCTCTAAAGCGAATAAAAAATCACCAATCGATATTGCAAACACTCTAATTGATTTAATTAAAAATGAAGATGAAAAAATTGAAACTATTTCTGTAGCAAAACCTGGATTTATTAATATTAAATTTAAACAAACATATTGGAACAATTTTATTAAAAATGTTAACGAAAATTACAAAGATTTTGGCGTCAATTTAAAAGAAAAAAAACAAAAATACCTTGTTGAATTTGTTTCAGCTAACCCAACAGGTCCTCTTCACGTAGGACATTGTAGAGGCGCAATTTTAGGAGATGTAATTTCAAATATATTAATTTTTAACAAACATGATGTTTCGAAAGAATATTATGTAAACGATTATGGTAATCAGATCATAAATTTTACAAAGTCTGTTTTTTTTAGAATTAGAGAAATACTTTTTAATGAAAAATTTCCGATTGAAAATTCAGATTTATATCCTGGTGATTACTTAGCTGATATTGCTAAAAATATTATAGAATCTAACAAAGTTTTAAAATTTGATAAATTTGAAGATGTTTCAAAAGAATTAACTTTATTGTCAGTCTCAGAATCTTTAAAATTAATTAAAAGCAATTTATTAAATCTTGGAATAGTGCACGATAAATTTACCAGTGAAACTGATATTGTCCTAAATAATGAAGTTCAAAAAGCAATTGACAAATTAAAGGATAAAAAACTAGTTTATAGTGGAAAAATTAAGGCCCCCAAAGGTGTGGATGATCAAAACTGGGTCGAAAGAGAGCAACTTTTATTTAAATCAACAGATTTTGGTGACGATAAAGATAGAGCGCTTCAAAAGTCTGATAAATCCTGGACTTACTTTGCAAGTGATGTGGCCTATCACGATAATAAATTGAATAGAAATTATGACAAACTTATTAATATATTAGGAGCTGACCATGCTGGTTATATTAAAAGGATAACTTCTGTCGTTGAAGCGTTGTCTGGAGATAAAAAAAAATTAATTTGTAAGGTAAGCCAACTCGTTAAACTAATTAAAGATGGAAAACCTTTCAAAATGTCAAAAAGAAAAGGTGACTATATAACAGTTGAAGACTTGATTTCTGAAGTGGGCAGGGATGCTACAAGATTTATTATGCTTAATAGAAGTAGCGATGTAGAGTTAGATTTTGACTTTACAAAAGTTAAAGAAAAATCAAAAGATAATCCTCTTTATTATGTTCAATATTGTTATGCTAGAATATCATCTGTTTTTAGACATGTGGATCTTAATATAGAAAATGATTTAAATATAAAAGATTACGAATTTGAATACACAGAAGATGAAATCAAGATATTAAAAAAAATAGCTGAATGGCCTAAGTGTATTGAAGCTGCAAGCTTAAGACTTGAGCCTCACAGAATACCTGTTTATCTTTATGAGCTATCATCAGAATTCCATTCTTATTGGAATATGGGTAAAGATGATCCATCAAAAAGGTTTATTAATGAACAAAAGAAAATACCAAATGATAAGTTAGTTTTTTTAAAAGTTATATCTAATGTTATCAAATCTGGAATGGATATTGTTGGAGTGGAAACTCCGCAAAAAATGTAATGTTAAAAGAACTTAAATATCTTTTATTTTTAATTGTTATAGTTTTATTTTTTTTTCTATCTTTCAAATACTACTTTTCAAATGAAAATAAAAAAAATTCATATAGATCTTTAAAAAATATTGAAGATAAAACTGAAAATTATTCTCGTAACCTTATTTTACTTAATAGTGATACTGTTAATATCGTAGAATATATTGAAAAAAGCATAGATAAAAACAAAAAGAATTACAATTTTTGGAAATTAATAAATAATGATGGATGATCGTAAAAGTTTTATAGTTGGTTTAAGATCAACCAAATTATTGATTAAAGAAAAAAAATTTATAATTAAACATAAGCCCTGGGGAATAATACTTTTTTCACGAAATATTAAAAATATTACACAAGTAAAAAAATTAACAGATGAAATTAGAAAAATATTTAATGATAAGAAATATCCTATTTTAATTGACCAAGAGGGTGGCAGAGTAAATAGATTAAGAAAATTTTTTAATGCAGATAAGTTTACAGGAGAATTTTTTGGCAATCTTTATATAAATGATCAAAAAAAATTTTATACTGAGTATAAAAAATTTATTTATAAAACAGCTTCATTATTAAAAACTGCGGGCATAAATATTAATACTCTACCTGTTCTTGACGTAAGATCAAAAGGGTCAAGCTCAATAATTGCTGATAGAGCATTTTCAAGTAATGCAAAGATTGTTTCCCAAATTGGTGATATTTGTATCAAAGAATTGCATAATAATAAAATTGCTGCTGTAATAAAGCATATTCCAGGTCACGGTTTGGCTAAAGTCGATAGTCATAAAAAAACTCCTACAATCAACAGGGAATTAAGACATCTAAATAATAATGATTTTATGGCATTCAAAAATAAAAATAGTTTGTTTGCAATGACAGCACATCTTATTTATAAAAAAATTGATAAAGTTAATACAGCAACACATTCGAAGAAAATTATAAAATTAATAAGAAACCAAATTAAATTTAAAAATATTTTGATGTCTGATGATATATCAATGAAGAGTTTAAAGGGCTCTATAGCAATTAATACAAAAAAATCCTTTAGCGCTGGTTGCGATCTAGTTCTTCATTGTAATGGAAATTTAAAAGAAATGAATGATGTGGCTCTTTATTCACCGATTATAAGTAAGTTTATTATAAAAAAAACATCACAATTTTATAAGATTATAAGTTAATATTTAATATGTCTGACACCGATTCTAAAAACTTTAATGTTGATCTTGATAATTATAATGGCCCGCTTGATGTTTTATTAGATTTAGCAAAAGCTCAAAAGGTTAACCTTGAAGATATTTCTATAACATTACTAGCTGACCAATTTCATAATTATATTACAAACGAAAAAAATCTTAATCTAGAATCTGCTTCAGAATATTTATTGATGGCTACTTGGTTAACTTATCTTAAATCAAAACTTTTGTTGCCAGGAAATCCCGAAGAAGAATTTAAAGTTTTAGAAGTTGCTGAAAAATTAAAATTACAATTAAAAAAATTAGAGTTGATTAGATTACTTTCTGACCAAATGTTAAAAAGAAAAAGACTTGGAAGAGAAATAAGAGTTAGAGGAATTAAAGGAAATATACGATCTATATATAGTACTGAATATAAACTAAATCTTTACGAACTATTAAAATCTTATTCCTCAATTATTATGACTAAAGATTTTCAAAGAATGAATATTCCTAAACTTCCAGTTTTTACCACTGAAGATGGCATCAAAAGAATAAAAGAATTCTTTGGTAAGTTAATTGATTGGAGAAATATTAATGAATTAATACCATCTTCATTTAAGAATGGCTCAAAATATAAAAGAACTGGTAAAGCGGGAATTTTTGCTGGTTCCTTAGAGCTGGTTAAAGAAGGCAATCTAACTATAAAGCAAGAAAACTTATTTGATGATATTTATATTAAAGAGCTAAAATGACAAAAATAAAAAAAGAAACAAAAGATAATATAGTTACTTTCCCCTCAAAAATGAATGATGGCGAAAGAGAAGTTGAGGCAATAATTTTTGCTGCTGCCGAACCGTTAGATATCGACACCATTGAATCTAAAATTTCAAAAAAAATTGATGTTTTAAAATCATTAGAAAAACTTCAAAAAGAATACTCATCAAGAGGAATTAATTTAGTTTGTATTTCTAAGAGATGGTCTTTTAGAACCTCTGAAAATCTATCAAACCTTATGTCTCAAGAAAAAACTGTAGAAAAAAAACTATCTAGAGCTGCGGTTGAAACATTAGCTATAATTGTTTATCACCAACCTGTTACTAGAGCTGAAATAGAAGAAATAAGAGGTGTTGCTTTTGGTACAAATACACTTGATATTTTAATGGAGCTCAATTGGGTAAAACCACAAGGGCGCAAAGATGTCCCGGGTAAACCAATTCAGTACGGAACCACTAATGATTTCTTAAGTCATTTTAGTCTTCAAAAGTTGTCAGATTTACCTACAGTTGATGAATTGGGATCTGCCGGACTGATTGATAGTTCAAACATAGATAATGCAATATTTGGTACTGGTAAATTTTACAAAGAAAAACAAGAAGAAAAAAAAGAAGACATCTATGAAAATATAGATGAAATGTTAGGTGGAACGCTTAGTCCTGATGAAGAAAAATAAAAAGTTACTTTAAAGTTAAATCTAAAAAGGGTATAAAAATATATGAGCATTGGAATTTGGCAAATAGCAATAGTTGTTATCTTAGTTGTCCTTCTATTCGGTAGAGGTAAAATCTCTAGTTTAATGGGTGATGTAGCTAAAGGTATTAAAAGTTTTAAAAAAGGCATGGCTACAGACATCACAGATGAGCCAGAGCCTAAAAATGTTTCTGAAAATAATCAAGACAGCAAAGATAAAGAATAAATCAAATGCCTACTATTGGCTGGTTTGAGATTTTACTCGTAGTAGCTGTAGCAATTATTGTTATTGGACCCAAAGATTTCCCACATATGTTAAAAAAAGTTGGTTCATGGATCGGAACAACAAAAAGATATATTAGCAATATACAAAGTGAGGTAGCTGACCTTGATATTGGTTCTAATGAAATAGAAAAACCACAAGAAGATGAAAAAAAAGATGACAAAATCTGAAAATGAAGGTGGCTTTGTAAGTCATTTAACAGAACTTAGAAAAAGATTAATTCATTCGTTTATTTTTTTATTCATATTTTTTATTGGATGTTATTTTTTTTCAGAACATCTCTATGGTTTTTTAGTCGAGCCTTTTGCTAAAGCAGTAAATGAAAGTGGTACCGATAGAAGGTTAATTTTTACAGCTCTACAAGAAACATTCTTAACATACTTGAAGGTTTCTTTTTTTGCAGCATTCTTTGTTACTTGTCCTTTCATATTAGTGCAAATTTGGAAATTTATTGCACCAGGCCTCTATAAACATGAAAAAATTGCAATTGTTCCTTATCTAGTTTTAACGCCTATATTATTTTTTCTAGGAGGGATGCTTGTTTATTATTTAATAATGCCACTAGCGATAAAGTTTTTTCTCTCTTTTGAAAGCACCGGGGCCTCAACAGGGTTACCCATCCAATTAGAAGCAAAAGTTAGTGAATATCTTTCACTTGTAATGAAATTAATTTTTGCATTTGGTATAAGTTTTCAGCTACCAGTTGTTCTTAGTTTGTTAGCTAGAGTTGGCATTGTTAATGCTAAATTTCTTAGAGAAAAAAGAAAATATGTCGTTGTAATGATTTTTGCAGCAGCCGCACTATTAACACCACCTGATCCTATAACTCAAATTGGACTAGCGATACCATTATTGATTTTATATGAATTATCTATATTTTCTGTAAACATTATTGATAAGAAAAATAAAAAAAATGCATAATATAAAAGAAATTAGAAATGATATTGAGGCTTTTAAAAAAGCTTTGAATAAAAGATTCCTAGATATAGATGTGGATAAGATTTTATCATTAGATGAGAGTAATAGAGAATACATCCAACAAAGAGAATTGCTTGAAAAAGAAAAAAAAGATATCTCAAAATCTAAAGATCAGTCTCTTTTTGAAAAATCTAAAAAAATTTCTTCTGAAATTGATAATATTAGTAAATTACAATCTAGTGTTAAAAGTGAATTAGAGGCTATTTTGTCCTCAATACCAAACATGCCTCATTCTGACGTTCCTACAGGTAAAGATGAAAACTCAAATGTAGAAATTTCTAAATCAGGAAAATTACCTAATTTTACATTTAAACCTAAATCTCATTATGAATTAGGTGAAAACTTAAACATGCTTGATTTTGATTTAGCTACAAAAACTACTGGCTCAAGGTTTGTTTTTGTAAAAGATAAATTGGCCTTGTTGGAAAGAGCTTTATCAAATTTTATGCTTGATACACATGTGAATACCAATGGTTATGAAGAGATATCACCGCCACTAATTGCAACAGATGACACTATGTATGGTACAGGACAATTGCCTAAATTTGATAATGATCAGTTTGAACTTAAATTAGATGATTCTAGTGATAGAAAATTTTTAATTCCAACTGCTGAAGTTATTTTAACCAATATTGTAAAAGACCAAATTATTGATAAAAAAAAACTTCCTATGCGAATGGTTGCTTCAACTCCATGTTTTAGAAAAGAAGCAGGAAGTTATGGTAAAGATACAAAAGGCATGATTAGACAGCACCAATTTTACAAAGTTGAAATGGTAAGTATTGTTGAGTTTGATAAGTGTTTACCAGAACTCGATAGAATGACTGATTGTGCAACTAAAATTTTAGATTTACTAAAACTTCCATATAGAAAAATAGTTTTGTGCACTGGTGATATGGGTTTTAGTGCTGAAAAAACTTTTGATATTGAGGTGTGGCTTCCGTCAGAAGATAAATATAGAGAAATCTCAAGTTGCTCTTCATGTGGATCATTTCAAGCAAGAAGAATGAAAGCTAGATATAAAAACGAAAAAAAAGAAACTGTGCTAGTTGGAACCTTAAATGGCAGTGGTTTAGCTGTTGGTAGAACTATGGTTGCTATATTAGAAAATTATCAACAAGAAGATGGATCTATCATTGTACCTGAGGTTTTAAAGCCTTACATGAATAATATTGAGAAAATCATTAAGATTTAAAGTTGTTTTAATTTAATAGATGTTGTAAGTATTCACTTTAATTAAGGAGAATTATGGATTCAGGAATAGGACAATTTATACCGCTAATTTTAATATTTGTTATTTTTTACTTTTTTTTAATAAGACCTCAACAAAAGAAAGTTAAAGAGCATAAAGCCATGGTAGAAAACTTATCAAGAGGCGACAAGGTTGTAACATCTGCTGGTATCATTGGTACAGTTGAAAGAATTATTGATAATGAAAAAGTTGAAGTGCAAATTGCTGATAACGTTAAAGTTGAAATTATCAAATCTACTGGTATCCAAGGATTACTTAACGCTCCTGAAGTAAAAAAATAACATCAAACTAAAGTGTTATACTTTTCCAAAATAAGAATTACTTTAGTTTCTTTTGTAACACTTTTTTTTATTTATTTTGCACTATCAAACTTTCAAGATCCTGAAAATAGCTTTATCTCGAAAAGAATAAACCTTGGCCTTGACTTGCAGGGAGGGTCTTATTTATTACTTGAAATAGATAATGAACCTGTCGAAATACAAAAACTACAAAATACGACTACTGTTATAAGGAATTTTCTAAAGAGTAAGAAAATTAATTTTAATGATTTAAGAATACAAGATAAAACAATAGTGTTTACTACCCCTATAATGGATGTTGGTTCAGTTGAAGCTTTTTTTCTTGATAAAGAGAGTGAGATTAACCCTTATTACAATCAGTATAAATCACATCAATTTGATGTAATAATAGAAGATAGTAAATTTACACTGTCACTTTCTAAATATGGACTCATTGAAATTAAAACATCATCTCAAGATCAAGCTCTAGAAATCGTTAGAAGAAGAGTTGATGAAGTTGGGACAAATGAACCAAATATAATAAAAAGAGGTAATAATAGAATTCTTGTAGAGCTTCCTGGTTTGGATGATCCTATGAGAATAAAATCTCTACTAGGTAAAACCGCAAACCTAACTTTTAGATTTGTCACTCAAAATAAGAATGACACTTTTGGCACTGAAATGCTTCAATTTGAAGATGGCATGAGTGAAGCAATGGTTAGTAAAAGAATAATTCTAAATGGTGAAAACTTACTTGATGCTCAACCACAAATGAACAACCAAACAAATGAAACCGTAGTATCATTTACTCTTGATCGGGTGGGTGCAAAAAGATTTGGTAAAGCAACAAGTACAGGAGTTGGTAAACAGTTAGCAATTGTTTTAGATGGAAAAATTGTTAGTGCTCCAGTAATTAGAGATACTATAGCAAGTGGAAATGGTCAGATTAGTGGTAATTTTACATTTCAATCAGCAACAGATTTAGCATTATTGCTTAGATCTGGAGCCTTACCAGCACCACTAAATATAATTGAAGAAAGAACTGTAGGACCTGATCTTGGACAGGACTCAATCAATGCTGGTGTTATTGCCCTAATGATTGGTTTTTTACTTGTGATTATTTTTATGTTTTTTAAATATAAGATATTTGGTTTGATAGCCAATATAACACTTTTAGTTAATCTATTTTTTTTAGTAGGTATACTCACATTATTTGAAGCAACATTAACATTACCAGGCATAGCTGGTATTATTTTAACTGTTGGTATGGCTGTTGACGCTAATGTGTTAATTTTTGAAAGAATTAAAGAAGAATGTAAAAAAGAAAAAAATAATATAATAGCTTTTGATACTGGTTACGTTAAATCAAAAACTGCAATTATAGATGCAAATATAACTACATTAATTGCAGCTGTAATCTTATTCTTTATGGGCTCAGGGCCTGTTAAAGGTTTCTCTGTGACCTTAGCTGTAGGAATTTTTACTACACTGTTTTCAGTTTATTTTATTGCAAGAATGCTTACTGGTCTTTACGTGGTAAGAAATAAAGAAAAAACTAAACTAATATAAATGATTAATTTTAATAAATTTTATAAACTATTTAATCTCATCTCTTTGGGTCTAGTAGTGGCATCTATTCTATTGTTATTTTTTAAAGGACTTAATTTTGGTGTAGATTTTAAAGGTGGAACTTTAATTGAGTTAAGATCAAATGATAAAAACATCAATGTTACATCTCTAAGACAATCTTTTAGCCAAATGAATTTAGGAGATTTTAATGTTAAAAAATTTGGTAATGAGAATGATTTTTTAATTAAGATAGAG
The DNA here is from genome assembly GCA_905612365.1 of uncultured Candidatus Pelagibacter sp. Classification (GTDB taxonomy): domain Bacteria; phylum Pseudomonadota; class Alphaproteobacteria; order Pelagibacterales; family Pelagibacteraceae; genus Pelagibacter. Next base: position 17,976 of record CAJQRP010000022.1, on the reverse strand, counting down.
AAAAAAGACACAGATGCAAACACCATTGAGGTTATTAAAAAAGATTTAACATCTTCTTTGGGAGGGTCTTTTAATTTCAGAAGAGTTGAAAATGTAGGTCCCAAAGTTAGCTCTGAATTATTAAAGTCTGGTATTATTGCAATCGCACTATCTCTAGCTGCAATGTTATTTTACATATGGATAAGATTTGAATGGCAATTTAGTTTAGGTGCTATTTTGGCCTTATTCCATGACGTCATTATAACACTAGGTCTTTTCTCACTATTTAGTTTAGAAATAAATCTATCAATAGTTGCTGCTGTTTTAACCATAGTAGGTTATTCAATGAACGATACTGTTGTAATTTATGACAGAGTTAGAGAAAATTTAAGAAAGTTTTCTGACATCAAAATTTATGAACTTACAAATATCTCAATCAATGAAACACTTTCAAGAACTATAATTACATCAGCCACAACATTACTTGCTTTAGTTTCAATTTATTTATTTGGTGGAGAAATATTAAAAGGTTTTTCCTTAGCTATGATTATGGGTGTTGTATTTGGAACTTATTCTTCAATTTATATTGCTAATCCTATACTTGTGAAACTTAGAGTTTCACAAAAAACAATCCTAAAAGAAGATACCGAGTAGATTTAATAAAGATTTTGAGCCGCTACCATTGAAAGTAACATTGGTAACGATAAAAGAGTGTTTGTTCTTGAAAACAACATTGCTGTTCTTGCTGATTTTGCTTTAACATCAGGTTCGCACTCAACCATACCTAGTGCTCTTTTTTGATTTGGCCAAATTATAAACCAAACATTGAATGCCATGTATAAACCCAGCCACATCCCAATGCCAATAGCCGTACTTTTTCCACCACCACCTAAAGTCATGGCATCGTGTAAATAACCATTTAAATGTGCTAAAATTAATCCAGATAATATCGTTAGTAAAGCTGCCCATCTAAAATAAAACAAAGCTGCTGGCGCAATAACTTTACCAATAGCAGGTTTTTGCTCATCAGGGATTTTAGGCATGTTTGGAATTTGAACAAAGTTAAAATACCAAAGTAGACCAATCCACATGATAGCAACCGTTACATGAATCAATCTTGTTAACCAACTCCAAAAAATTGTATCAAAATCAAAACCACCATTACCATAAAATAATCCTAGAAATAGAATTATAGCCAATCCTAATGATGCATGAATTGTTTTTGGAAGCGATGATAGTAAATTACCCATAATTAGAATCATTTATACACTAATTGTTTAAATCTTTAACTTCTTTTTAAATTTTTCTTCTAGCATAGGTTTTAAGAATTCTCCGGTATAGCTACCTTTTATTTTAATAATGTCCTCTGGTTTTCCCTCTGCGATAATATTTCCACCTTTGACACCACCTTCAGGACCCATATCAACAATATAATCAGCTGTTTTGATTACATCCAAATTATGCTCAATAACAACAACCGTATTTCCTAGAGCTACAAATGTATGAAGTATTTCTAATAGTTTTTTAATATCATGTTGATGAAGACCTGTTGTTGGTTCATCTAATATGTACATGGTTCTTCCTGTAGATCTTTTTGATAATTCCTTAGCTAATTTAATACGTTGAGCTTCACCACCAGATAGTGTTGTTGCCTGCTGTCCAATTTTTATATAGCCAAGGCCTACTTTTTTTAATGTTAATAGTTTTGTTTTAATATTTGAAATATTTTCAAAATACTCACATCCTTCATCTACTGACATATCTAATACATCGGCAATACTTTTATCTTTAAATTTTATCTCAAGAGTTTCTCTGTTGTACCTAGTTCCCTTACATTCATCACATTGAATATATACATCGGGTAAGAAGTGCATCTCGTATGTAATTACACCATCACCTTCACAAGCCTCACATCTTCCACCTTTAACATTAAAAGAAAATCTGCCTGGCTTGTATCCTCTTGTTTTTGACTCTGGTAGCGCTGTAAACCAATCTCTAATAGGGCCAAAAGCTCCTGTATAGGTCGCTGGGTTTGATCTAGGTGTTCTTCCAATAGGAGACTGATCTATATCTATTATCTTATCTATAAGCTCAACACCTTTATAACTCTTAAACTCTTTAGGAACTTTTCTAGCCTTGTTATTTAGGGTTAAATTTAGCGCATGATATAACGTTTGTAATATTAGTGTAGATTTACCACTACCAGAAACACCTGTTACACAAGTAAAACTTCCTGTTGGAATTTTAAGATTAACGTTATTCAAATTATTTCCACTAGCACCATTAATTTCAACAAACCTTCCATTTTTTGCAAGCCTTCTAGTTCTTGGAATTTCTATATACTTTTTATGAGATAAGTATTGACCAGTAATACTGTTTTTATTTTTTAGTATTTCATCATAAGTACCTTGTGCAATTATTTCACCACCATTAGTTCCGGCTTCTGGACCCATATCTATTATATGATCTGCATTTTCCATCGTTTCCGTATCATGTTCAACAACAATTACAGTGTTACCTAAATCTCTTAGTCTTTTTAATGCATTTATTAATTTAACATTATCTTTTTGATGCAATCCGATAGAGGGTTCATCAAGTACATACAGTACACCAGTTAATCCAGAACCAATTTGTGACGCGAGTCTTATTCTTTGAGCCTCACCTCCAGAAAGAGTACCTGACTCTCTGGATAATGTTAAATATTCAAGCCCAACATTTAAAAGGAAAGTTAGTCTTTCATTAATTTCTTTTAAAATATGTTCTGCTATCTTAAATTGTCGTTTATCAAGGTTTTGTTCTAAGCCTTTAAACCATTTAGCTGCATCTAGAATAGATTTTTTAGTTACTTCGCTTATATTCTGATTATCAATTTTAACACATAAGGCTTCTTCTTTTAATCTATTACCGTTACATCCTTCACAAGCAGAATCAGATTGATATTCAGCTATCGCTTCTCTTTTCCATTCACTATCAGATTCAAGAAATCTTCTTTCAAGATTATTTATTACACCTTCAAAAGTTTTTTTATGAGAATATTTTTCATAACCATCGTCATAAACAAACTTAATTTCTTCTTCATCTGATCCAAACAATATTACATCTCTAAATTTTTTTGGAAGTTTTTTCCATCTTTCATCTAAAGAAAATCCATAATGTTTAGCAATAGAGGCCAAGGTTTGTGCATAATATAGTGTTGTTGATTTGGCCCATGGTTCTATGGCACCATCTGCTATACTTTTTTTCTCATCAGGAACTACAAGGTTCGGATCTACGTTTAACTTTATTCCAATGCCTTCACATTCTGCGCACGCTCCGTACGGACTATTAAAAGAAAAAAGTCTTGGTTCAATCTCTTCAATTGTAAAACCACTTTCTGGACAGGCAAATTTTGTAGAATAAATTAATTTTTCAATTTTTCTAAATTTTTGTGGCAATGTTTCATCTTCATACTCAACAAATACCAATCCATTTGATAAATTTACAGCTGTCTCAATACTTTCAGCAAGTCTATTACCAAGATTGGAATTCAAAACAATTCTATCAACTAAAACAGATATGTCATGCTTGAGTTTTTTATCTAAATTGGGTGCATTATCTATTTCATATAAGACTTCATCAATTTTAATCTTTCTAAAACCTCTTCTTTTATAACTTAAAATATCCTTTCTATACTCACCCTTACGACCACGAACAACTGGAGCATAAACATATATAGTAGCTTTTTTAGGTAACTTTTTTATTAAGTCTACAATCTGAGTTATTGTTTGTGATGTTATTGGTTTTCCTGTGAATGGTGAGTAGGGCACACCAGCCCTTGCATATAACACTCTCATGTAGTCATAAATTTCCGTTACTGTTGCAACAGTTGACCTTGGATTTTTAGATGTATTTTTTTGCTCTATGGCTATAGCTGGACTTAATCCCTCGATAAGATCAACATTTGGTTTTTTCATTTTATCCAAAAATTGACGAGCATAAGCTGATAAACTTTCAACATACCTTCTTTGTCCTTCTGCATAGACAGTGTCAAATGCTAGTGAGGATTTTCCTGAACCAGAAAGACCAGTAATTACAACAAACTGATCTTTCGGTATTTCTACTGAAACATTCTTTAAGTTATGCTCTTTTGCACCCTTAATAACTATCTTTTTAATCATAATTTTAGTTGCTTTAAATTAATAAAATTAATATTGAGTTTGTATTGTGATATAAAATTAATTAAATAAATAAAGAATTATAAATATTATGGCTGGAAGTTTAAATAAAGTATTATTAATTGGGCGTTTAGGCGCAGACCCAGAAATCAAACAAATGTCAAATGGCAAAAGTCTTGCTACCTTAAGTTTAGCTACTAGCCAATCTTGGAAAGATAAAGCAACTGGCGAAAAAAAAGAAAAAACAGAATGGCACCGAATAGTTGTATTTAATGAAGGGTTAGTCAATGTTGTTCAGCAATATTTGAAAAAAGGTGCTCAAATTTATGTTGAGGGACAGATAACGACTAGAAAATGGAAAGATGAACAGTCTGGTCAAGACAAGTATTCAACTGAAATTGTAATTCAAGGATACAATTCTTCACTCACTATGTTAGGTGGTGGAAACACTGGCGGTGGTGGTATTCAAAATGACAATTCGCAAGCTGTTGCTAGCAATCCTGATGATAGCCCCCAAGCCCCTAATGATATGGATGACGAAATTCCCTTTTAGTTTCTATGAAAGATACAGAAATTCCTAAAGACGAGAATATAAAAATCATTTCAATGCATGACGAGATGAGCGCATCTTATTTGTCCTATGCAATGAGTGTAATTGTGAGTAGGGCTCTTCCTGATGTCAGAGATGGACTTAAACCTGTTCATAGAAGAATATTGTTTGCTATGTATAAAGGTGGTTACGATTGGTCAAAACAATTTAGAAAATCGGCAAGAATAGTTGGTGATGTTATTGGTAAATATCACCCGCATGGAGATCAATCTGTTTATGACGCTCTTGTCAGAATGGTTCAAGATTTTTCAATGAGCTTACCTCTTGTTCAAGGTCAGGGTAACTTTGGTTCTATTGATGGAGATCCAGCTGCGGCTATGAGATATACAGAAACAAGATTAGCTAAAGTTTCTCAATACTTAATTGATGATATAGAAAAAAATACCGTTGAATACAAAAGTAATTATGATGAAACGGAAAGAGAGCCAACTGTCTTGCCTGCTCAATATCCTAATTTACTAGTAAACGGTGCGGGTGGTATTGCGGTTGGAATGGCAACAAGTATTCCCCCACATAATTTAGGTGAAATTATAGATGGAACATTAGCTTTAATTGAAAATAAAGATATTAAGATTAAAGAATTAATGAAGCATATACCTGGACCAGATTTCCCTACGGGTGGCGTTATTATAGGAAAAGAAATTATTAAAGCTGGATATAATGTTGGTCGTGGATCATTTAAAATTAGAGGTGAAATTAGTGTTGAAGCACAAAAAAATGGAAGAGAGAGACTCGTTATAACTTCTGTGCCATATCAAGTAAATAAATCAGTTTTAAATGAGAGAATTGCCCAACTTGTTAGAGAGAAAAAAATAGAGGGAATAAAAGATATTAGAGACGAATCTAACAGAGAAGGGATTAGAGTTGCTATTGATTTAAGAAATGGTGTTGAACCAGAAACTATTAAAAGATTACTTTATAAAAATACATCTATAGAAAGCTCTTTTGGCTTTAACACTTTAGCTATTGTTGATGGCAAACCTAAAATTTGTAATTTAAAAGAATTTTTATCAAATTTCCTAACATTCCGTGAGGATGTAATAATCAAAAAAACTAAGTTTGATTTAAAAAAAGCTGAAGATAGAGCTCACATCCTTATTGGATTATCAGTATCTGTTGAGAACTTAGACAAAATTATAAAAATTATAAGATCATCAAAAACTCCTGATGATGCTAAAAAATCATTATTAAGCACTAAGTGGAAAATAAATAAATCTTTAAAGCTAATTTCACTTGTTGAAGATAAAAAGGGAAAAGATTTATACTCACTAACTGATCCTCAGGTAATTGCTATTTTAGAACTTAGACTTCAAAAACTTACAGCTCTTGGTATTAATGAAATAGAAGTTGAAATTAAAAAATTAGCTGACCTGATTAAAGGTTATAAAAAAATAATTAATTCTAAAAAAGAACTTTTAAACGTAATAAGTGAAGAGCTTAAAACCATCAAAGAAAAGTTTGCAGTTCCAAGAAGAACTAAAATTATTGATGCTGTTTTAAACTATGATATCGAAGAGACTATTCAAAAAGAAGCAGTGATTATTACAGTTACTCTTCAGGGTTACATTAAAAGAGGAGCCTTAAGTAACGTCAAACAACAAAAAAGAGGTGGTAAAGGAAAATCTGGAATCACAACGAGAGATGAAGATTCTGTTGTTCAAACATTGTCAGTTAACACTCGTACTTCTGTTCTTTTCTTTTCAACAGAAGGGCTTGTTTATAAAATTAAAGCTTGGAAAATACCCGAAGGATCAACTACATCAAAAGGTAAATCTTTATTCAACATCTTACCATTAAAAAATCATCAATCTATTAGTTCAATAATGCCATTTCCTGATGATGAAGCTGATCTAAAAAATCTTCAAATTGTTTTCGCTACTGCAAAAGGTAAAGTTAGAAAAAATAGCCTAGAAGATTTTTCTTCAATTAATTCAGCTGGAAAAATTGCAATAAAATTAGATCCCAATGACAAAATCGTAGGTGTTGAAATTTGCAAAGACGATCAAGATGTAATGTTAAGTACAAAAAATGGTAAATGCATTAGATTTGAGTCAAAAAAACTACGAATATTTAAGGGTAGATCTTCTAAAGGTATTAAGGGTATAGAGCTATCACCTAATGATGAGATCGTTTCTCTTTCAATTGCAAATAAAGAAAAAACAAAAAAAGATTCAAAGTCTGAAGAAAGATTTGTTTTATCTATTACAGAAAATGGATACGGTAAAAAAACTTTGAATAATGAATATAGAGTTACTAATAGAGGTGGTAAGGGTATAATAGGAATTATTAACTCTCCAAGAAATGGCAGTATATGTTCATCATTCCCAATTATTGAAGGAGATGATGTTATGATTTCAACAAATAAAGGAAGAGTCATTAGGGTTGCTGTTAAAGAAATCAGAACGGCAGGAAGAAATACTCAAGGTGTAAGAATTATCAAATTATCTGGTGATGAAAAAGTTGTTTCAGCAATAAAAATTGATGATAACTTGGAGTAATGAAAAAAGTTGCCGTATATCCCGGAACATTTGACCCAATAACCTTTGGTCATATTGATGTAATTAAAAAAGCTTTAAAATTATTTGATAAAGTTATTATTGCTGCTTCTGATGGTACTAATAAAAATTATCTTTTTAATTCACTTGAAAGAATACAGTTAATTAAAAAAGCTCTATTTGTTGATTTAAAGTTTGATAAAAAAAGAATTGAAGTTATTTCATTTACATCATTAACAACTGATTTATGTAAAAAATACAAATCTAATATTATTCTAAGAGGCTTAAGAGCTGTATCTGACTTTGAATATGAATTTCAATTAGCTGGAATGAATAGAAAATTAAATAACGATATAGAAACAATTTTTTTAATGTCAGATGTTGAAAATCAAATTATTTCATCAAGATTTGTTAAAGAAATAGTGAGACTAAAAGGTGATATAAAAAAATTTACTACAAAAAGTACAATAAAGTCTTTAAAAGAGAAATATGAATAAACTTATAACAAAATTTTTAATTTTATTTTTTATACTAACCAACAATATAATAGCGGAGGAGAATATAATGATTTTAAAACTTAAAGATGGAGACATTAAAATAGAACTTTTTGAAGATGTTGCCCCTAACCATGTTAAAAGAATTAAACAATTAGCCAAAGATGGAAAGTACGATGGCGTTGTATTTCATAGGGTAATTGATGGTTTTATGGCTCAAACAGGTGATGTACAATTTGGTAACTCTTCTAATGACCAATTTGATTTAAAAAAAGCTGGAATGGGTGGTTCTGATTTACCAGATCTTAAAGAAGAATTTAGTGACTTACCACATGAAAGAGGAACCTTGTCTATGGCTAGATCACAAGATCCAAATAGTGCTAATAGTCAATTTTTTATTTGTTTCAAAGAGTCATCATTCCTAGATAGACAATATACTGTTTTTGGTAAGGTTATCGAAGGTATGGAACTAGTTGATAAAATTAAAAGAGGAGACCAAAATAATAACGGTTCTGTTTCTAACCCAGATAAAATTATTAGCTTAAAATAATATTAATACACATTTCAATGACATTAAAAAATTTCAAATTTAATGTCATCGAAAATGATAAATTTGCCCGAGCTGGTATTATTGAAACTCATAGAGGCAACATTCAAACACCAGCTTTTATGCCTGTTGGTACTCAGGCTACTGTAAAAGCTTGCCTTATTGATGATGTTATTAAAACTGGTTCTGAAATAATATTATCTAACACATATCATTTAATGATTAGACCTGGTGTGGATAGAATAATTTCCGCAGGAGGACTTCACAAGTTTATGAATTGTAAGCTTCCGATACTTACAGATTCTGGTGGGTTTCAAGTTATGTCACTTTCAAAGTTAAACAAAGTAGACAGAGAAAAAGGTGCAATATTTAATTCTCATGTAGATGGTAAAAAATTCATATTAAGCCCCGAAGAAAGCATAAGAGTTCAAAGAGGATTAGACTCAGATATCGTTATGATCATGGATGAGTGTCCCAAAAAAACTACAGATTATGATATAATAAATAAATCTATGGAATTATCCATATATTGGGCTGAAAGATCTAAAATAGCTTTTGGTTTAAACCCACACAAAGCTTTATTTGGAATAGTCCAGGGTGGATTGTTCAAGGATTTAAGAGCTAAATCTCTTAATGAGTTGATCAAAATAGGCTTTGATGGCTATGCGATTGGAGGTCTTGCAGTAGGAGAGAGTCAAAATGAAATGTTTAGTGTTCTGGATGATTTAAAAAATATTATGCCTGATGATAAACCGAGATATTTAATGGGTGTAGGGACGCCAGCTGATATTCTTGGAGCTGTTAAGAGAGGTGTTGATATGTTTGATTGTGTAATGCCTACAAGATCTGGAAGAACTGGTTTAGCTTTTACTTGGAAGGGTCGTATAAACATTAAAAATAATAAATTTAAAAATGACAATGAGGCTCTTGATCCTAATTGTTCAAATTTAAATCTAAACAGGTATTCAAAAAACTATCTAAATCATCTATTTAATACGAATGAAATATTGGGTTCTACACTTTTAACCTTACATAACATCAACTTTTATCAAGAATTAATGTCCTCTATTAGAGAAAATATTAAAAAAGGTACATTTGATAAATTTCATGATGAATACATTGATAAGTTGTAATTTAAATATTTGCAATTTGTGATGTTATGGAATAAATAATTGTTTTTTGGTAATAAAAATTATTCAAGTTTGATATTTTTTTATTGTTTAAATTTTTAAGTGTAAAGAAATTTAAAAATTTTAAAGAAGACTTCACCAAAAGTTTTTTTTTAAAATTAAATAAAAAAAACATTTATCTTAACTTTATTAATTTATATGTGGGCCCTTAGCTCAGTTGGTAGAGCAATTCCCTTTTAAGGAATGGGTCGATGGTTCGAGTCCATCAGGGCTCACCACTAAAATAATCTCTTAAATATTAACTAATTGTAATCGGTGGATAGTCTAAAATTACACTATTTTCCCATTCTGATAAATCTTTTATTCTTTTAGAAGATGATGGATGTGTGCTCATAAATTGAGGGGGTTCTTTGCCTTTATTTTCTGCTTTCATTCTTTCCCATAACTTTTTAGTTTCCCTAATATCAAAACCAGATAATGATGCAAAAATCATTCCTAGGTAATCAGCCTCACTTTCTTGGGTTCTTGAGAAAGGATTCATTATACCTATTTGAGATAATAGTCCTACAGTGTTCATACCAGTTGCTTGATTGATCTGTCCTAACTTTCCACCTGAAAAAATATTGATCAAAGATGTTCCAGTTTGTAAAAGTGCACTTCTACTTGCTCTTTCAACCGAATGTTTAGCAACAGCATGCGCAATTTCATGACCCATAACTGAGGCAAGACCATTTGTATTTTTTGTAACGTCAAGTATTCCTGTGTATACAGCAATTTTACCACCAGGCATACACCAGGCATTTTTAACTTTTTTATTATCTATTAAAATATATTCCCAATCAAAATTAACAGTAGGATCATTTAGACCCGCACTATAAAAATATTCAGATATAGAGTTTTCCATTCTTTTTCCAATATCTTTAATTTCATTTAGTGTTTTAGTGTCATCACTCATTTTCTCTTTTTCTTTGACCTTTTCAAAAATTTGAGCTGCTTGTGCATTTAATTTAGATTCTGGTATAATTTTTAATTGCCTTCTGTCAGTTATTGGGGCTGTAGAACAAGCACCAAGCATCAAGCCTGAACATCCACACCCAATATAATTTAAAAATTTTCTTCTATTCATTTTATTAAAAATTTGATAATTATATAAATATATACTTTTATGAATTTAAACAATAAAATCTTAGTTACACTTTTCATCATAGCCGTTTTATTTGTTATTTATTCTAGTTATAACTAAATTATCTATGCCTATTAAGAAAAAAAAATCATTAGCTTTAAAATTAAGAAACTATTTTTTTACAGGTGTAATTGTTTTAATTCCAATTGGGTTTACGCTTTATTTAAGTAAATTCTTAATTAATTTTTCAACAAATTTAGTACCATCTGGATTAAATCCTAATACTTATCTTCCATATGCAATTCCAGGTATTGAAATAATTTTAACAATTATTTTTATTACAATTGTAGGTGGCCTTTCTTTAACTTTTATAGGTAAAAAGTTTTTACAAATAATTGATGATTTATTTAAAAGAATGCCGATACTAAGAACTATTTACTCTGCGATTGGACAAATGACAGATTCTTTTAGAGAGCAAGAGGGTAATAAAAAAAGCGTAGTACTAGTTGAGTATCCAAGAAAAGGATCATGGGCCGTAGGTTTTGCTACCAAAGAAAATACAGGTGAAATTAAAGCTAAAACAAATATTAATTTAGTTAATGTTTTTGTTCCAACGACCCCAAACCCAACAAGTGGCTTTCTGTTAATGATACCAAAAGAAGATTTGATTTATTTAGATATGACATTTGAAGAAGCGTCAAAATTTATAGTTTCAGCAGGAACATCTAAGCCTAAAAGCTAAACCATATCGTTAATTATATCTGCTTGATCATATAACTTGAGTAATGATTTATATTTTTTAATATCAATATTTTCTAATTCTATTTTTTTAATTTGTTTTTCTGCCATTAAAAATAAATCTTCATTTTGAATAGGATCTGCTAATTTAAAATTTTTAACACCACTCTGTTTAAATCCTAGCAAATCACCAAAACCTCTTAACTTCATATCTTCTTCTGAGATTTCAAAACCATCATTAGAGTTCTTTAAAATATTAATTCTTTTTTTAGCATTAACACTTAAATTGGACTTAAACATCAATATGCAACTAGCTTGTTTCGCCCCACGTCCAACCCTTCCCCTTAACTGGTGTAACTGTGATAACCCAAATTTATTAGCATTTTCTATTATGATTACATTGGCATTAGGAAAATCAATACCAACTTCAATAATTGTTGTTGAAACTAAAATTGAATATTCTTTGTTTAAAAATTTATTCAATATTTCTTCTTTTTCTTCATTGTCAATTTTTCCATGAAGTAATGCAACATTGTTTGGAAAAATTTCATTAAGAAATTTATATTTAGTAACTGAAGATTGGTGATCTAATTTTTTTGATTCCTCTATCAAAGGACATACCCAGAAGATTTGGTTTCCTTCCTTTATTTCCTTTTTAACAAAATTAATAACATCATCTATTTTACTTTCTAACTTACTGTAAGTTTTGACCTCTTTTCTATTACTTGGTTTTTCCTTAATAATAGAAACATCCATATCACCATAAACTGACATAGTTAGGGTTCTTGGAATTGGTGTTGCAGACATTAAAAGAACATCACAATTATCACCACCCTTATCTGATAAAAGCTTTCTTTGCCTAACACCAAATTTATGCTGTTCATCAATTATAATATAACCAAGGTTTGCAAAAACTATTTTTTTTTGAAAAATTGCATGCGTGCTGAAAACCATTTGAATTTCATTGTTTTCTAATTCTTCTACAATTCTTTTTTTTTCGCTATTTTCACTCTTACTAGAAAGTAATTCAATATTAATATTTTTAGGAAATAGTTTTTTGGCCAAACTATAATGCTGTCTAGCTAATATTTCAGTAGGGGCCATTAATGCAACTTGGAACCCTGAACTAATGACACTTAAAGAAGAAATTAATGCAACAATAGTTTTGCCACTTCCAACGTCACCCTGCAAAAGTCTAAACATTTTACTTTTAGAATTTAGGTCATTATTGATATCATTTAATGAAATTTTTTGATCATTAGTAAGAGTAAAGTCTAGTTTGTTAACTATATTGTTGTGAGCCTTTTCAGTAAAATTTTTAGAAACTTTTTTAATTTTTTTAATTTTTTTTCTAATTTCTGAATTAACTAAAAATGATGCTAGTATTTCATCATAAGCAAGCCTTTTATAGAAATCAGATTTGTAATTTTCAATATTTTTTGGATCGTGTAATTTTATTATTGATTCATTCCAGCTTTGATTATTAAAAAATTTTAATATGTCTTTATCGTGCCACTCAGTTAAAGTAGGTAAGTTTTTTAATATTTGATTGATGATTTTATTATAAGTTTTTTCAGTAATTCCATCTGTTAATGAATACTTATTATCAATATTTTCAATTAAAGAGCTGTCTTGTGAAATATACGTGGGATTTGTTATTTGATATCGTCCTTTATAATTACTTATCTTACCACTAATTGTCACCTCTTCATTTAACGGCAAAATTTTCCTCACATATCCTTCGTGACTATTAAAAAATATACAATCAATCTTTCCAGTTTCATCAATACAATTAACTCTATTTGGTAAGTTTCGAACTCTTGGAAATTGATATTTTAGTGGAACAATTCTGATAGTTTGAATAATACCTATTTGGAGGTCACAAATTTTACTAACTAGAGTTCTGTCTGTATAAGACTTAGGCAATCTCCACAGTAAATCAAAAATATTATTTACTTTTTTTTTCTTTAAAATTTCCATGGTTTTTTTACCCACCCCATTTAATTTAGTGAGATCTGCCAATAAATAATCATAATTATTCTTATTTTTCATATTAGGTGTAATATAATAATTTTTATGACCATTAATATAAAGGATTTAAAAAATAAAATAATTTATAGAGCCAACTATAGGGGCACTAAAGAAATGGATAAACTGCTAGGTTCATTTACTAAAAAATATATTGATCAATTTAATGAACAAGAGTTAAAGCTTTTATGTGATTTGTTGGATTATGATGATGAAAATCTTTATAAATTTAATCAAGGTCAAAATTTAACAATTCAAATTAAGCTAAATAAAGTTTCGCAGATTTTTAAAAATTTTAAATATGTCAATGAATAGTGGCGGAGAGACTGAGATTCGAACTCAGGAAAGAGTTGCCCCTTTGCCGGTTTTCAAGACCGGTGCATTCAACCGCTCTGCCATCTCTCCGTTAGCAACGTTTTATTATTATAAATTTTTAATTCAACAATAAAATTGATAAATTAAACAGATAATCATTTAATAGGTGTAATTTTATTACTATGGAAAAGCAAAAATTCAATAAAGGTATAGGATTAACTGCATTAGGATCTTTTTGGTGGGGTGTTATTGGAGTTATTTACTTCAAATATATTTCTTTTGCCGGGTCTATAGAGGTAGTGATCCATCGTTGTATATGGACATCTGTGGTTTTAATAATAACTACTTTTTATTTTTCTAAATGGGAAGTTTTTTTTGAAATTATAAAGAATAAAAGAAGCATAATTTATTTATTTTTTTCAAGCTTACTAATTTTTATAAATTGGGCAACTTGGATTTATGCTGTAGGTACAGAAAAGATTATTGATGCAAGCTTTGGTTATTTTATTATGCCAATCTTAAGTGTATTCTTAGGATATATTTTTTATGGTGAAGAAATAAATAAAAGAAGAGGTTTTGCCATACTGCTTGTTTTGTTGTCTATATTATTCCTCTTATTTAAAAGTTTCCACTCAATCCCTTGGGTTGGAATAGTTGTTGCTCTTAGTTGGGGTTTTTACAACCTTCTTAGAAAAAAAGTTAATGTTGATACTGACGTTGGCCTTCTAATAGAAAGTCTTTTTATATTACCATTTGCATTATTTGCATTTTTTTTACTTTTTAAAAATAATTTAAATATCTTTAGTTTGAATGATCCTTCAATGATGTTTGTATTAATGTTAGCTGGGCCAATGACTGTCATACCTCTATTTCTATACGTAAGGGGTGTTGAGCTATGTGGTCTGGGGCCTACTGGAATGATTTTCTATATAACTCCAACATTTCAGTTTTTATTAGGTTTTTTTTATTATGATGAGGCTTTTTCTTTTGATAAATCATTAAGTTTCATTTTAATATGGATTGCTGTAATTATTTATTTAAAAGATTTATATGAAAATAATTAAATATTTAATAATTATATTTTTTACAATTATCCACGGAACATTAAATGCCAATGAAAAAGAATTTAATGAGTGGTTGGTAAATTTTAAAGTTTATGCATTAGAAAAAAAAATATCAGAAAAGACATTTAATCTAGCAATGTCTGATGTTGTGTTTTTACCTAAGGTGATAAAATATGACCGTTTTCAACCCGAGTTCTATGAGGATACAAAAACTTACATATCAAAGAGAACCTCTAAACAAAAAGTAAATAAGGGTACTAAACTTTATGGATTGAATAAAGATTTCATAAATATGATAGATAATAAATTTTCAGTTGAGAAAGAGTTACTTTTAGCATTGATGGGGATAGAGACTAATTTTGGAACTTATGTGGGAAAAATGGATATATTGTCATCCCTAGCAACTTTAAGTTACGATCAACGAAGATCTGATTTTTTTACTAACGAGTTAATTACAATTCTTCAATTAATAGATGCAGGAAAAATAGACCATGATATTTTGTATGGTTCGTGGGCGGGAGCTTTTGGTTTTTTTCAATTTATGCCCTCTACTATAGACAACTATGCGATAGACTATGATAAAAATAACATTATTGAGCTTAAATCAACTATAGATTCATTTGCTTCTGCAGCTAACTATATAAATAAAATAGGATGGAAGAAAAACCAACCTTGTTTCATAAAAGTCAAATTAAAGAAAAATATACCTGACAATATATTAAACACATCTGCAAAAAAACTTCACAATAAAAATAAGTTTAAACTATTAAAAAAATATTTAATTAATGAGGATGGTTTTAATGTTATTGACGAAAATTTGATTGCATCAATAATAACACCAGATAAAGATATTATACCTGATGCTCAAAATTTAGATCCAGCCTATATAGTTTTTGAAAATTATGAAAAAATACTACAATGGAATAGATCCTTAAGATTTGGCCTAGCAGTATGTACTTTAAAGGAAAAATTTGAAAATGCTTTATAAGAAACTATTAATCTTATGCTGCTTCATTTTGTTAAATAACTGTACAACAACTAACTTAACAAAAAATACAATTTCTAATTCATTAGATAATCCATTTATAAATAAAGGATTTAGTCTTATTTATAGTGATAAGTTTTATGACAATAAGATTATTTCAAAAAAAATTGACGAACGAAGCCTGGTTATTTTTCAAAAAAATTTAAAAAAAAATACAATTGTTAAAATTACCAACATTTTAAATAATAAATCTGTTATAGCCACTGTTGGTAGTAATGCTGATTATCCCTTATTTAATAATGCAGTATTATCATTGAGAATAGCGGATGAAATAGGGTTAAATAAAAATGAACCTTATGTAGAAATTTTAGAAATACTAGAAGATGCACTATTTGTAGCAAAAAGAGCCAAAACATTTGAAGAAGAAAAAAAAGTTGCAAATAAGGCTCCAGTTAACAATATCAATATTAGTGATCTTAACAATAAAGAAAAAAATACCAAAAATGAATTAAGTAAAAAATTTTCTTACAAAATAAAAATAGCTGATTTTTATTTTAATGATACAGCATCATTGCTAGTTGATAGAATCATTAAAGAAACAAAGATTAGGGATGCTAAAATCAAAAAAATTAATGAAAAAAAATATAGAGTATATGCAGGTCCTTTTAATAACATTAACTCTCTACAAAAATCATTTAATGATATAAGCATACTTGAATTTGAAAATATCGAAATTATAAAAAATGATTAAATTAAGACTTATAACAATTTTATTGACACTCTTACTAACGGCTAATTCTAATGCTGCGTTTGATGTAAAGGCTAGAACAGCAATATTACAAGACTATCTTTCAGGTGAAATATTATTTGAAAAAGATGCTGATAAATCAATCTATCCAGCATCAATGACAAAAATTATGACTACCATTATTGCGTTTGATTTAATTAGAAGTGGTGATTTAAATCTAGATGAAAAAATTTTAGTGTCCGAGAATGCTTGGAGACTTTCGTCGGCTGGCTATTCTTCAATGTTCATAATGGTTGGTGATGAAGTTAGCGTGGAAAATTTGCTTAAGGGAATAATTATTGCATCTGGTAATGATGCATGTGTTGCGTTAGCTGAAGGTATAGCTGGTACAGAGGATGAATTTGCAGTGATGATGACAGCTAAAGCTAAAGAAATAGGTATGGATAATACTAATTTTGCTAATTCATCAGGAATTAATAATACCGAAAACGTATCAACGGTAAGAGATATTATGCTTATGTCCAGATTTCTTATTAAAGAATTTCCTGAAGAATATAAGTATTTTGCAGAAAAAGAATTTACCTGGGATAGAACAGGGGGTGACCCCATTACTCAAGGTAATAGAAATCCCCTATTATATAAAAGCCTAGGAGCAGATGGAATCAAAACTGGTTATTTAGCTGTTGAAAAATATTCACTAGCGTCATCTGTAGAAAGAAATGGAAGACGATTAATAGCAGTGGGCAGTGGCTTCAATACTAAAAATGATAGATCTCGCGAAAGTGCTAAACTTTTAACCTGGGGCTTAACTAATTTTGACTTAGTTGAAATCACAAAAGCAAACACGCCAATAGAAGATATAGATGTTTGGTTAGGTAAAAAAGATACTGTTAAAACTTATATAAAAAATGATATCTATAAAACTATTCCAAAAGCAAAAAAAAGACTATTGAAAGTATCATTGAATTATAATGGTCCAATTCAAGCTCCTATTAAAAAAGATGATATTTTAGGAAAATTAAAGTTAACATTCGACGGTGAGCTTATTGGAGAATATGATTTACTTGCTTATGAAGATGTTAAAAAATTAAATGTTTTTTCAAGGTTAATGAAATCAATTAATTTTTTAATTTGGGGTGATGTCTAAAAAACCAATAATAGTGTTTGAAGGTATAGAGGGGACTGGCAAATCTCATCACATAAAAAATGTTGCTAATTATTTAAAACGCAAAAAAATTAAATTTATTCAAATTAGAGAACCTGGTGGTAGCGCAAATTCTGAAAAAATAAGAAGTCTTATTCTTAATAACAAATCTACTTTTAATAAAGAAACTGATTTACTACTTTATCTTTCCGCTAGAAGTGAAAACATTGAAATTATAAAACAAAATACTGGTAAGAAAATCATACTGATAGATAGATTTACAGACTCAACAATTGCTTACCAGCATTATGGAATGGGTGTAAATCTTAAGTTTATACAAAATATCAACAATCATCTTTTAAGAAATATTAAAATTGGCTTTACTTTTTTAAATACAGTTAATTTAACAAATATGAAAAAAA
>CAJQRP010000021.1 GCA_905612365.1 uncultured Candidatus Pelagibacter sp. | reverse complement strand
GCTACTTTATCAGGCTCAAACGCATAGACTTTCATGCCCATGCTAGCTGCTATGAGAGTATACGGACCAATCCAAGCTCCTATATCTATAAATATTTTGTCTTGCTCACCCTTTTCAGTAACAAAATTTAAATCATCTTGTTCCCAACTTAAAAAATTACTCCAAAAACTTTGATAATTTTTTGGTTCAACTAAAAAATTTAATTTCTTAAAATTGATTTCCATGACTTGGTTGTTTTAATGGGCATTAGTTTAAATAATGCCCTATTTAATAATTAATCGTTTGCTTGTTTCATGGAAAGTTTAACTTTACCTCTATCAAAACCAATCACTTTAACTTTTACTTCATCACCTTCTTTGACAACATCAGTAACTTTTTCTACTCTTTTAGCAGCAAGTTCTGAAATGTGAACAAGACCATCTTGTTTACCTAAGAAGTTTACAAATGCACCAAACTCCATAATCTTCATTACTTTACCTGAATAAATTTTATTTAGTTCAGCTTTTGCAGTTATGTCTTTAATAATCTGCATAGCAATGTTTCTCGACTCTTCGTCTGGAGCGGAAACTGTTACCACACCTTCATCATTCACATCAACTTTAGCACCTGATTTTTCAACAATCTCTCTAATTGTTGCTCCACCTTTTCCAATCACAGCTGCTATATCTTTTTTATCAACAGTAATTTGTTCCATTTTTGGAGTGTGTTCACCAACATCAGCTCTTGATTCACTTAAGACTTTATTCATTTCACCTAAGATATGAATTCTTCCTTCTTTAGCTTGTTTTAAAGCCTGTTCCATGATTTCAAATGTGATACCTGTAATTTTAATATCCATTTGAAGTGAAGTAATTCCATCTTTAGTTCCAGCAACTTTAAAGTCCATGTCTCCAAGATGATCTTCATCACCTAAAATATCTGACAAGACACTAAAGTCATCGCCTTCTTTAATTAATCCCATTGCAATACCTGCAACTGGCTCTTTAATTGGTACTCCAGCGTCCATAAGCGCAAGAGATGCACCACAAACACTCGCCATTGAAGAAGAACCATTAGATTCTGTAATATCTGAGACTACTCTGAAAGTGTAAGGGAACTCTTCTTTTGGAGGTAATGAAGAATTAATTGCTCTCCATGCTAATTTTCCATGGCCAACTTCACGTCTTCCAGTTCCAATTCTTCCAGTTTCACCGACTGAGAAAGGAGGGAAATTGTAATGAAGCATAAATCTTTCTCTATGCTGTCCATCTAAACTTTCCAATCTTTGTTCATCATCAGATGTACCTAAAGTAGTAGTAACAATCGCTTGGGTTTCACCTCTGGTAAATAGAGCTGATCCGTGAGTTCTTGGTAAAACACCAACTTCACACTCAATAGCTCTTACATCAGCCAAACCTCTACCATCAATTCTTTTTTTATTTTTAAGAATGTCAGTTCTAACAATTTTCTTTTCAAGGTTTTTTAATTCATCATTAACATTAAAATCAGAATAGTTTTCACTGTCTGCAAAAAGCTGTTTTGCTTTATCAGAAATTTCTGAAATTTGATTTGATCTATCTTGTTTGTCTATTGTTGCAAAAGCTTTTGTTAAATCAGCTGTAAAAGTTTCCTCAAGTTTTTGTTTGACTTCAGATAAATCTTTCTTTTCAACAGTCCATTCTGGCTTTCTGCATTCTTTTGCAAGTTCCTCAATCATTTTGATTACTGGAACAAATCCTTCATGACCAAATTTAACTGCATCCAACATTACTTCTTCAGTTAAGCCTTTAGTCTCAGACTCAACCATAAGCACAGCATCTTTAGTGCCCGCTACAACCAAATCTAAAGTAGAGTTTTCTAGTTCAGCTTTTGATGGATTTAATATGTATTTTCCATCAACCAAACCAACTCTTGACGCGCCCACAGGACCCATAAATGGCATTCCCGAAATAGCTAGCGCTGCTGAAGAAGCTGTAATTGCTAAAATATCTGGTTGATTGTCTTTGTCATATGAAATTACCGTTGGTAACAACTGAACTTCATTTTTAAATTCACTTGGAAACAAAGGTCTGATTGGTCTGTCAATTAATCTTGAGATCAATTGTTCGCTTTCAGTTGGTCTTGCTTCTCTTTTAAAATATCCTCCAGGAATTTTACCACCTGCATAATATTTTTCTTGGTAATTTACAGATAGAGGAAAATAATCCATATCTGGATTTACTTTTTTTGCTCCTACTACTGTTGCTAAAATAACTGTTTCACCACATGAAGCGATGATTGCTCCATCTGCTTGTCTTGCTACTTTACCTGTTTCTAAACTTATTTTCTTGCCTGCTACTTCAATTTCCTTCTTATATACTTTGAACATCTATTTTCCGTTTCCTTCTATCTATTTTCTTAAATTTAATTGTGTTAATACATTTTTGTAAGAATCGAATTTAGTTTTCTTTAAATATTCTAACAATTTTTTTCTTCTATTTACTGCTCTTAACAATCCAACCGAAGAGTGTTTATCTTTTTTGAATTGCTTAATGTGTGCTGAAAGAGTTTCAATTTTACCTGTTAATAATGCAATTTGTACTTCTGAAGAACCAGTGTCCTTCTCGTGCATTTTTAATTCTTCTGCTTTATTCGTCATACTATTTATTTTCCTATTTGTTTGTTTGTTTTATTAAGTTTTCTATTTTTTCCGCATATTCAAAAGAGTCGTCTTTAGCAAAAAGTATCTTTGGTATGTATTTCATAAATACTTTTTTAGATAAAACTTTTCTAATTAAAAAAGAATATTCTCTTAGTTTTTTAATAACTTTTTCAGTATCTTTTCCTCCTAGAGGTAATACATACGCTTTTGCAATTTTAAGGTCTTGACTCATTTTCACTTCTGTAACTGTTATAGTGTTAGTTTCTAAATTCGGCACCTTAGCTTCATTTCTTGCAAAAATCATACCTAAAGATTGTCTGATCATCTCTCCAACACGTAATTGTCTTTGTGATACGGGTTTTCCCGTTTTATCAACCATTATTATACCGTTCTTTCCGTCGTAGTCGTACTATACACCTCTATTGTATCGTTTTTCTGGAAATCGATAAAGTCTTTAAGTGTTATTCCACATTCTTGGCCGTTACTAACCTGTTTTGCCTGATCTTTTTCTCTAAAAATAGTACTTATCTTACCCGTATAAATAATTGCTCCATCTCTTACTACTCTAGCACTTGCACCACTAGCTATTTCACCTTCAGTTACTTTTGAACCTGCAACTTTTCCTGTTCCTGAAACTTTGAAAATTTCTAAAATTTGAGCTGTACCAACAATTTTTTCTTGAACATCTGGAGCGAGAAGTCCTGACATTCTTAATTTGATATAATCTAAAACTTCATAAATAATATTGTAAGAAGATATTGTAATTTTTTCATTCTCTGCTAATTTTTTTGCTTCCTTGCTTGGCTTAACATTGAATGCAATTAATGTAGCGTTAGATGCTTTTGCTAAAGTTACATCGGTCTCTGTTACCATTCCAATATCAGATAAAATTATTTTAGGTTTTACTTCATCATGAGTAATTTGATTAATCGCACTTTTGATTGCCTCCGCAGATCCATGAACGTCTGATTTTACGATAATATTTAATTCTGCAGCTGATTTATCAGCAAAAGCTGAATCTTGAGTTGCAAAAGTTAGGGGGCTTCCACCAGTTTTGGTTTCATCTGCTCTAGTCTCACTTAATGTTTTGGCTTCTTTCTCTGAATCTAAAACAATAAAATCATCTCCTGATTTAGCTGCTCCATTAATTCCAAGAATTTCAACTGGCATTGATGGTGGTGCCTCATTAACACTTTCTCCTTTATCGTTAATTAAAGCTCTTACTTTTCCCCATTTTAATCCACTAACAAAGAAATCACCTTTTTTAATTGTTCCAGATGTAACCACAACTGTTGCAACCGCTCCTCTACCAATATCAATTTTAGATTCTAAAACAATTCCAGTTGCTTTAGATTCAAAGTCAGTTTTTAAATCCAAGATTTCTGCTTGTAGAACAATCGACTCTACTAACTTGTCTAAATTCTTTTTATTTTTTGCAGAAATTTCAACCATCAAAGTATCTCCAGATAAATCTTCTGCAATAAGTTCATATTCTAAAAGCTGGTTCTTTATTTTTTGCGGGTCAGCCTCTGGTAAATCACACTTATTGATTGCTACAACTATTGGAACGTTCGCAGCTTTTGCATGTTTTATAGATTCAATTGTTTGAGGCTTAACTCCATCATCTGCAGCAACTACTAATACCACAACGTCTGTCAATTTTGATCCTCTTGCTCTCATTTCTGTAAATGCAGCATGACCCGGCGTGTCAATAAAAGTTAGTTTATTAGATTCGTGCTGTATTTGATAAGCACCAATATGTTGTGTTATTCCACCAAATTCACCAGAAACAACATTTGCACTTCTTAAAACATCTAATACCGAAGTCTTTCCATGATCCACGTGACCCATCACGGTTACGATTGGTGGTCTATTCTTTAAATTTTCAGATCTAGACGCTTTTATTTTTTGAATAATTTCTTCTGCTTTTGCTTCTCTAATTGGATTATGACCAAATTCTTTTACCAAATATTCAGCAGTATCTGCTGCTAATGTTTGATTGATAGTAACCGTAACTCCCATTCCAAATAAATGTTTAATTACATTATTTGATTGCTCAGCCATTCTATTGGATAGCTCTCTTACTGTTATTGCTTCAGGAATATTCACATCTCTTTTTACAGGCTTCAAACTTTCTTGAATTTCTTCTTTAGTAAGTTCTCTGTTTTCTTTTAATTTTGCTCTTTTAAGCGAAGCCATACTTCTTGATCTTGCTTCAATCTCATCACTTAATGCTCTTGATACTGTTAATTTTAATTCTCTTTTTTTAGTTTCAGGTTTACCTGTATCCCCTTTGAGCCTTCTAGTTGCTCTTTGCTCAGCTAATTTACGTTTTTCATAATCATTAGTTATTGAAGAAGATGGTTTAGGCGCTGATGTAGTTCTAGGGGGAAAGCTTCCTGCAGTTGTTACTGCTGGCTTTGACCTAACACTAGCAGGTCTAGTAAGGTTACCCCTAGGTGCGAATTTGCTAGGTTTTTTTTCAATTACAACCGAATTTTTACTTTGAGTCTTTGCTAACTCTATATTCTCTATCGATTTCTTGGCTATGCCAGAAAGTGTTAATTTTGTTTTTTTGTTTTCCATATTTCATTACTCAATCTTTGTAAATTATGTTTCTTGCAGACATAATTAATTCATCCGCTTCTGTTTTTGATAAAGCAAAGTCTTCAAGATATCCTTGAATCTTAATTCTTTCACCTTTCACAACATCGTAGCCACCTGTTAATTCATCAGAAGCAAGGTCTGCAAAATCTTCTAGTTTTAAAATCTTTTGCTCTCCTAAAGTAACCAACATTCCTGGGGTTAGTCCTTTGTGATTTATAAGATCATCTTGAAGTCCCAAATCTTTAATTCTTTGAGTGATGTCTTCTTGATCTTTTTGGTAAAACTCTTTTGCTCTTTCAATCAAAGCCTTAGCAGTATCTTCCTCTATACCCTCAATTTTCATTAAATTTTCTGGTGAGCTATCTTTAATATCTGAGATTGAAGAAAAACCTTCTGCAACAAGTAATTGTCCCAATGTTTCGTCTAGTTCTAAATTTTTAACAAAGTTTTCAGTTTTTTCTTTAAACTCAGATTGTCTTCTTTCTGAGTCTTCTGCATCAGTCATTATATTAATTTCATAATTTAATAATTTAGTAGCCAACCTAACATTTTGACCTCTACGACCAATTGCTTTACTTAAGTTTTCTTCAGTTAAAATTACATCTAATTTTTTTGCAACACTATCAACGTTTACTCTTTGAACTTCAGCCGGTGACAATGCATTTGAAACTACTATTGCTGGATCTTCAGACCAATTAACAATATCAATTTTTTCACCTTGTAATTCGTTAACTACCGCTTGAACTCTTGATCCTCTCATTCCAACACAAGCTCCTACCGGATCTAATGAAGTGTCAACTGCTTTAACACAAATTTTTGCTCTACTTCCTGGATCTCTTGCTGATGATTTTATTTCAATTAAACCGTCATAGATTTCAGGAACCTCTTGAACAAATAATTTTTCCATAAATTTTGGATGTGCTCTTGATAAAAATATTTGCTGTCCTCTTGCTTCTCTTTTTACGTCATAACAATAAGCTTTAACTCTATCACCAGCTTTAATGTTTTCTCTCGGGATCATTTCATTTTTTTGAATAATTGCTTCAGTTCTACCCAAATCAACTATCACATTTCCGAACTCCAGACGTTTAACAATTCCACTAAGAATTGAATCTTTTTTATCTATGAAATCATTGTATTGTCTTTCACGCTCTGCTTCTCTTACATTAAAACTAATAACTTGTTTTGCTGTTTGAGCAGCTATTCTTCCAAAATCAAAAGAGGGAAGTGGTTGTAAAATTTCATCACCAATTTTTTTATCTTTGTTTACTTCATT
>CAJQRP010000020.1 GCA_905612365.1 uncultured Candidatus Pelagibacter sp. | reverse complement strand
ACTTCACTTCAAATTTCTAATGGAATTAACGAGATTAATCTAAAATATAAAAAAAAAATTTTATTTAATGATAAACTCAAATGTATAATTTTTACAAAAGTTTAAAGATCTTACTTAATAAGCTTTAGATTCTTCTTTTTTAGAAAAACCTTTCATTTTATCAACTATATCTTTTGAACCAGCTGCCAATGCTCTTTGGTCAGCACCTATAGTCACAAAATTAAAACCTTTATCAATCATTTTTTGTGCATACTCAGGCGTACCATTATGAATACCAGCAAAAATATTATTTTTCTTTGCATGTTCTAATATTCTTAAAATTTCAGAATAAGCTTTTGTATCTTCTGGTCTATCAAAACCAGGCTCTTCACCAATAGCTAAACTTAAGTCAGCCGGACCAACATAAATTCCATCAAGCCCAGGTGTCGACATTATCTCATCAAGTTTTTCTAAAGATTCTTTTGTTTCAATCATTGCAAGTTTGAGCATTTCATCATTTGAATGTTTTGCATAATCAGATCCACCGTATATTAAGCCTCTTACAGGACCAAAACTTCTATAACCATGAGGTGGGTACATACATGCTTGAACAAATTTTTCTGCCTCTTCTTTATTGCTTACCATTGGACATATTATTCCATAACAGCCAGCATCTAAAATTTTCATTATTTGTCCTGGTTCATTCCAGTTAACTCTTGCAAGTGGTGTTACATCTGTTGTTGATATAGTTTGTAACATTGGTAATGCATTAGTATAATCAACTAACCCATGTTGCATATCAATAGTAAGTGAGTCCCATCCTTGGTGCGCCATTACTTCAGCTGAAACTGTACTTGGGATTTGTAACCAGCCATTAATAACTGGTTTTCCCTCTTTCATCATTTGTTTTATTTTATTAATTCTCATAATTTATATTTTTAATCCCATGTGAGTGTATTTAACACTTAAGTAGTCTTTAATTGCGTTTGATCCACCCTCACGGCCATAACCAGTTTGTTTTATTCCACCAAAGGGAGCTTCAGCAAGTGCTACCACACCAGTGTTAACTGCAACACATCCTGACTCTAAAAGTTCAGATCCTCTATGAGCTTGATCCATTGAATTTGTATATAAATAGCTACACAAACCTAGGTCATTATCATTCGCTCTTTCAATAACTTCGTCAAAAGATTTAAATGTTAATATTGGTACTAGTGGACCAAAAGGCTCTTCTTTCATAATTGTAAAATTATCTTTAACATCATCAAAAACTGTTGGTTCGTAATAATAACCTTTATTAAAACCAGAGGGTCTTTTTCCACCCATTAAAACTTTAGCGCCTTCATTTTTAGTGGTCTCAACTAATTTTTCTATTTCCTCTAATCTTTTAGCTGTGGATAGTGGTCCCAATTCAACACCTTCATCCATTCCATTACCAATTTTAAGTTTTTTTGCTCTATCCATAAAAGCGCTAACAAATTCATCTTTTCTATTTTCTTGAATATAAAATCTATTAGGTGAAATACAAACTTGACCGTTGTTTCTAAATTTACCAGTTATAGCTATGTCAGCAACTTTGTTCATGTCCACATCTTCACATACTATAAAGGGAGAGTGCCCACTTAACTCCATTGTAACTCTTTGAACTTTATCAGCTGCTTTTTTTAAAATTATTTTACCAACTCTTGTTGAGCCTGTAATTGAAACTTTTTTAACTATATCAGATTCTAATAATTCATTTGAAATTTCTGCTGGGTCACCAGACAAAAGATTTACAACCCCATCAGGAACACCAGCTTCTTTACAAATATTTACCAATTCCATTACAGCACCAGGTGTAATTGTATCTGGTTTACAAATAACAGAACAACCTGCTGCTAAAGCAGTTGAAATTTTTCTTGATGCTAAAACGATTGGAAAATTCCAAGGTATCAAAGCAGCTACCACACCTACTGGCTGATAGTAAACATGCACTCTAGTATCTGGAAATCTACTTTGTTGTGTTTGTCCATAAATTCTTTTTGTCTCTTCAGCGTTCCATTCAAAAATATCAGCTCCACCACCAACTTCTCCAACACCTTCTGCAAGTGGTTTTCCAACTTCAAGGGTTAACCATTTAGCAAGAACATCTTTTCTCTCTCTCATTAAGTCTGCAATTTTTCTAAGTACATAAGATCTTTGCCAAGGTGCGGTATTTTTCCAAACTTCCAAACCTTTTTTTGCAGATTTTAATGCTTTTTGTACGTCTACTGAAGAAGCTTTTGAGGCTTTTCCAATTACCTCTTCTGTAGCTGGATTAATAACATCGTAAGTTTCTTTTTTTTCTGCTTGTTGCCATTTTCCGTCAATGAATTGTCCAAATTTGCTATACATAAATATTTATTTTTAAGTTTACTTAGTGTGGTTTTTTAAATTATAAATATAATTATATATACTAATTATACTTATTAAAAGATTAAATTTATAAATGAAAAAAATCAAACTCACTTGTGCTCATGCAATTGTTAAATATTTAATTGCTCAAAAAATATTAATTAATGGGAAAAAAGAACCTTTATTCCCAGGTGTATTTGGAATATTTGGCCATGGAAATGTAGCTTGTTTGGGTCAAGCGTTAGAAGAAAATCAAAAAGAACTGCCAACCTATCGTGGACATCATGAACAAAACATGGCTCTAACATGTATTGGGTACGCTAGAGCAAAAAGAAGACAGCAAATTTTTGTTGCAACATCGTCAGTTGGACCAGGAGCAACAAATATGGTTACAGCTGCAGCTGTAGCAATGAGTAACAGATTACCAATTTTATTTTTACCAGGCGATACTTACGCAAATAGAATGCCTGATCCAGTTTTACAACAAGTAGAACATTTTAATAATCCAGGAATTACCGCAAATGATGCATTTAAGCCTGTAACTAGATATTTTGATAGAATTACAAGACCAGAACAAATAATCCAGTCATTTCCAGCAGCAGTTCAGACCATGTTGGATCCAGCGGATTGTGGACCAGCTTGCATAGCTTTAAGCCAGGATATTCAGGGACAAACTTTTGATTATCCAGAAGACTTTTTCAAAGAAAAAGTTCACGCAATAAGAAGACCTAGACCAGATGAATTTCAAATTAAAGAAGCTGCAGAAAAAATTAAATCATCAAAAAATCCAATAATTATTTCTGGTGGTGGAGTTTTTTATTCTAACGCAATGGAAGAGCTAAGTAAATTTGCTATTAAACATAATATTCCAGTTACTCAAACTGTAATGGGATATTCTACAATGAAGAGAGATCACTCACACTATGCTGGACAAATAGGTGGGCTAGGTGGAAAAAATACTAATTCATTAGCCAAACAAACAGATCTTGCAATTGCAGTTGGAACTAAACTTGCAGACTTTACAACAGGCTCGTGGACTAACTTTGAAAATGAAAACTTTAAACTTGTTTCAATTAATGTTTCAAGATTTGATGCAAATAAACATTTGGCTCAAGCAGTAGTTGGTGATGCTAAAGTTTCGTTAAATGAATTATCTCAAGCTTTAGGTGAATGGAAAGCTAGCGATGAATGGAATAAAAAATCGCAAATAGAATTAAAAGCTTGGAATGAAGAAGTTGATAAGGAGAGTGCTCCATCTAATCAAAAAATTCCAAGTTATGTTCAGGTTGTAGGGGCTGTCTATAGAAATTCTGATCCTTCAGATATTGCTGTAACAGCAGCAGGTGGACTTGTTGGAGAAGTTATACAAGTTTGGAGACCAAGAGAATTAAATACTCACGAAACTGAATGGGGTTTTAGTTGTATGAGTTATGAAATATCTGGTGCACTGGGAATTAAAATGGCTAACCCAGATAAAGAAGTAATTTCATTTATTGGAGATGGCTCATACTTATTGAATAATTCTGATATTTATTCTTCAGTAATCACCAAGAATAAACTTATAATAATTGTTTGTGATAATGGTGGCTTTGCAGTGATTAATAGACTTCAATTATTTAAAGGTGGAAAAGAGTTTAATAATTTACTCAAAAGTTCAAAAATGCCAGGCCTTGTAGATGTTGATTTTGCCAAGCATGCTGCAAGTATGGGGGCTAAATCAGAAGAAGTAAGTTCAATCTCAGATTTAGAAGAAGCTTTTAAAAGAGCAAAAAAATCAGATGTGACTTATGTAATTTCAATTAAAACTCATGCTTACCAGTGGTTAGAAGGTTCAGCTTTTTGGGATAGTCCAACATTAGAAATTCCAACTACAGAAGAGAATAAAGAAGCTTTAAAAATTCATAAAGAAGGAAAGAATAAGCAAAGACAAGGCGTATAATTCTTTATGAATAAAATATTTAAAGTTGGTTTAATTGGCTGCGGACATATTTCAGAAACTTATTTTAGGGCTGAAAAATACTTTAATAATATCAAAATTATTAAATGTGCAGATATTAATCACAATAATGCATTAAAATGTGCCAAAAACTTTAAGATTGAAGCATTAACAGTAAAAGAGCTATTAAAAGATAGTGAGATAGAAATTATTCTTAATCTAACAATTCCAAAAGCACACTATCAAGTAGCAAAGCAAGCTTTAATTAATGGAAAACACGTTTATTCAGAAAAACCACTAGCGATTAATTTTGAAGATGGAAAAGATCTTTTAAAATTAGCAAAAAAGAAAAAACTTTATATTGGTAATGCACCAGACACATTTTTAGGTGGTGGTATTCAGAAATCAAAAGAGTTAGTTGATAAAAAGATTATTGGAAAAATTAATTTTGGAAATGCAATTTTTGCTTTTCCTGGAGTTGAGTCATACCATCCTAATCCCGAACCATGGTTTGCAAAAAAAGAAGGTGGTCCTGTAATTGATATGGGTCCTTATTACATAACGGTATTAGTAAATTTACTGGGACCAGCAAAAAAAGTAACAGGCAGTGTTGTCAATGGAATTAAAAGACGAACCATTGGTATAGGACCAAGAAAAAATAAAACATTTAAAGTTGAGTGTCCTACTACATATTTATCCACAATTACTTTTGAAAATGGAAGTGTTATTAGGTTAACTCTTTCCTTTGATGTTATTGCTCATCAAAGAAATCATATAGAGTTATATGGTGATAAAGGCTCAATGATCGTTCCAGATCCAAATATGTTTGGTGGCTCTGTTTATGTTTGTAAAAATTTAGGAGA
Source organism: uncultured Candidatus Pelagibacter sp. (assembly GCA_905612365.1). GTDB lineage: Bacteria > Pseudomonadota > Alphaproteobacteria > Pelagibacterales > Pelagibacteraceae > Pelagibacter. The sequence continues at coordinate 11,676 of CAJQRP010000020.1, read as the reverse complement.
TCCTTGGAAAGAGTATAAAACTAACAAGATGCCTTTGGGAAAGATTAACATTAGATCACAAAGTTCTAGAGCAAACGAGTCTACAACAAACTCTAATTATAGAGGTGCTGGTTTAGCGGAAATGGCTTATTCAATAGAAAATAAAAAAATTAATAAATGTAATGGCGAACTTTCACTACATGTTTTAGATATTATTCAATCAACAATGAAAGCTTGTACATCAGGTAAACTACAATCAATAAAAACAACTTGCGCAAAGCCCCAACCTTTTTCTTTGAAAGAAGTAAAAAAAATAATAAAGTAATTGTTTAAATAACAATTTATGGCAAAATTAATCGTTATATCTGATCCTTACCCAAGAACACTTGATCTTATTTTTACAAAAAAAAAACTTAAAGAGTTAAAGTCTAAATATGAAATAATAACTCCTCCAAAAATTAATAAAAAAAAATTTTATGAAAATAATATTCATAAGGCTACATTTATAATGGGTCAGCCTGATTTAGATAGTTTACTTTTATCAAAAGCAAAAAAACTTAAAGCAGTAATTAATGTAGAAAGTAATTTTATGGATAATATTGATTATGAATATTGTTTTCAAAAGGGCATACATGTAATTGCCACCTCTCCTGTATTTTCTAAACCAGTTGCCGAGTTGGCATTAGGTTTAACATTGTCATTGTTAAGAAATATTCATAATGCTCAGATAGACTTTCTCAGTGGAAAAGAAAAATATGGATTAGAAGGTAATTTAAAATCTTCTCTTTTAAGTGGAAAAAAAATAGGGCTTCTGGGTTTTGGAGATTTGGCTAAATCTTTAACTCCATTATTGTTGCCTTTTTCCAAGGATATTAATGTTTATGACCCATGGGTGCCTAGCAAGATTATTGAAGATAATGGTTTTAAGCCCATAACTTTAGACAACATGTTTAAAAATTGCGATGTGATTTATGTACTTGCCGCTATTACAAAAAATAATCAGGCCTTAATTGACAAAAAACTTCTTAAAAAATTAAAGGCTCAATCATTATTTATTCTTATGAGTAGAGCAGCTGTTGTAAATTTTAAAGACTTAATAAGCCGTGCTAAAAAGGGTGATATTTATATAGCTTCAGATGTTTTTCCAGAAGAGCCTGTGAAAAAAAATGATCCAATAAGAAATGTGAAAAATATTTTATTTTCTGCACATCGTGCAGGTGCACTCACTAGTGCATTCACTGAAATGGGAGATATTGTTTTGTCTGATATGAGTTTAATTGCAAATAATCTTCCACCCAGACTATGTAAAAGAGCTGAAAGAGAGACTGTTAGGCTTCTAAGGTCAAAACCTGTTGCAATTAATTAATTTTTTTTTTAGATTGCCTGAATGTCCTCAACAAATAAAATAATTTTAGAAGCGAAAGGTATTAGTAAATACTTTGGAACAATCACAGCATTAGAAAATGTTAATTTAAGCATTAAAGAAGGAGAGTGCTTGGGAGTTGTTGGTGATAATGGTGCTGGAAAATCAACTTTTATGAAAGTTTTGTCCGGTCTGTATAAACCAAGTAAGGGAGCTTTATATTTTAATGGTAACAGGGAGATACTTGATAGTCCAAGAGACTCTCAAAATTTAGGTCTTGAGATGGTTTACCAAGATCTTGCTTTAGCAGGGAATTTGCCGATTGGTGAAAATATTTTTCTTGGTCGTGAACCAACTAAAAAATTTGGTTTTTTAAAACTGCTTGATTATAAAAAAATTAAAGAAATGTCAGAGGCTCATTTAGATAAATTAAAGATTCATGTAAAAAGTGCAGATCAAAAAGTTGAAGAGTTGTCTGGAGGTCAAAGACAAGCAATTGCGATTGCAAGAGCCACAGCGTTTAATTCTAAATTGGTAATTATGGATGAACCTACTGCAGCCTTAGCAATTAAGGAAGTTGGAAAGGTTCTAGATCTTATTAATAGTTTAAAAAAAATGGGTGTAAGTGTAATTATTATTAGCCATAGAATGGATGATATTTTTGCAGTTTGCGATAGGGTAATGGCACTTTTTCAAGGCACTAACTTTGCAGAATCTGAATTATCAAAAACATCACGAGATGAAGTGATTGGTTGGATTATGGGAAAAAAATAAATTATGGATACCAAAGAAACTAAAAAACAAAATCTTTTTTTAAAAGCCATTCCTTATTTTGATAAATACGGAATATTAATTTTACTTTTTTTAATGATAACAGTTCTGCACTTTTTGCAGCCTGATGTATTTCTTTCATGGAGAAACATAACAAACGTTTTTAAACAAATTTCGTGGCAATCGATGCTTGCACTGGGTGTATTTGTAGTAATTGTAACAGCTGGAATTGATTTATCAGTAGGATCTATAATGATGTTATCTCTTATGGTTTTAGCGATAACCTCAAAAGCAGGGGCTGCTTGGTACATTGTTATTACAATTCCTATTTTAATGGGTGCACTTTGTGGAATGGTCAATGGATTGGGCATAACAATTCTCCGCATGCCTCACCCTTTTATTATGACACTGGGAACACTTTATATATTTAGAGGTACCGGTAACCTAATTTCAGGTGGTGTTCCTATTAGTGGATTTACTGAAGAGGTGAGATTACTTGGTAATGGAAGAATTGACTTAACTTGGTTAGGTTTAGAGGAATCTCAGTATCTTCCTGTGAGTGTTGTTTTAATAACAGTTGTTTTTGTCTTGATGTGGGCATTTTTAAATCATACTCGAACTGGAAAGTGGATTTATGCAATTGGTGGAAATCCAAATGCGGCAAGAGCCGCTGGAATAAATGTTAATAAAATTTTAGTAATTGTTTATTCATTATGTGGACTATTAGCTGGGTTTGGTGCATTAATTTTAGCAGGAAGAGCCGATTCTGGATATCCAAATGCTGGATTAAATGCTGAGTTAGATGCTATTGCAGCATGCATTATTGGAGGTGCTAGTTTCTTTGGTGGAAGAGGAACTGTGCTTGGTGTTTTTGTTGGAGTAATGATTATGGGTATATTAAGAAATGGATTAAATTTAATGGATGTTAGTTCTTTTTGGCAACAAGTATTAATAGGAGCTATCATTGTTTTTGCAGTTTATATTGACGTTTTAAGAAAAGATTTAGGAACTAGAAAATAATAGTACAAATTTAATACACGCAATAGTTGATCTACAATCTGTTGAAATATATTCGCTTATAACTTCAAAAAAAAATTTCTTAAAAATTTAAATTCAAATAAGAGTTGTTTTTTTTTAACAAATATTATTCACTATGTTTTTAAGTTTAATTAAAAAGTAACAAGAGGAATAAATAATGAATAAAATGATAAAAAAAATTAGTGCGTTGCTTGCATCTGCATTTCTTTTACTAAACATAGCTGCAGTAAGTTCTTCTGCAGAAAAAACTATTCTGTTTAGTATAAAAGGTCCAGGATCTGGAAACCCTTTTTGGGCTTCTGTTGAAAAAGGAGCTAAAGATGAAGCGAAAAAATTAGGAGTTAAATTAATTCTTATAGCACCACCTCAAGAAGGTGATGTTCAAGCTCAAGTTAATCAACTAGAAGATCAAATTGCAAAAGGTGTTGACGCTATAGCACTTGCACCTTCTGATCCTAACGCTCTAGCACCAATAGTAGATGACGCTATTAAAAGTGGAGTGCCAGTTGTATTTGTTGATACAATGGGAAGCAATAAAGGTGTAACTTTTATTGGAACTAATAATAAAAATGGTGCAGAATTAGCTGCTAAATTTATTTGTGATAAGACTGCAAAAGGTTCTGATGTTGCAATCTTAACTGGTGTTGAGTCTCAATCTACAGCTCTTCTTAGAAGAGATGGTGCGATTAAAGGATTTAAAGACTGTGGTTTAAACCTTGTAGCTACTCAAACTGCTGAATGGGATACTGCAAAAGCAAGATCAGTTACGGAATCTATTCTTGTAAAAAACCCTAACATTAAAGCAATTTTTGGATCTAACGACAATATGGCGTTAGGTGCAATTCAAGCTCTTAAAGATGCTGGAATGAATGATGTTACTGTAGTAGGTTTTGATGCAACTCCTGATGCTGCTAAGAGTATTTTAGCTGGTGACATGACTGCAACTATTGCTCAGTTTTCATACAACATGGGTGCTTATGGTGTTAAATATGCACTTGCTTTAGCTAATGGTGAAAAAATCGATGCAAATATCGATACTGGAACTCAATTAGTTACTACAAAAAACGCTAACGACTTTAAATAGTCTTTAGATTAAATTTTAAGATCAAAGGGTGGAATTTTTATTCCACCCTTTTTTTTTATGTAATATAATATTCTCATGTTAATAAAAATTGATCCCATTCTAAGCCCAGAACTTTTATTTACACTTCGTACTATGGGTCATGGAGATAAATTAGTTTTAGCAGATGCAAATTTTCCTGCAAACTCTATGAATAAAAATGTCATAAGATTAGATGGTGTAAATATTAAAGATGCAGCAAAAGCAATCCTTTCTGTATTTCCTTTAGATAGTTTTATTGTATCTCAAGGTGGAACTGCAGCCAACAGAATGGAAGCTGATGACAATCCTGATGAATTAACAGAAACTCATAAAGAATTTATTAAAACAGTTAAAGATGTTTCGGGTGAAAGCTGGAATGTAGGATCTATTGAGAGACAATCTTTTTATGCAGAAGCAAAAAAATCTTATGCAATTGTTACAACAACAGATGCTAGACCATTTGGATGCTTTATATTAACCAAAGGTGTAATTAAACCAGATGGAAGTGTTTGGGTTCTTGAAAAGTAATGAATTCAATTAGTATTTTTGGTGTTTTTGTTGCTGACCTTTGTTTTTTTGGAAATAAAATACCTACTAGAGGTGAGACAGTTTTAGGAAACAACCATTTAGTTGGACCAGGTGGAAAAGGTTCAAACCAAGCAATTGCAGCTGCAAGATTAGATGGTAATGTTAAGTTTATAACTAAAATTGGCAAAGATAGCCATGCTGAAATGGCACTCTCATTATATAAAGAAGCAGGAGTGAATACAGGATCTATAATACAAGATCCAAGTCTTTCTACTGGTGTTGCAGGAATAATGATTGATGAAAATGGACATAATGCGATTAATATTGTTGCAGGTGCTGCTGGGCATTTACAAAATATAGATATTGATAAAAATTTAGATGTAATAAAAGATTCTAAGATATTTTTAACACAAATGGAGACCCCAGATTTAACGACAATGTATGCTTTAAAAAAAGCTAAAAAAAATAATTGTCTTACAATTTTAAATCCAGCACCAGCAAGAAAAATACAAAATGAAGATTTTTCATTACTAGATTTTTTCACACCAAATGAGACAGAAGCAGAGTTTTATCTTAACAAAAAAATTGAGACAAAAGAAGATATTCAAAATGCTGCAAAAGAATTTTTAAGTATGGGTGTTAAGAATATTATTATTACCTTAGGTGCAAAAGGAGTTTATTTTGAAAATAAGGAAGAAAATTATTTTATAGATGCGTTAAGTTTGAAAGATGAAGTTATTGATACTACTGGAGCGGGAGATGCTTTTAATGGAGCACTAGCTGTAGCACTTGCTAAAGACTTTAATTATAAAGATGCAATTATTTTTGCAAATAAAGTGGGAGGCATATCAACAACTAGGTTGGGTGCTGCTAGCTCAATGCCTTTATTGAAAGAAGTAGAAGAATATTAAATGACATATAATGATTACTTTACATTTTTTAAAACTTAATAAATAATTAGAATAGTAGGTCAGCATATGAATAATTATAATTTAAAAGGTAGAAGAGCAATAGTCACTGGTGGGGCCCAAGGTTTTGGTTACGCTATTACAAAAAGATTTCTAGAATCCGGTGCTGAAGTTATAATTTGGGATATTGACCAAAAAGCTATAGATGAAGCTTTAAAAGAACTTTCATCAGAAAAATGTAGCTATCAAATAGTGGATGTCACTAACTTTGATGATATTACAAAAAATATTGGACTTAGTACTAAAGAAAAAAATATAGATATCTTTATAAACAATGCGGGTATGGCAGGTAAAAATACCCAAGTTTGGAACTATCCAAACGATGAATGGTTAAAAGTAATGAATTTGGATTTAAATTCAGTTTTTTATTGCTGTAAAGCAATAGCACCTCACATGATTAAAAATAACTACGGAAGAATAGTAAATATTGCATCCATTGCAGGGAAAGAGGGGAACCCAAATGCTAGCGCATATAGTACTGCAAAAGCAGGTGTTATAGGACTTACAAAATCTTTGGGGAAAGAATTAGCGGATAAAAATATTGCAGTGAATGCGGTAACTCCTGCTGCTGCTAAAACCAGAATTTTTGATCAAATGACTGAAGAACACATAAATTATATGCTTTCTAAAATTCCAAGAAATAGATTTGCTAAAGTAGATGAATTAGCATCATTAGTTACTTGGTTGGCTGCAGAAGAGAATTCTTTTTCAACAGCTGCAGTATTTGATTTAAGTGGTGGAAGAGCAACTTATTAATTATGCAAATTGGATTTGATGTTGGGGCAACAAAAATAGAAAGCGTTATTTTAAAGGATAACGGTGAAGAAATTGACAGAAATAGAAGAGACTGTCCAAAAGATTATATTTCAATAATACAAATCATAAAAGACGTTGTAGCTGAGTTAGAAAAAAAATATAATCAAAAATTACCAGTTGGTGTATGTCATCCAGGTGTTCATTCTCCACAAACAGGATTGGTTAAAAATGCACCTAACTGTATTTGGATTGAAAAACAACCTTTTCAAAAAACTCTCCGTGAAGTTTTAAACAGAGAAGTCTTTTGTGAAAATGATGCAAATTGTTTTGCCCTATCAGAAGCAATTGATGGAGCAGGCAAGCATTATAAAATTGTTTACGGAATTATACTTGGATCTGGAGCGGGAGGTGGACTGGTTATTGATAGACAAATTGTTTCAGGACCTAATGGTGTTGCAGGTGAATGGGGTCATAATCAATTACCCTATATGGCTGCAAAAAAAGAAGAATTAAATACACAAAATTTAAGGGAAGTAGAAGTTGAGAATTTTGTATCTGGACTTGGATTGGCTAAAAGATTTAATAAAAGATATAAAAAAAATTTAAAAGCTAATGAAATATTCGAACTTTACAGAAAACACGAACTAGATGCAGAAAAGATGATAGAGGAATTTAAAATTAATCTTGCAATGTCTTTGGCAGTTATAGTTAACATTCTTGATCCAGATGTTTTTATATTTGGTGGTGGTGTTACAAATGAAATCGATTTTTTTGATGAGATAGAAAACTTAACTAAAAAATATGTTATAGGAAAAGAATACGAAGGTATTTTTTTAAAACCTAAGTACGGAGATGCAAGTGGAGTTAGAGGTGCGGCAAGATTAGGTAGAAAATCTAGTTATTAAATTAGCTCACCTATAAATAGATTATTAATATTTTATAATTTTTTTTTATACATATAAACCAACACTTAATTACATAAAATAAAGATCAACCTAAAGTTGTGCGACATTCTTTTATGTTTTAATAAAAAATTTTTTTTAATAGAGTTCATTTTTAAAAATTAATCAAACTGATTAATTTTCTATTAACAAATGAGAGGGAATAAAATGAAAATGAAAAAACTGTTAGTTGCTTTAATAGCTCTAGCTCTTACTCCAAGTGTTTCATTTGCAGCACCTAAGGCTGAGGTATTGCACTGGTGGACTGGTGGTGGTGAAGCAAAAGCTTTAAAAGTATTACAAGATGATTTTGCAGCACAAGGTGGAATATGGTTAGATATGCCTGTTTCTGGCGGTGGTGGAGATGCAGCAATGCAAACACTAAAAGCTAGAATAGTTGCTAACGATGCACCAGCAGCTGCGCAAATTAAAGGTCCTACAATTCAAGAGTATGATGAAGAAGGTGTAGTAGGTCCTTACAACATTGATGCTGTCGCACAAAAAGAAGGTTGGGATAATCTTTTAAGTGAACAAGTTGCAAGTCACATGAAATGTGATGATGGTAAAGCATATTGTGCTGCACCTGTGAACATTCACAGAATTGACTGGATCTGGGCTAATAAAAAAGTTTTAGATGAAAATGGTATTAAAATGCCTTCTACTTGGGCAGAGTTTAATGCAGCAGCAGATAAGCTTCAAGCAAAAGGGATTATTCCTTTAGCTCATGGTAGTCAACCTTGGCAAGATGCAACAGTATTCGAAGCTGTAGCCCTTGGTATTGGTGGAAATGATTTTTACAGAAAAGCTTTTGTAGAATTAGATCCTGCTACCTTAGGTGGAGCAACTATGTCTAAAGTATTTGACCAAATGAGAAAACTTAAAGGTTACACAGATGCTGGTTCTCCAGGAAGAGACTGGAACATAGCTACTGGTATGGTTATGGAGGGTAAAGCTGCTTTTCAAATCATGGGTGACTGGGCAAAAGGTGAGTTTTCTGCTAACAACCAGGCGCCAGGAAAAGATTATATCTGTGCACCAACTCCATCTGATAATGGATATCTTTACAATGTAGATTCATTTATTTTCTTCAAAGTAAAAGGTAAAGAAAAAGTTGAAGGTCAAAAACTACTTGCTAGCTTAATGATGGGAAAAAACTTCCAAAAAGTTTTTAACATCTACAAAGGTTCGATACCTGCAAGATTAGACGTTTCTATGGATGAGTTTGATATGTGTGCAAAAAAATCAAACGCAGACTTAAAAACTGCTGCTTCTAAAGGTGGATTACTACCAAGTTTTGCTCACGGTATGGCATTAAAACTTGCACAAAAAGGTGCAATTCAAGATGTGGTTACTGAGCATTTCAATTCAAAAATGTCTTCGTCTGACGCTGCAAAAAAATTAGCAGCAGCAGTTAAGGCTTCACTATAATAAAAAAAGTATGTTAAGATTTGCGCTGTCATGAAAATGATAGCGCAGATTTAATTATTAAATATGTTCTGGTTAAAAAAAAATTTACCTAAGTTAGTATTAACTCCATCACTTGGAATTTTATCATGGTTTGTCTATGGTTTCATTTTTTGGACGATATACATCTCTTTTACAAAGTCCAAGATGTTGCCAAGATATGAGCTTTGGGGAATAGACCAGTATATCAGACTTTGGAAAATGCCAAGATGGCATGTAGCAGTAGAAAATTTACTTATATTCACAGTGTTATTCATCATTCTATGTATAGCTATTGGAATTCTTCTTTCAATTTTATTGGATCAAAAAATTAGAGCTGAAGGATTTTTAAGAACAATTTATTTATACCCTATGGCATTATCATTTATTGTAACAGGGACAGCTTGGAAATGGGTTCTAAACCCAACACTAGGTATTGAAAAATTTGCTCATGATATGGGTTTTGAGACCTTTAAATTTGACTGGCTAGTAACACCAGAAATGTCAATATACACGATAGTAATAGCTGGTGTGTGGCAGTCATCTGGATTTATAATGGCAATTTTTTTAGCAGGTCTAAGATCAGTTGATGATGAAATTATTAAAGCTGCAAAAATTGATGGTGCTGGAATATTTTCAATTTACAGTAAAATTATTCTTCCAATGATGCGGCCAGTTTTTATGAGTGCAATTGTAATCTTGGTTCACTTATCAATTAAAAGTTATGATTTAATTATAGCGCTAACTTCAGGTGGACCAGGAATTTCCTCAGATATGCCAGCAGTATTTATGACGACTATGGCATTTCATAGAAGTGAGGTTGGTTTAGCATCCGCAAGTGCTATCATGATGTTTTTAACAGTATCAGCAATTGTTGTGCCATATTTATACTCAGAACTGAAGAGGGAAGATGCAAGATAAAGAAACTTTAAAACTAAATAAATTAGAAGCAGATTCTAAAAGAAAAAATACAATCTATAGATGGATTTTATATTTCATATTAGCAGTTTTTGTTATTTATTATTTAACACCCCTTTATGTTATGATTGTAACTTCATTTAAAACAATGCCTGAAATTAGACAGGGAAATTTATTTTCATTGCCTAGTTCTTTAAAATTTGATGCTTGGAAACAAGCCTGGGATGGAACAGGCTATAAAGGTGGTGATGTTTTTCTTAAACCTTATTTTTGGAACTCAATAAAACTAGTAGTCCCTGCTGTTGTTATATCAACTTTACTTGGTGCTATTAACGGTTATGCCCTAACAAAATGGAGATTTAAAGGAGATTCATATGTCTTTCTATTATTTTTATTTGGTACATTTATTCCGTACCAGGCAATTTTATTACCAATGGCTAGAACATTGGGTGTCCTTGGAATTTCAAATTCAATAAATGGACTAATATTAGTTCATGTTGTTTATGGAATTTGTTTTACAACTTTATTTTGTAGAAATTATTATGTATCAATTTCAGATGAAATGGTAAGAGCAGCTAGAATAGATGGTGCTGGTTTTTTTAAAATATTTTTTAAAATAATTTTACCAATTTCTATACCAATAATAGTAGTAACTGTTATTTGGCAATTTACGCAAGTGTGGAATGATTTTTTATTTGGTGCTACTTTTTCATTTGGCGAATCTGCACCAATTCAAGTTGCTCTTAATAATTTAGTTTTAACAGGTACGGCTGTCAAAAGATATAATGTTGATATGGCAGCAGCAATCATTACAGGAATTCCCACATTAATAGTTTATATTCTTGCTGGAAATTATTTTATCAAAGGACTAACAGCTGGATCAGTGAAAGGATAATATGGCTACTTTAAAGATTAATAACATAAATAAAAATTTTGGAAAAACAGAAGTATTAAAAGGAATTAACCTAGATATTAAACATGGTGAATTTCTTGTACTTTTAGGACCCTCGGGTTGTGGAAAGTCTACATTACTGAATACTATAGCTGGTTTAGAAACATCTAATAGTGGTGATATTTTAATAGATGACCATATTGTGAATAATATGGAACCAAGTGATAGAGATATCGCTTTAGTGTTCCAATCTTACGCTTTATATCCAGCAATGACCGTTAGAAAGAACGTAACATTTGGTTTAGAGCAAAGAAAAACCCCAAAAGAAAAAATAGTAAAAGCATTAGATGATGTTTCTAATTTATTACAAATAACACAACTATTAGACAGAAAACCATCTCAATTATCTGGGGGTCAACGTCAACGTGTTGCAATGGGTAGAGCATTAGTAAGAGATCCTAAAATTTTTCTATTTGATGAACCGTTATCAAATCTTGACGCAAAATTAAGAGTTGAAATGAGAAGAGAAATTAAAAAACTACATCAAAAACTTGGTACAACTATAGTTTACGTTACTCATGATCAAACAGAGGCAATGAGCTTAGGTACAAATATTGCAATCATGGATCATGGTTTGATTCAACAATGTGACACTCCTAAAAATATTTATAATAAGCCAGAAAGTATTTTTGTTGCAGACTTCATTGGATCCCCATCTATGAATTTGATTGAAGGTAAATTACTCAAAGACAATAATGATATTGTTTTTATACCAAGTGATTCAAATAATAATGTTAAAATACCAATTAGGAACTACTCTTTTAAAAGTAATTTTGAAGGTACTGAAATATCAGCTTATTTAGGAATTAGACCAGAGCATATTTACTTTGAAAAAATTAACCCTGATTGTTTTGAGATTAATTTGAAATCAGAACTATTAGAATATACAGGTCATGAACAAATTGTGACATTTAATT
>CAJQRP010000019.1 GCA_905612365.1 uncultured Candidatus Pelagibacter sp. | reverse complement strand
TTTCCAACCCACATGGTTGTTGGATAATTCCAATTTGACTTCATCTATTTGCTAATTTTTATTTTTTTCAATTTCTTCTTTACAAAACTTTTTAGCTTCTTTGAGGTCAGTTATTTTGGTTTTAGATAATTTTTGACTTCCTGCAAGACAAGCATCAACGGCTCTTTTTAAATTATAATCGCTAAAATTTAAAGTAACGACCATAGCCAATACTATAAAAAAAAAAATTAAAATATTTTTAATCATTTACCAAGTTATCTCTAATTTTTTATTCTCACAAATTGTGTTTAGCATACTAAACATTAATGGAAAATGTTTTGGATTAAGGTCTTGTAAAATCTTTGGTCCAATTTCTAAAGCAAGCTGTGCACCTTCAACTGTAATATTTTTCATAAATTTTTCTTTTGCATCTTTATAAAGATAACCTTCTCCAAGATATTTACCCATCTGACTATTTCTACCACCTATTGCACTGACATACAAATCTCCAAGTCCCGCTAAACCGTAAACTGTTTCTGATCTACCTCCATAATGAGAAACAAATTCAACCATTTCAGAAATTGATCTATGAATTAATGAAGCTGATGTATTTAAATAATATTTAGATTGAATTTCTTTAGATGCTTTAGAGTTACTTAATCCTTCAGACGCTCCAATTAGCATTGAATAAATATTTTTGATTGCACCAGATAACTCTATACCTGTTAAGTCATCTGATATTTCTGTTGAATAATAATCTGTTGATATTATTTTTTTTAATAACACAGTTTCTTTGATGTCTGGATTTGCAATAACTGTCCCTGTTCTCATCTTGTTTGCTAGTCCTGCAGCCAAACAAGGTCCTTTAATCGCTGAAACATTCACTCCAGTATGACCTTTTTCTTTTAATAGTTTCTTGATTTTATCTGAAAGTGTTATTAATTCATTTTCTTCAATCGCTAGGCCCTTGGTTAACAATATAATTGGAAGATCTTTTTCATAATATTTTGATATTTGCTCTACAAACCATTCAATTCCTATAGAGCTTACTCCTGCAACAATTATATCAACCCCACCCATTAGTACTGAACTTAATTTTTCAAATTTTTCTACCTTCAGTTCTGCTGGTAATTTCATGTTTAAAGCAGGATGAAGGTTTTTATTAGATTTAATACCCTTTATTAGCTCATCCTCAAGATGTGTACCAACCAGTGTGACATCATTTTGATTTTCAAGACAAGGTACAGCGAAGGCTGATCCCATAGCTCCAGCTCCAATAATAATTATTTTTTTCATAATTTAATATTATTTTATTTTAATTTTTAGCATTATATGAATAAAGTACACTTATAAATCTACTATAGGGAGAGATATTTAGATGACAAAAGTAGCAATAATTGGGGCTGGACCATGTGGATTATCCACTTTGAGATCTTTTGAGCAAGCTGAGAAAAAAGGTGAAAAAATACCTGAAATAGTTTGTTTTGATAAACAAGAAGATTGGGGAGGATTATGGAACTACAGTTGGAGAACAGGATCTGATCAATACGGTGACCCTGTACCTAATAGTATGTATAGATATCTTTGGTCAAATGGCCCTAAAGAATGTCTAGAATTTGCTGACTATTCTTTTGATGAACATTTTGGTAAGCCGATTCCATCATTTCCACCTAGAGAAGTTTTGTATGATTATATTTTAGGTAGAATTAAAAAAGGGAATTCAAAAAATAAAGTAAAATTTAGCACTACAGTTACTAATGTTGTTTATAACGGCAATAATTTTGAAGTTACTTACCGTGATAAAAAAAATGCTACTTCTTCAACAGATATATTTGATTATGTTGTTGTAGCTAATGGACATTTTTCAGTTCCATTCATTCCAGAATATCCTGGTATGAAAGCTTTTCCTGGAAGAATAATGCACTCTCATGATTTTAGAGATGCAGAAGAATTTAGAGATAAGAATGTAGTTGTTTTAGGAAGTAGTTATTCTGCTGAAGATGTGGCTCTTCAGTGTCATAAGTATGGAGCAAAAAGTGTAACAATAGCTTATAGGCATAATCCAATGGGATTTAATTGGCCAAAAGGAATGAAAGAAGTTTATCACCTAGATAGGCTTGAGGGCAATAAAGCAATTTTTAAAGATGGTCATGTGCAAGAAACAGATGCCGTAATTTTATGCACAGGTTACCTTCATCATTTCCCTTTTTTATCTGAAGACTTAAAATTAAATACAGGGAATAGACTGTATCCACCAAATTTATATAAAGGTGTTGTTTGGAAAAATAATCACAAATTAATATACCTAGGCATGCAAGATCAATTTCATACATTTAATATGTTTGATTGTCAGGCTTGGTTTGCAAGAGATGTTATAATGGGAAAGATTAAAGTTCCAGATAGTTCAGAAATAGAAAAAGATATAAATAAATGGGTATCGATGGAAGAAAAATTAGAAAGTGCTGATCAAATGATAGATTTTCAAACTGAGTATACAAAAGAACTTCATACTTTATCTGATTATCCAAAAATTGATTTTGAATTGATTAGAAAAACTTTTAAAGAATGGGAGCACCATAAAGTAGAAAATATTATGACCTATAGAAATAAGTCTTTTTCTTCACCTGTAACCGGATCAATTGGTCCAAAACATCATACGGCCTGGGAAGTTGCAATGGACGATTCTTTAAAAACATTTTTAGATCAGCCTAAAAAGTAAGCCATAACTTGTAATTTTGCATGATATTTGTCAAAAATCTTAAATCTGTCTCTGATCAAGAGTGGACAACAACCGACAAATATCCAGGTGTTAGATGGAAACTTTTAATTGATGCTGATTTTATGGGAAGTTCTGGACTTTCACTTGGTTTTGTAGAAATTGCTCCAGGGGGTGACTTAACACTCCACTATCATTCACCTTCAGAAATATATGTAATTACTAATGGTGAAGGGATATTAAATAAATCTGGTGAACTTGAAGAAATTAAGAAAGGTGATGTGGTTTATATTGAAAGAAATGCAAAACATGGTTTAAAAAATATTGGAAAAGAAACCTTAGAATTTTATTGGATTTTTCCAACGGATACTTTTTCTGAGGTTGAATATTTTAACTAATCTATACCCAGATGTTTTTTTCTTTGCCCCACCCAAGTTCGAATTAAATGGTCAAAAACTAAGCCTATGAAAGCAACACAAAGACCTAGTGTTAATCCTATACCCGCACCATTTTTGTCAGATAAAGCTTTTAGAATATATTGTCCCAAATCTTCTGTTCCAATAAAAGCTCCAATAATTACCATAAATAAAGCAAATACAATGGTTTGGTTTAGACCAAGCATCATGTGGGGAAATGCCAATGGAAATTCTATTTTCATCAATCTTTGTATTTTTGTTACACCTGACATTGAAGCGGCATCATGCAAAGAAGATGGAACACTTCTCAATCCTTCAATAGTGTACCTTGTGGCAGGTATAGTTGCATAAACAACTACTGCAATTAATACTGACGTATCTGTAACTCCAAA
>CAJQRP010000018.1 GCA_905612365.1 uncultured Candidatus Pelagibacter sp. | reverse complement strand
AATACTTTTAAATTCATTAATTAATCGCTATAAGATAATACCATGGCGCGATTTATTTTTGTTACCGGCGGCGTGGTTTCCTCATTAGGAAAAGGTCTTTCCTCAGCTTCCCTTGCATACCTATTACAATCTAGAGGTTTTAATGTACGTTTAAGAAAATTAGATCCTTACTTAAATGTTGACCCAGGAACGATGAGTCCCTTTCAGCATGGTGAAGTTTTTGTAACGGATGATGGTGCAGAAACAGATTTAGATTTAGGTCATTATGAAAGATTTTCTGGAATATCTGCAAAAAAATCTGACAATATTACAACTGGAAAAATTTATAGTGATGTTTTAAAAAAGGAGCGTAAAGGAGGATACCTTGGAAAAACAGTTCAGGTTATTCCACACATAACAGACCGTATTAAAGATTTTATAAAAAATGATACATCAAAAGAAGACTTTGTAATATGTGAAATTGGTGGAATAGTAGGTGATATAGAAAGTCTTCCATTCGTTGAGGCTATTAGACAATTCTCCAATGATGTGGGAAAAAAAAATGCTTTATTTATTCACCTAACTCTA
The DNA here is from genome assembly GCA_905612365.1 of uncultured Candidatus Pelagibacter sp. GTDB lineage: Bacteria > Pseudomonadota > Alphaproteobacteria > Pelagibacterales > Pelagibacteraceae > Pelagibacter. The sequence continues at coordinate 1,522 of CAJQRP010000018.1, read as the reverse complement.
GTCCCATACCTTAGAGCTTCAGATGAAATCAAAACAAAACCCACTCAACACTCTGTAAAAGAATTAAGAAGTCTTGGTATACAACCAGATATTATTATTTGCAGATCTGAAAGGGCCATACCTTTAGAACATAGAAAAAAAATATCCTTGTTCTGTAATGTTGTCAAAAAATTAATTAAAAAAAAACTTAAAGTTTCATTTGCTGAATCCTGCACGGGTGGACTTTTATCAAGTTCGATAACTTCAATAAGTGGGTCATCTAAAGTATTTAATTTAGGTCTAATCACTTATTCAAATAAAGCAAAAATTGATATTCTTAAGGTTCCTAATAAAATAATAAAAAGATATGGTGCTGTTAGTGAAGAATGTTGTTTATCGATGGTTAAAAATTTAAGCAAAATTAGTAAAGCAAATATATCCATATCTATTACAGGTATTGCCGGACCTAATGGTGGCACAAAATTAAAGCCAGTCGGTTTAGTCTATATTGGTGTTAAGAAAGGAAACAAAATAATAATTAAAAAAAATCTATTTAAAAATAAAAATAGAATATCCATACAAAAAATTACAGTTAACACTTCACTAAATTTGATTGATAAAATTATCTAACTTTTAGCCCAACCTATATTGTTCCAAATTCTTTCATGAAAATAATATAAAAAAATTTTAGCTATAGCTTCAATACTTCCAATAGTTGCTCCTATTAACAAATCACCTGTTAAAACCCATGCAATAACAAAAGTTGTTAAACTGGCTGTAACACGCCAAGTTAATGTTTTTACAATTGTTCTTTTTTGTAAGTCTGCAGTCATAATATATCTTTCTACACATATGGTTGTTTAATGATTTATTTACCCTTGAATAAATCGCTAGCTCTTTTTTGAAAAGAGTCAGCTATTTTATCCAAACCATACTGAAAAGATTTACTCATTACAATATTTAAAAATTTATTTTCAATCTCAAAATCTATATCAAAAGATATCTCAGTAGAGTTATCCTTTTCAAGAAAAACCCATTTATTATCCAAATGTTTGAGAGGTCCTTCGATATTGGTTACATGAATAGTGTCTGTATTTTTATTAAATCTAACATCACTTTTATAAGTTGCCTTAAATGGACCTTTACCTATTGTAAGATCTGCAATTATTAAAATTTGATTATCTTCTTCCTTTTTTTCATGAATTTTTGCATCTAGACAGTAAGGTATAAATTTTGGATAACTTTCAATATCAAGAACAAGATCAACTAATTGTTCTTTATTGCATTCAATTAATCTCTTAACTGAGGCTTTAGGCATTATACTTTTCTAATCTATTTTTTTGTAATTGAGCAAAATCTTCATCAGCATGGTAAGAAGATCTTGTTAAGGGTGAGGATGAAACTAATAAAAAACCCTTAGACTTTGCAATATTTTCTAGATCCTTAAATTCATCTGGATGATAATATCTTTCAAGCGGATGGTGTTTAACAGAAGGTTGTAAATATTGTCCAATTGTTAAAAAGTCTACATCAGCAGACCTTA
>CAJQRP010000017.1 GCA_905612365.1 uncultured Candidatus Pelagibacter sp. | reverse complement strand
TAAATCAAAATATCAAAAAAAATACTCTGACTCGATTAAAAAAAATGACGACTTTTGGAAGACTGAGGGAAAAAGAATTACCTGGATTAAGCCATACAAAAAAATTAAAGACGTAAAATACAGCAAAAAAGAAGTTAAAATTAAATGGTATGAAGATGGAACATTAAATGCTTCTGCCAATTGTGTGGACCGTCACCTTAAAGATAAAAAAGATAAAACAGCCATTATTTGGGTGGGTGATGATCCAAAAGATACTAAAAAAATTTCGTACAAACAATTACATAATGAAGTTTCTAAAGCTGCAAATGGTTTAAGAAAACTAGGAATTAAAAAAGGTGATCGAGTTACAATTTATTTAACTATGATCCCAGAGCTTGCAATAACAATGCTAGCCTGTGCTAGAATTGGTGCAGTTCACTCTATTATTTTTGGTGGATTTTCTGCCGAATCTATTTCTGGCAGAGTTAATGACTGCGAGTCACAGTACATTATTACTGCAGATGAAGGTGTTAGAGGTGGTAAAACTATCCCTCTAAAAGCAATCACTGATGAAGCATTAAGAAAATGTCCAGATGTTAAGAAATGTATTGTTGTAAAACGAACTGGAAATAAAGTTGGTTGGGTCAAAGGAAGAGATGTTTGGTATGACGATTTAATTAAAGATATGCCAAATAAATGTGAACCTGAAGAAATGAATGCAGAAGACCCTTTATTTATTCTCTACACATCTGGCTCTACTGGAAAACCAAAAGGAGTTTTACATACAACAGGTGGATATATGGTTTATGCATCCATGACACATCAATATATTTTTAACTATAAACCAAAAGATATTTATTGGTGTACAGCTGATATTGGTTGGGTGACGGGTCATAGTTATATAATTTATGGGCCTCTTGCTAATGGAGCAACAACGATAATGTTTGAAGGAATTCCAACCTATCCTGACAGCTCAAGGTGGTGGCAAATTATTGATAAATACAAAGTTAATATTTTTTATACAGCACCCACTGCTATTAGAGCTTTAATGAGAGAGGGTGATAAACCTGTTAATAAAACTTCAAGAAAATCTTTAAAATTATTAGGAACTGTTGGTGAGCCCATTAATCCTGAGGCTTGGATGTGGTATTACAAAACAGTTGGAAATTCTAAATGTCCTATTGTTGATACGTGGTGGCAAACAGAGACAGGTGGAATTTTAATTAGCCCTCAAACAGGAGCTATGAATTTAAAACCTGGGTCTGCAAGCAAACCTTTTTATGGGATTAAGCCTTCTATAGTTGATAAAAATGGAAAAGAAATCAAAGGAGCTGGTGAAGGTAGACTATGCATTTCTCAATCTTGGCCTGGACAAATGAGAACTGTTTATGGTGATCATCAAAGATTTATTGATACCTATTTTTCTCAGTTCGATGGAAAATACTTTACAGGCGATGGGGCTAAAAGAGATAAAGATGGCTACTACTGGATAACTGGTCGTGTAGATGATGTAATTATTGTCTCTGGTCATAATCTTGGAACTGCTGAAATAGAAAGTGCTTTTGTTGCTCATCCAAAAGTTGCTGAAGCTGCTGTAGTTGGTTACCCACACGATATTAAAGGTAACGGTCTATATTGTTATGTAACTCTAAATGTTGGAGAAAGATCAGATTTAGATCTTGAAAGAGATTTAAAACTTTGGGTTAGAAAACAAATTGGAGCACTTGCAACACCTGATATTATTCATTTTTCTCCTGGTCTTCCAAAAACAAGATCTGGAAAAATTATGAGAAGAATTTTAAGAAAAATTGCCGCCAATGAACATGATCAATTGGGTGATACGTCGACTTTAGCTGACCCAAGTGTTGTGCAAAGCTTAGTGGATAATAGAAAAAATATTTAAATTTTAATTAATTCTTTAAATTCTTTTTCAATATTTTCCCATTTTAAGATCATAGAATTTAATACAATCTTTCTATCTAAAGTTTTTAATTCTTCAGCCACTGGCGCCCACTTATATAGGGTCAGAGCACTTTCATTAAATGGCCAAGACTTATAGTGTGTGTTCCAATCCATTTTTTGTAATCGTTCTGTAAATTTTTCTTTTGCTTGTAAAATAATTTCTTTAGGCATTCCATTTTTAGTTTCCTTAGTCAAAATTTCATCGTAAATTTCACTGGCTTTATCCATATCCTTATAATTACAAAAAACATTCAGGTATGATAGACTGTAAAAAGTAAGATCCTGAAGTGCTATGGCATAAATATTCCATTTAGCTTTATTAATAGATGCTAAAAATATTTCATCATCAAAATGAAGTACCCACTTTGTACCCATTCTTGTTTTTAGGTAATTATATAGAGTTACCTGCGATACCCATGCTGATTGTTTTTGAACAAATAATGTAAGATCTTCAATATTCTTAATTTTTTTCTTTGGAAGTATTCCCTTAAATAAAGCAAATAGATAAACCCTAATATCTTCAAGTTTAATGTCTTTTATTTTAAGTTTATATTTGAGCACTTTTATCTACCTTTTGGATGCTTTATATTACAAAAATGGCCCTAATTCGAACTATTTAAGGGCTTTCAATCTATCTCATTATGGTTAGTGTTTCTCTCTTAACTATATAGGGAGAGTAAAATGTCAAACAAAACAAAACACTGGGAAAAAAC
>CAJQRP010000016.1 GCA_905612365.1 uncultured Candidatus Pelagibacter sp. | reverse complement strand
TCAAATTTAAGAATAATTGGCATGGGTGGATCTATTCTTGGTTCTGAGGCTATTTATGATTTTTTGAAGCCTAAAATAAAAAAAAAAATTACTTTTGTTAATAATTTAAATAGCAATGCAGATTATTTTGATAATAAAAATATAAACTTAAATTTAATTATTTCTAAATCAGGAAATACATTGGAGACAATAGCGAATGCTAATGCATTAATTAACAAAAAAGAAAAAAATATTATCATTACAGAGGCAAAAAATAGCTACCTAACTAACTTAGCAGCAAAACTTAAAGCAGAAATATTTGAGCATAAAAATTATGTAGGAGGTAGGTATTCTGTATTGTCTGAAGTTGGAATGCTACCTGCAGAGTTGATGAATTTAAATGAAAAGAAATTTAAGCAATTTAATAATCTTATTAAAAATAAAAATTTTATTAATAACCTAGTAAACAATGTTTCAACCACGTTAAGCTTAATTAAGAGTGGAAAACAGACATCTATAATTTTAAATTACGATGAACAATCTGAAAATTTATTCAAATGGTATCAGCAACTGATAGCTGAAAGTTTAGGAAAAAAATCTCTTGGATTATTACCTATTGTTTCTTCAATGCCAAAAGACAATCACAGTTTAATGCAGCTTTATCTAGACGGCCCCAATAAATATTTTTATACATTTTTTAATGTTCTAGAAAATAGAAATATAAAAATTAAGAATGATGGTGTGTTAAATACTCATAAGTTTTTAAAAAACCTATCAATAGAAGAAATAAAACAATCTCAAATGATTGCTACAGAGAAGGTTTTTATTTCAAAAAAAATACCTTTTAGAAGCTTTAGAATTTTAAAAAGAAATGAACAGTCTCTAGGTGAGCTGTTCTGTTTCTTTATATTAGAGACTATTTTACTTGGTCGAGCTTTAAATGTTAATCCATTTGATCAACCTTCTGTTGAGTTGATAAAAATAGAAACAAAAAAAATATTAAGTTAAAAGATTTCCAAATATAATTTTTGAAATACCATAATTTTTTTCTAGAATCAGGTTAAATTCTTTGGGTAGATCATCCTCTTCTTTTTTATGTCTGTGAATAATTATGATGCCATCTGTGTTAAGTAATTTTAGTTCAGTTATTGCATTTAATAGAAAAGATAATTTTTTCTCTTTATAGGGAGGGTCCATGAAAATAATATCAAATTTATCATTTATTAACTTAAGAGTATTTTCAGAAAAAATATCTTTTTCAATTACTTTTGTTTGATTTTGTTGATTTAAATTATCTATATTTTTTTTTAAAATATTTAATACTTCCTTATAACTCTCCAAGAATGTAACATTTTTAGCGCCTCTAGATAAACATTCGAGACCAAATGACCCAACACCCGAAAATAAATCTAAAATATTAGAATTTTCTAACTCTAAATTTAATAATTTAGAATGCTTTAATATATTAAAAATTGATTCTTTTGTTAAATCTTTAAGAGGTCTTGTAAGTTTGTCTTTTGGTAGAAGAATTTTTTTGCCTTTAAAATTTCCTGAAATTATCCTCATTCATCAATCACTTTATGGCCTATATCTTTTCTGTAGAACCCATCTTTCCAATTAAGGTTTCTAATTAAACTTATAGCTTTATCTCTACTTTTTTTAAAGTTTGATGAAAGACTAACAAAATTAATTACTCTTCCACCATTTGAATAAACTTTATCATTTATTTTTTTTGTACTAGCATGAAAAAAATAATCATCCTTATCCAGCTTTAGATTTTTGATATTTTCTATTAAAGTTTCATTATTATATTTTTCTGGATAGCCCTTTGAACATAAAACAATGCACAGACTTTTTTTATTATGCCACTCTATGTTTATGTTTTTAAGGTTTTCATTGCAGCAAGCATTTATAATTTCAAATAAATCTGTTTTTAACTTTGGTAAAATGGTCTGACATTCTGGATCTCCCATTCTTACATTGTATTCAATCAAATAAGGTTCATCTTTAACTATCATTAAGCCAGCGTATAAGAATCCTTTATAATTAGATCCCATTTCTTCTAGAGCGTTAAGAGTAGGTTTGATTATTTTTTTTAATATTTTTTCTTCCAAAGGTTGATTGAGTAGTCTTGATGGTGAGTATGCGCCCATACCACCTGTATTTGCACCTTTATCACCTTCTAGTACTCTTTTATGGTCTTGTGCTGTTTCAAAGTTTTTGATTTCTCTACCATCGCTTATAATAAAATAGCTCATTTCCTCACCAACAAGAAATTCTTCAATTAAAATATTTTTTGCTGATCCAAACTTTCCATCAAAAACCTCTTTTATTGCTAAATTTGCATCATCTTTATTTTCACAAATATAAACACCTTTTCCAGATGCAAGACCATCAGCTTTGACAACTAGTGGAAACTGAGTTTTGTCCAGAAAAGATATTGCATCATTTGAATTTTCAAAAATACCAAACTTAGCAGTTGGTATATTGTGCTTTTCACATATTTTTTTAGTAAATATCTTTGAACCTTCTAATTGAGAAGAAATTTTATCAGGACCAAAAATATTTATTTCTGTATCACTAAAGAAATCCACTATTCCATCAACTAATGGTTTTTCTGGTCCAACAATTATTAAACCAATTTCGTTCTTGATTGAAAATTCTTTAATTTTATTAAAGTCTGATAAATCAATTTCAATATTTTCTGCTATATCCGAGGTTCCTGCATTACCAGGAAAACAATATATCTTATCAACCCTAGGTGATTTTTTGATTGATAAACATAGAGCATGCTCTCTTCCACCACTTCCAATTATTCCAACTTTCATATAGATGTATATAAACTAAAAATGAATAAAAAATTAGCAAAATTAAAATATTTACCAAATAACTTTGAAATTATTGAAAATGGTGATCATGTCGTTTGTGCTGTATCAGGAAAATTAATTAGTTTAGAAAATCTTAATTATTGGAATGTTGAGCTTCAAGAACCATATTTTTCATATGTAGAAGCTCATAAAAAAAAAGAGACAAACTAAATTCTTACTTCCATCTACCATGAGACCATATCCATTGACCTGGATTTTTTAGAATTGTTTTCTCCAACCACATATTTAGTTCTCTAGTAATTTTTTCAGTTGAGGAGTTCTTTGAAAACTCCATAGGTTTCTCAACTTTAATATTAAAGTTTATATTATTATGTCTCTCAATAGAAATTGGCACCACTTTGCAATTAAATTTTTTTATGAATTGTGCGGGGATAGTTGTGGTAAACGCTTCCTCATTAAAGAATTTAGACTTTATTCCTTGAGAGACTCTCTGATCTATCATTAAGGCTATAGAGCACCCTTTTTTATATAATCTTAATAATTCTCTAACACCACTAGTTCCTTTTTTAATTTGATTTTTGCAAATATATTTTTTTCTAATTCTTTCCATTAATACGTTTAAGAAAATATTATTTAATGGACGATATATTGCTGATAAATTTACACCAGATTTTTCAATTTCCATTGCCATTAATTCAAAATTGCTAAAGTGACCAGAAATAAAAATTACTGGAGTTTTTTCAAGTCTTATTTTTTCAAGAATTTCTTTACCTACTATAATAATATTTGATTTAAATTTATCATTTCTAAAACCTTTGAGGAACATATATTCAGACAATGTTCTTCCATAATTATTCCACATATCCTTTGTAATGATTTTAACTTTCGATTGTTTAATTTTAGGAATAGCTCTTTGAATATTAGTTTTAATGAGTTTTTTTGATCTAAAAATTGGACCAAAAGTTTCAAATAATTTTCCACTAATATAAGATGAAATTTTTAATCCTAAAAATTTATAAATAATAAAAAGAGTGGATATAATTAAAAACTCAAAAAAATATTTAATTTTTTTCATTTAACTTAATTAGTTTGTTTGTGAAATTTTTTTCATCCAATATATCAAGACTTGATTTAACATAAAAAATTTGATTTCTGTTAAAGTTTTCTAGCCTTATGTAATCTTTTTCTGTGGTTATAATATGCGCATTGTATTTTTTTGCATCAATTGTTATTTTATCAAAATCTTTTTTTGAATATTGATAATGATCTGGATATTCTAAATCACTTACAATCTTTAATTTATTATTTTTCAACATTTCTATAAAAGTTTTATGATTGCCAATACCAGAAAAAACTAAGTAACTTTGATTTTTATCAAATTCATTTATGTTTAAAGGTGTATATTTTCCTGAATTAATATTCATATTTGGATTAATTTTTTTAATCTGTTCTTTAATGGTAATTAGACTTTCTTCATTTCCATTTAAAAAAACGTTTTCATAAAATTTTAGGCTATTAATATTTTCTCTTAAAGGTCCTGAGGGCAATGTAAGTCCATTTCCAATCCAATTTAGATTGTTAAAACAAACAATTTCTAAGTCATATTTGATAGAGCTATCTTGAAGCCCATCATCGAAAATAGCAACTTCAAAACCTTTTGAAATTGCCTCATCGAGCGCAGTAATTCTTTTTAAATTACTAAATAAGGTTCCATTTTTACTAAGTATTTTTTGCTCATCAGTTTGGTCGGGATAAAATTTTTTGATAAAACAAGCTTTGATATTATTTTTATCTAAAATTTCTTTTATCTTGATGGTTAGTGATGTTTTGCCAGTTCCTCCAATATAGATGTTTCCAACACAGATTGTTTTGATTTTTAAATTAGAAAATTTAGGTTTTGATTTTATTTTAGCAATTAAACCTAAAATTATTGAAAAAGGTATTAGTAAATAGGAAAGAAAGGATGGTTTTTTATAATCCCAGAATTTAGGTTTTTTTAATTTCATTATTAAATAAACTATTTATCTCATCTTTAGTTTCATTAAGTATTTTTTTTCCTATTTTTGCAATTTTTAAATAGTTTTTTTTGTTATTGGGATTAGTAATTAATTTGTCTATTGAATAAGTTAAACTTTTTACTCCATTAACCTTGTAAGCAACCTTTAGTTTATTAAGTAATTTATAGGTATCTTTAAAATTGTCTACGTTTGGTCCGTACAAAACAGTAGAACCTAAGTTGGCAGGTTCAAGAGGGTTTTGACCCCCCTTTCCTGATATTGATTTACCCATAAAAACTATATCAGACGATTGATAAAATTTTTGTGTCTCACCATATGTGTCCACTAAGTAAATATCTGTATTATTTAATTTTTTTGGTCTTGAGCTGTGCAAAACTATATTTAAATCTAAACTTTTAATTTCATTAACTATTTTATTAACACGATGAATATGTCTTGGTATTATTATTGTTAATAGATTTTTATATTTTTTCTTTAGCCTTACATGAACATTTGCACAAATGATCTCTTCACCTGGGTGCGTACTTGAAGCACACCAAATTTTTTTAAGATTTATATTTTTTAAAAAAGTATTTTCTAATTTAGTAAATCTAGATTGTTGATTATTGAAAAACTTAAGGTTTCCTATTCTTTTAATTTTTGGGACATTTAATTTTTTAAGATAATTAAATGTTTCTTCGTTTTGAGGGTAGGCAATTGAAATAATTTGAAAAACTGAGTTTGAGAATTTTTTTACACATCTCCATTTATTAAAAGTTTTTTTTGTAATTCTTGCATTAAGAAGTTTTAATGGAATTTTTTTTTTATTAAGAATCTTAAAGATGCTAGGCCAAATCTCAGACTCAACAAATATTGCAATAGTTGGCTTCCAATAATTTAAAAACTTATAAGAAAAGAATATCGAATCTATTGGAAAAAATTGATGAATAGTTTTTTTAAAATTAAATTTTTTAAATATTTGAGAAGAACTCAATGTCGAAGTAGTTATTAAAATTTGATTTATAGATTTATTTTTTTCAAGCTCTTGAATCAATGGAAGAATACTTAAAAGTTCACCAACACTTGATCCATGAAACCATATTAAATTTCCTTTGATACGTTTTTTTGACGGAAAGCAAAATTTTTCTTTATATCTTTTGTTATCTTCTTTTTTTTTTAAAATTCTAAAGAATATAATTAATGGAGAAAATATTAAAAGTATAGTTATTAATATTTGATATAAAAAAAACATTATCCTTTTCGAATCTGTTTTTCATAGAAGTTTTTGTAAATAGTTGAATTAGATAATAATTGATCGTGAGTTCCTTCACCAACAATTTTGCCTGTATCTATTACATAAATTTTATCGGAATTTAGAATCGTAGATAATCTGTGAGCTATAACAATTGTTGTTCTGTCTTTAGTTAAAAAATTTATTGCATCTTGTATTTTATTTTCAGTTTCTGAATCCAGTGATGATGTTGCTTCATCTAAAAGAATTATTTGACTTTTTTTTAGCATTGCACGTGCTATCGAAAGTCTTTGTTTTTCTCCACCAGATAATCTCGTTCCATTTTCACCAATAATAGTTTCGTACTTATTGGGAAGTTTTTCTATAAATTCGCTAGCAAAAGAGTACTTTGCTGCTTCTTCAATTTCTTTTTGACTTGCTTCTAGGTTTGCGTAGGCAATATTGTTTCTAATTGTATCATCAAACAAAGTTGTATCTTGACTTACTAATGAAATATTTTTTCTTAATGAGCTTATTGTTGATTTATAAATAGACTGACTATCAATCACTATATCACCTGAATTTATATCATAAAATCTTGGTATCAAATTTAAAATAGTAGATTTTCCAGCACCGCTGTGACCAACGATAGATGTCATTTTGCCACCTAATATCTTTAGACTAACAGAGTTTAAGGTGGGCTTTGTTGCTTCTTTATCTTGATTATCATATTTAAAAGAAACATTTTTAAACTCAATATCTCCCTTGTTAACCTTAATTTCTAAATCATGTTTATTTTCAGTTAATTTTGATTTTTCATCTATAACTGGTAATATTCGTGTTGCAGCAGACATTCCTTGATTAATTGCAATGTTAACAGTGGCTAGTGACCGTACTGGCTGATATGCCAACATCATTGCTGCAAGGAAAGAAAAAAAATTATTTACATCAATCTCATTTTTTAAAACTAGTTTCCCAGAATAAAAAATTAATATTGCAATCATAATTCCTGTAAGAGTTTCCATTATTGGAGAAGATCTAACAAAAATAGTAGAAATTTTTTTTGATTTTTCTTTTACATCATTTATAAATTTTTCTGCCCTTTCATTTTCATACTTTTCTTGTTGAAATATTTTAATAAGTTTATGGTTTTTAAAAAGTTCTATTAGGTAGGTATTAAGGATACCTGCTTTTAACATTTGTTCAGTCGCAACTTTCCCTATTCTTTTTCCTAAGGTTTTTGCTGCAAAGCTAGCCAATGGTATCATTATGATGGCTATTAAAGAAAGTTTCCAGTTTTGAAAAAACATAACTGTGAGTAAACCTATTAAAGTTAGACTATCTTTGAATAAATTAAGAAGTGAAACACTAACTAAACTAGTTATATGATTTACATCATTAGATAAAATCGATATAAATTTTCCTGTATGCCTACCTTCAATTAATGCTGTATCGGCTGAAATTAGATTGTCCAACATATCACATTGCATATCTTTCCTAACCTCTTCCGCAACTCCTATCATTAAAACTTTTGCCACATATAAAGACAAACCTTTAGTTGCAAATGCAATAATGATAAGTAATGGAATAATAACCATTAGAGTTTGATCTTTTTCAACAAATATTTTTTCAATTGCAGGATCTAGAAGGTACGCAATAGCAGAAGTGCTTCCAGCAACGAACATGGCAAAAAATAAAGATAAGAATATCTGTTTTAAATGTTTCCTTGTGTACTCAAAGTACAGTCTTTTTAAAATATTTATTTTTTTCATTAAAATCTTAAATTTTTCCAATCAAGATATTAAACAAAACAATTGCACCAAGTAAACCGTTAGTTTTGAAAATTTTCAAACTGTTTTTTGAATCTTTAAAATTAAAATTATAAATTTGGTATAAAAATAAATGTAAAATTGGAATGGATAAACAAATATAAAATATTGAACTAAAATTCATAAAAAGACCTATTGTAATTAAAGATATTATAAAGATTGAATAACATATTATCAAAAATAATTTTGGATTTGTTTTAAACTTTATTGATGTTGATTTTACTCCTATTATTTCATCATCTTTGATGTCTTGATATCCATATATTGTGTCGAAACCTAGTGTCCAAAATATGGCTCCCATATAAAGTATTATTGGGACTAATTCTATTTCATTTGTAATACAAACCCACCCAAGAATTAATCCATAGTTAAAAGTAATTCCTAGAAAAAGCTGTGGCCAGTATGTATATCTTTTCATCAAAGGATAGCTAAACGCCAAAGGCATGGAACATAAAGCCAATATAATAGTAAAAGTATTGAAATTTAATAAAACTAATAGTGCGATGAAGCACAAGAAAAATACATAGGTTAATGCAAGTTTTATAGATATTTTTCCTGATGCTATAGGTCTATTTTTTGTTCTGGAAACTTTTTTATCAAATTCTTTATCTAGAATATCATTTACAATACATCCAGCAGAACGCATTAGAACAGAGCCTAAAAAAAATAACAATAGATAAAAAAAATAATCATTTAGGTTTTTTGAAAAATCATAAGCAAGTGTTAGCCCCCATGCACAAGGCCAAAATAATAGCATATAGCCAATAGGCCTTTTCAATCTTGTTAGTTCGATAAAAAGATTTAAATTTTTCATAATAATTTACTTGTAAATAACAAAGGCTAGTTTCATAATCAAATTGATTCGTATGAATATAGATTACACAGTTACAGCATTAATGTTTCCAGCAATCCCTTTGCTTATGAACATCTATAGCAATAGATTTCACTCATTAAGTAAGCTTATTAGGCAGCTTCATGATGAGCATGTGTATGAAAACCATATTCCTCCTGAGTGGAAAAAACAGTTTATAAATTTAAGTGGAAGAATTGTATTATTGAAGTGGACTATTATGTTTGCGGCTTTCGGTCTTTTATTTAATTTGTTAACTGTATTTGCTCTCTATCTAAATGAAATTTTTGTAGCAAGGATAATTTTTGGATCTTGTTGTTTATCAATGATGGTTTCAATTCTAGTTTTCTTAAGAGAAATTCATATATCAACGAATGCATTAAAATTGCATATGTCTGATATGGACGTTGATTTAGATTAATTAGGAATAATAACTGCAGGGCCAGTTAGTAGTCTTGCTTCTAATTCTTCATGAGCTTTTTTAGCATCATCAAGTGAGTATTTTTTTGAAATTTCAACTTTAAATTTTCCAGATAAAATTGCATCAAAAACTTTTTTAGCAGAATCAACTAATTCTTCTCTTGTCATTGTGTAATGTGCAATTGAAGGACGAGTAAAGAATAATCCTTTTGCATTAATATGTTTTTTAACATCTATAGTATCAACGTAACCTGATGCGTTACCAAAAGCGACCATCATGCCTCTAACTTTTAGTGTTTCAATTGAACCATCAAATGTTTTAATACCAACACCATCATAGACAACATCAACTCCATTTTTACCTACAATTTTTTCCACCTCTTCAACAAAGTTTGTATCTGTGTAATTGATTACATGATGACAGCCATTTTTTTTAGCAATAGCCTCTTTTTCTTTAGAGCCAACAGTTCCAATAACTTCAGCTCCTAATGCATTAGCCCACTGACATAATATTTGGCCAACACCACCAGCGGCTGCGTGGTATAAAACTTTATCACCTTTTTTAATTGGGTAGGCTCTGTGTAATAAATATTCAGCAGTAATCCCTTTAAGCATAATACAAGATGCAATTTCATCTGAAATACCCCCTGGAACTAAAACTAATTTTTCTTGGGGAAATAATTGTTTTTCTGAATAACTTCCAATGGGCATTGAAGAGTGAGCAACTCTATCGCCAACTTTAAACAGATCAACTTCTGAACCAACTTCTTCAATTATTCCACATGCCTCTAGGCCAATTCCACTTGGTAGAGGAATAGGATACAAGCCTGTTCGGTGATAAACATCGATATAGTTAAGACCAATTGATAAATTTTTTATCAAAACTTCTTTTGAACCTGGTTTACCAATCTCAATATCTTTAACTTCTAAAGTTTCAGGACCACCAAATTTTTCTATTTTAATAGATTTCATTATTTTACAAATGTATCATTATGATAATCTTGCACTGCTTGCAAGATCTCAGCTTTAGTATTCATTACAAATGGACCCCCTCTAGCAACAGGCTCACCAATTGGCTTTCCAGATATCAATAAAAATTTAGCTTTAGTTAAGCTAGAGACTTTTAATTTTTCACCTCTAGTTAGGATAATTAAAGTAGAATCTTTAACGGCATCATGATCTTGATCACCAACTTTAATTTCACCTTCAACTAAATATATTAAAGAATTGTGAGTGGAGGGAAGATCAAAATTAAACTCTTTTCCTTTTTCAAGCTCTACGTCAAAATAAACTGGCTCAACATTGTGACCTTTAACGGGTCCCTCTGCATCTTGAAATTTTCCAGCAATCACTTTGACAGTTTTATCATCATCTTTATGAGTGCTCATTTTATCTGCATCAATATAAATATATTCAGGCTTAGTCATTTTCAATTTAGCAGGCATGTTTACCCATAATTGAAATCCATGAAGCTTACCCTCTTTCATTGCAGGCATTTCTGAATGAATGATACCACTCCCAGTTTTCATCCACTGAACATCTCCAGCAGTCATTATTCCTTCTCCTCCTGTACTGTCTTTATGTTCAAAATCACCAGCAAGCATATATGTTACTGTTTCAATTCCTCTGTGAGGGTGAGGAGGGAAGCCTCCAATGTAATCATCTTTATTTTCAGAACCAAATTCATCCAACATCAAAAAGGGATCATGGTAATCAATAAGGTGAGTGCCAATGCTTCTTTTTAATTTAACACCAGCACCATCTGATGCTGCAACTGGGTCTATTATTTTTTCTACTTCAATTTGATTCATGATTATGTCCGATTACCTTTAATTAAAAAATAAACTCCACCAATTAAAAGAAATATTTGTTCACTGGTAAATAGTTTTGCTGTGAAGAACCAGTCTTTGTGAGCAAAGATCAGTATAGTTATCATCAAGATAGTTATGTTTAGTCCCGATAGTCTTGTGAGCATATTTCCAAAAGGATTTTTAATAAAACCACTTATTATTAGCACCAATCCTGTCAACAGTTCTGACAAGGCAACAGTTGATGCTAACATAGGTGACAGACCAAAATATTCAATTAATCCTTGAGGAGGTAGTGGGAATTTTTTTGCACCATGAATAATAAAAGCTATCCCTATTCCAAATCTAAAAATTAAAGAGGCTAATCCATCTATGTTTGAAAAAAAATTATTAACTTTATTATTTAAATTCTGCATTTTATCCTTTATTTTTTATTATGTGATCCATCACAAAATGGTTGATTGTTAGTTTGCTTACAAGCACAAAAAAACATTTTTTTAGTTTCTTCAGCCTTGTATGCCAGAGGTGTAAAATCTGTACCTTTATGTGATCCATCACAAAAAGGTTGCTTTGCACTTTTTCCACATGAACACCAATAATAAGATTTATCTTTTTCAACTTCAACAGCGATTGCACTTTCGCCTGCTCTTTCTCCATTAATCATATTTACCCTTTCGATTTATTTGACTTGTACATAGTGCTTTGTTATGAATATTGCAATAACGCAAAATAATCATACTAGTATATAAAAACATACCATGAAAAACTTAATAGATTGTCCAGCTGAAAGAGCTGTTTATTTTCTTGGAGGTAAATGGAAAATTAGAATTTTGTTTAGTTTACTGCAAAGTAAAAAAATAAGATTTGGTGAATTTAAAAAAGCATTGAAAACTATCACTCAACAAATGCTATCTAAACAGCTTAAAGAGTTAGAGGCTGATGGAATAGTTAATAGAAAAGTCATTCAAATAATGCCACCAAATGTTGAGTATTCACTTACAGAATTTGGCCTTTCGGTAATGCCAATATTAAAATCTTTTTCAGAATGGAATAAAAGAAATACTCGAACTATCTCAGTAAAACTAAATAAGAATTTTGAAGAAAATAGAATTAGATAATATCAAGTAGCTGTTTTAAGTTTTTTACTTCTGCTTTAGGTTTGTAATCAAGGTTATCAAAAATATTATTATTTCTATTAACCCAAATAGAACTGTAACCGTAATTTCCACCACCAGACACATCCCAAGTATTAGCACTTAAAAATACAACTTCATTTTTTTGTATTTTATATTTTTTAATTGGCATGTCGTAAACTTTTGAATCTGGTTTATAAATGCCAACTTCTTCAATTGAAAAAATATTATCAAAGATATTTTCTAAATTATTACTTTTAACTAATTCATTTAGAAGAGAGGGCGTTCCATTTGAAAGAATACCTAATTTATAATTTTTTTCTTTTAATTTTTTTAGAACTTCTGGTACCTCTGAAAAAGTAGAAAGTATTTTATAAAGATTTAATAATTCATTCTTCATAGAAGTATCTATTTTAAAAGCTTTCATTGATTTATCTAAACTGTCCTCTGTGATTTGCCAAAAGTCTTTATGCCTATTCATTAAACTTCTAAGCCAAGTATATTCTAATTGAGTGGTACGCCAGTAATTTGCAAAACCTTCCCACTTATCACCAATTTTATCTTTACATTTTTCAGCTGCAGAATTGACATCAAATAAAGTTCCATATGCATCAAAAATTATTGCTTTAATATTATTCATAAATTAAATTAAAATTAATGAGTAATATTAGATTATTTTTTAAAGAAAGTTTATCACTTAATTTAATTGCTAAACTTGATAAATCACAATCACATTATGTAAGCAAAGTAATGAGAGTTAAAGAGAGTGAAGTTTTCTCTTTATTTAATAGTAGTGGAGAGTGGGAGGCAAAAATTTTAAGTATATCTAAAAGTATTGTTGAATTTAATATTACAAAACAATTAAGACAAAAAGAAAGCACCAAAGAATTGTGGTTAGCTTTTTCACCTATTAAATCAAATTATTTTAATTTCATGATTCAAAAAGCAACAGAGTTAGGGGTGACTAAATTTTTACCAATTATATTTGATAGAACAATAGTTAGAAAAATTAACAAAGAAAGATTAGAAAAAGTAATTATAGAGGCTGCTGAACAATCTAATAGAATTAATGTTCCATCTATTGAGGAGCCTCAGTCTTTAAGAGATTTTTTAAGCAATGAAAAAATGGATTTAATATTCACCGATCTAAACTCTCAAAATAAAAAGTTAGATTTAGAAAAATTAACTAGCAATCCAACTTGTGTTATAATTGGTCCTGAGGGTGATTTTTTAGAAGAAGAAAGAAAAGAGATTCTTACATTTAAGTACGTTCAGCCAATTAAAATAAATGAAAACATATTAAGATCTGAAACTGCTGTAATTTCAGCGTTATCAATTGTTAATTACGTAATTAATTGATATTTTGTCGCAAAAACTAAAGTTTAATTTTTTAAAAGACACTTTATATAGAGTGTGAGAAATGAAAAAATTTATATTTACAGCTTTAACTACTATTTTTGCAACAAGTGCATTTGCCAATCAACCTAAAGAATGGCAATTAGGATTTCAAAATCCAGCCTCTGATGGAATGAGAGATATTGTTAGTTTTCACAATAATATTCTGCTTCCAATAATTATTGCTATCACTGTTTTCGTTTTATTTCTTATGATCTATACTTGTATAAGATTTAGAGCATCAAAAAATCCAGTTCCATCAAAAACTACTCATAATGTTGCGGTAGAAGTTTTATGGACATTAATTCCATGTTTAATTTTAATCGTAATGGCGGTCCCATCATTTAAACTTTTATACAAGCAAGATACGATCCCAAAAGTTGATGTAACAATCAAAGCTACTGGTTATCAGTGGTACTGGGGATATGAATATCCTGACGAAAATATTATTTTTGAATCGTACATGATTAAAGAAGAAGAATTAAAAGAAAATCAACCAAGACTTCTAACTGTTGATAATGAAATCGTTGTTCCAGTTAATAAAGTTGTTAAAGTTTTAATTACTGCAAATGATGTGTTGCATGCTTGGGCGCTACCATCTTTTGGAGTTAAAAGAGATGCGGTACCTGGACGAATAAATGAAACCTGGTTTAAGGCTGAAAAAGTAGGAACTTATTATGGTCAATGCTCTGAGCTATGTGGAATACAACATGCATTTATGCCAATCACAGTTAGGGTTGTGACAGATGAAGAATATGCGCAATGGTTAGCAGAAGCTCAAATGAAATTTGCGAAAGAGCCAATTACAGAAAATGAATATAAAAAACTAGCGAGTAAATAAAAATGTATACACAAACAGCATCACACGACGATCACCATACACCAACAGGTTGGAGACGTTGGGCTTATTCAACTAACCATAAAGATATAGGAACAATGTATTTAATTTTTGCAATTTTTGCAGGAATTATTGGTACAGCTTTTTCAGTATTAATGAGAATTGAATTAATGCACCCTGGTGATGGAATTTTAGGTGGAAATTATCACCTATATAATGTGTTGGTTACTGGTCATGGTTTAATTATGATTTTCTTTATGGTCATGCCTGCAATGATTGGTGGATTTGGTAATTGGTTTGTGCCCATTATGATTGGTGCACCTGATATGGCTTTTCCAAGAATGAATAATATTTCTTTTTGGTTGTTACCTGCTTCATTTATTTTATTACTACTTTCAATTTTTGTAGATGGCCCTCCAGGTCAACAAGGTGTTGGGGGAGGATGGACTTTATATCCACCTTTATCATCTAA
>CAJQRP010000015.1 GCA_905612365.1 uncultured Candidatus Pelagibacter sp. | reverse complement strand
TTAAAAACTTTGATTTAAAATATTTGCTAAAATATTTTTTGAATAAAAAAAAGGATATAAAAAGTTTCTTACTGGATCAAAAATTTGTATCAGGAATTGGAAATATCTATGCAAGTGAAATTTTATTTCTCTGTAAAATAAATCCAACAATAGCAGCAATGAAATTGTCCAAAGAGGATTGCAAAAATATTATTTTATTTTCTAAGAAAGTACTTAATAGAGCTATTAAAAAAGGAGGCTCAAGTATCCGTGATTTCAGAGATACACTTGGTAAAAGTGGTAACTTTCAAAAAGAATTTAAAGCTTATCAAAGGGAAAATTTAAATTGTGTAAGAAGTAAATGTACTGGCAAAATAAAAAAAATATTTATATCCAATAGATCCACTTTTTTTTGTAATACCTGCCAAAAATAAGCAATTATTCTATTGACCAGTATAAATTCTGCAGCTATACCACTGCGCTTATGGCAAACACAAAATCAGCAATTAAAAGAATTAGAAAAATTGCTACGCAAACACTAGTTAATAAAGCTCGTAAGAGCAAATATAGGAATGCTATAAAAAAAATGAACCTTCTTCTTGAAGAAAAGAAAAAAGATGAAGCTCTAAAATTCTTGCCAAAGTTGAACTCTGAATTGATGAAAGTTGCAAAAACTGGAATTATTAAGAAAACTAATGCTTCAAGAAATATTTCAAGAATAACAAAAAAGATCTCAGCCTTATAAAAACTACCTACAGTTGCTGAAGAATTTTAACCTAAAGTATTTATACCAAATAAGATTTTTTTTTAATTAGCAACACCATATATAGATTTAGTAAAATTTATTATTTATAAATCACACATTCATAGATTTAAAAATTGTAAAATTAATTTTTATTATATTTTGTTCAATTAAATTACATTGTGACAAAAATATTTTCTAAGAATAAAGTAGAACACCTTGAAAAAATTTCGCGTTAAAAATGATTCACCTACAGATTTTATTTATTTTTAAATATGCAAACTTTTTTATTGTATAAATTTCATTTTACTTCTAACTGACTTCATTCCTACAAATTCTTATGTCAAACAACAAAACACAAAATTTACAAAGTGTATCTTCTGAGGCTCTAGACTGGGCCGTAGTTCAAAAAGATATGAAAAATAAACTAGGCAGCGATATATATGAAAGCTGGCTTAGAAAAATAGACTTTGTTGAAGAGATGAATAGTTATGTCTTACTTTCAGTTTCTACCAGATTCATCCGGGACTGGATTACCTCAAGATATTTAGATCAAATTTTGCAAATAGTAAAAACTTATAAGAAAGATTTAACAAGAATAGAGTTTACGATTATTGAAAAAAACTCTGAAAATGAAATAGAAAATAATATTACTAAAAATGAAAATAATGAAAACGTATCCTTCATTAAAGATACATATTTGCAATACAACAGAATAGACCCAAATAAAAGATTTGATAATTTTATAACAGGTACAAGTAATAAACTAGCGTATGAAGCATCCATGAAAGTTTCGGAAAATATTTCTCATTATAATCCTCTTTATATTTACGGGGGTGTTGGAATGGGAAAAACACATTTATTAAATTCAATTGGTCTTTCATTAAAAGAAAAAAACAAAGTCATGTTTATTTCTGCTGAGAGATTTATGTATCAGTTTGTAAAATCAATTAAATCTAATGATATGGTAAAGTTTAAAGAGTATTTTAGAAATACTGACATATTATTAATAGACGATATTCAATTCATGAACGGTAAAGAAGCAATGCAAGAAGAGTTTTTTCATACCTTTAATGCATTATTAGATAAAGGCTCACAAGTGATTATCTCTGCTGACAGAGCTCCAAACAAATTATCAAGAATTCAAGACAGAATTAAATCAAGATTTGCTGGAGGTCTTGTTGTTGATATACAAAAACCAGACTATGAACTTAGAAGTAAAATTGTTAAGCAAAAAACAGAGGAACTAAACGTTTTTTATTCAAATCAAGTAAACATTTCAGAAGAAATACAAAAATTTATAAGCACAGAAATAACTACAAGTATTAGAGAATTAGTAGGAGCAATTAATAGAGTTGTTTCTTTTTCAAGAATTTACAACAAAGTTCCAAATTTATCAGAGGTTAAAGTGGTTTTAAAAGATCTATTAAATATTGGAGAAAACAAGGTAACAATAGATTTAATACAATCGACTGTATGTAAGTTCTTTAAAATTAGTAAAAGTGAGATGCTTTCATCAAGAAGATCTAGATACCTTGTAAGACCAAGACAAACAGCAATATATTTAACAAAAATTTTGACATCCAAATCATTACCTGAGATTGGGAGAGAATTTTCTAATAGAGATCATACAACAATCATTCATTCGGTTAAAACTATTGAAAAATTGAAGGAAAAAGATGCAGAAATGACAAACAATATTAATAACCTAAAAAATCAGATATTGTATAATAAAGAAAATGAAATTTAACGTTAATCAACAAGATCTGCAACAAGCACTTAATTATTGCCAAGGCGTAATTGAAAAAAGAAGCACACTTCCTATTCTGTCAAATGTTTTATTAAATGCTAGCAATTCAAATTTAACAATTACAGCAACAGATTTAGATTTAATTTTTATACATCAAATTAACAATGTTGAAGTTATAGAAGAAGGAAACACAACCACTACCTCATCTACCATCTATGACATCATAAGAAAAATTCCATCAGGAAAAAAAATTAATTTATCTTTGACAGATGTTAGCAAACTTCAAGTTGAGTCTGAAAAATCTGTTTTCAATCTAAATTGTATTAGTGCATCTGAGTTTCCACTTACAGACGAAAACTTTAATCAAAATGAATTTTCTATAAAATCAAAACAATTATTAAAATTATTAAATAAATGTAAATTTTCAGTTTCTAATGATGAAACTAGACACTACTTAAGTGGAATTTTTTTTCATCAAACACAAATTGAAGATAAAAATTTTTTAACAGCAGCAGCTACAGACAGTCATAGAATGTCTATTTCAAAAATAAGATTAGACCAGCAAGTAGATTTTGAACCAATAATACTTCCTAAAAAAACAATTTTTCAATTATGTTCGTTGCTAGAGAGTTATGATGGTGATGTTAAAATATCAAATATTAAATCTAAAATAAAATTTGAACTAAATAATAGCATATTGATATCTAAGTTAATTGATGGAAAGTTTCCAAATTATATTCAGGTAATACCTAAGAACAATCAAAAGAAGCTAGAAATAGATTTAAAATTATTTTTAGACTCTGTTGATAGAGTTGCCTCAGTTTCATTGGACAAAAAAGATGGAGTTAAATTTAATTTGTCGAAAGACGTTCTAGACTTATCAGTTAACAATACAAACAGTGGTGATGGAAAAGAAAGTTTAACTGTAAGGTTTGATCACGATCTAGAAATAAGTTTTAATTCTAGATATTTAATTGATGTAGCTTCACAACTTGATGGAGATAAGATTGAAATTTATTTCAATGATACAGGATCTCCAGCATTAATTAAAGATCCAGGTGACTTTGATAGTATATTTGTTGTAATGCCTATGAAAGGCTAGTTCAAAGTATCAAGTTCAGAATAAATAGTATTTTCTAATTCCTTTGTAAAAATTTCTTTGCTTAATCCGGGTTCAATAGGTTTTAAAATTGAAACTGTTAGAGTGGTGTTAACTTTTTTTTGACCATGTTTTGGCCAAGTATTTCCAGAATTGATTGCAATTGGCTGACATGAAATATTTAATTCTTCATAAATTCTGCTAGATCCTTTTTTGAAAGGAGTTCTGTCCTCTGGAGATAGCCTAGTTCCTTGTGGAAAAATTATTAATGGTCTTTCTGATGAATTTACTTGTTTAGAAA
>CAJQRP010000014.1 GCA_905612365.1 uncultured Candidatus Pelagibacter sp. | reverse complement strand
GCTATTATTTTACAAAAAAAAGATTTAGTTGTTGCTAAAAGCGAGCTAGATATTACAGACGAAGTTATTAAAATTGTAAATTCAGAAGTTAAAGAATTTAAGATCAAATAAATGAATAAAGAAATGCTTGATAAAAAACAAATTGCCAATTTACTCCCTCATAGAGAGCCAATGCTACTAATTGATGAACTGCATGATATTGAAAAACTATCTTCAGCCATAGCTATCGTTTACGTTAAAAAAGATAGTTTTTTTGTGCAAGGTCATTTCCCTGATAATCCCGTCATGCCTGGAGTTCTGATTGTAGAAGCTTTTGGTCAGGCTGCTGCTGCACTAACGGCCCATGGTTTAGATAAAGAAACATATAATAACAAGCTAGTTTTTTTAATGGGTATAGAAAAAGCAAGATTTAGAAATCCTGTAATACCAGATTGTAAATTAGAATTAAAAATTCAAGCGATCAGAACGCATGGTAGAGTTTGGAAGTACAAAGGAGATGCCTTTGTTGATGGAAAAAAAATGGCTGATGCTCAATGGTCAGCTACTATTGTTGATAAGAAATAATCAGCAACAAATCTTGATAACACAGCTTAATTTGCTTTGGTAAAAAGATTAGATGATTAATCCTTTTTTTAAAAATAATGGTCCTTTTAAAATTTCAGATATTTTACAACAAATAAATCTTGATGATCTTAAAGTTGATAATGATCAAGAAATTATTGATATTAAAGATTTATTTACATCAAAAAAAAATGACATTACTTTTTTTCATTCTAAAAAATATAAAGATATTGCAAAATGTACTAAAGCTTCTTTTTGTATAACTACAGAAGTTTTAAAAGATGAATTACCAAAAAGCTGTACACCATTAGTGGTTGAGAATGTTTTAGTTTCAACCTCTAAAGTTACATCAAAATTTTACCCTAGTTCAATTAATGATAACTTTGATTATACAGCTAGATATATAACTGAAACAAAATTTAAAGATAAAGTAAAATGTGGAAAAAATGTTTTAATTGGTGATAATGTTGCCCTTGGATCTAATTGTTCAATTGGACACAATACTATTATTGAACAAAATGTTTCAATTGGAGACAACTGCTTAATAGGATCAAACGTTATTATAAGAAATACATTAATTAATAATAACGTTACAATCTTAGACAATTGTGTTATTGGCAAGCACGGTTTTGGTTTTTTTCCCAACAATGAAAGAAATTTAAGATATCCACATATTGGAATTGTGATAATTGGTGAAAATTCTGAAATTGGTTGTGGTTGCACTGTTGATCGAGGATCTATGTCAAATACTGTGATTGGTAAAAATACATTTTTAGATAATCAAATTCATATTGCACATAATGTTAAAATTGGTGAAAATTCAATCATCGCAGGACAAGTAGGAATTGCTGGTAGTTCTATCCTTGGTAATAACGTTCGTATTGGTGGACAAGCTGGTATTTCTGGTCATTTAACCATTGGAAATAATGTAGAAATAGCTGGCGGCAGTGGTGTAATAAAAAATATCTCAGATAATTCAAAAGTAATGGGATATCCTGCAAAAAATATTAGAGATTTTTTAAAAGATAATAAATGATACATAAAACAGCAATTATAGATCCAAAAGCAAAAATTAGTAACAATGTTAGTATTGGAGCTTACTCTATAATAGGTCCTAATGCTGAAGTAGGAGAAAACTCTATGATACAATCACATGTAAGTATCGTTGGACACACCAAAATTGGAAAAAATAATAAGATTTACTCATTTGCATCAATTGGAAATGATCCTCAAGATTTAAAATTTAATGGCGAACAAACAAATCTTGAAATAGGTGACAATAATAAGATTAGAGAATATGTAACTATTAACCCTGGTACTACTGGTGGAGGTGGATTAACTAAGGTTGGAAATAACTGCTTATTTATGGTTTCCTCACACATAGCACACGATTGTTTGGTCGAAGATAATGTTATTTTAGCGAACAATGTTCCTTTAGGTGGACATGCGCATATAGAAAGTAATGTCATAATTGGGGGTAATTCAGCTGTACAACAGTTTACCAGAGTTGGAAGATCAGCAATGATATCCAATACGGAAGATGTAGGTGTTAATTCACCTCTAGAAATTATTGTTAAGGCTAAACTACAAATTATGAATAAAGTTGCAACTACTGCTGTAGCCTTGCCCATAAAATTACCAGCGGATCTGGAAAGCATAAAATTATCTTGAGAAACACCTATACCAAGTGCTCCACCTTCAGATTTTTGGACTAGTATCAACAGTACAAGTATTGTTGCTAGTACTAAGTTGACTACTAATAGAATATTTTCCATGAGGGTTAAATATATGTTTTTTTGACTATATCAATAAATTTTTTAGCATTTTGAGATGCTCCCCCAATTAAAAAACCATCAATATTATTAATTTCTCTTAAGATTGTTATATTTTCAGGATTTACAGAACCCCCATATAAAACTTTTGGCAACTTATCTTTAAATTTACTTTTGATAAATTCCACTGTTTTAAATAGATCTTGAGGTTTCGGTATAATACCACTGCCTATAGCCCAAACAGGCTCATAAGCTAAAAAGATATTTGATTTATTTTTAATATTTTTTAAACCAATTTTAATTTGCCTGGATAAAGTTGAGCGTGTCCTTTTTTTTCTTTTTTCACTTAAAGTTTCACCAATACAAAAAATAACTTTTAATTTAGCTTCGAGAGCACTTTTAATTTTTAGATTAATTAGTTTATCACTTTCACCCTGCTCTCTATTTTCTGAATGACCGATGATTACAAAGTGTGCACCAATATTTTTTAACATACGGGAATTAACATGACCTGTGTGAGCACCATAATCTTTGCTTTCATGACAATTTTGTCCACCAATACCAATTTGGCAATTTTCAAATTTTTTTGAAAAAGAACTTATTAAAGTATTTGGAGGGCAATAAATTAATCTACCTCCCTTTATTTCTTTAGATTTTGAAAATTTAATAACTTTACCCAATGTATTTAAGGAAGATAAATTCCCATACATTTTCCAATTAGCTACAAAATACATATATTTATTTGTCATAATGAAAAATTTAATCTATAGGTTGATATTTTAAAGATCAATAAATTAATAATGTAATGATAAATCCATTTAAAAATTTTACAAAAAAAAGGTTTGGTGGCTTAATACTGATTTTTGTTATTATAATAGCTTTTGGCTTTGGTGGATTTGGTGGAGGATTTAGCACTGGAAATCAAAATAATATAGCTAAAATAAATAACACTAATATCTCTACGCAAGATTTCATGGATTACCTAAATCAATCTGGCTTAAGTCAGCAAGTAATAAAAGAGAATATCGATAAAAATGTAATTGAGGAGCTTTTATCTTCTATGGTTTCAATGACTTTACTTGAACTTGAAATAAAAAATTTAGACCTAGTCATATCAGATGAAGTAATTGTAGAAACTCTCAAGAAAAATAAAAATTTTCTAGATGAAAATGGTAATTTTAAAAGAACTCTTTATGAAAAGTTTTTACTTACAAATAGTATGAGTGCAGCGATGTTTGAAATAAAATTAAAGAATAATGTTCTACAAAAAGAATTGTTTGCTTACATAAGTGGTGGAGCGAAATCTCCCAAGTTTTTAACTAATAAATATTTTATAGAAAACAATAGAAAATTAGATATTGAATTTATTAAATTAAATAGATTTTATAAAAAAGTAGATGAATTTACCAATCAGGAAATTAAAATTTTTATTGATGAAAATTCAGAAAAACTTAAGCAAGATTATATTGATTTTTCTTATGTAATAATAACACCTAAAAACTTATTGGGTGTTGATGAATTTAATCAGGCTTTTTTTGATGCAATCGATGAAATTGACAACAAGATATCTAAAAACATAGATTTTAAGACAATTACAAATGAATTAAATGTCAATGTGATTACAAAAAAAGATTATATTAATTTAGAAAATAAAGAGACAATTGAAAATAAAATCTATAATTCTAGAAAAGATGAGATTGAAATACTTGAAGACAATGGAACATTCATCTTTTATCAAATAGACAATGTTATTCAAAAATTACCAAATTTAAGTGACGAAAGATTTGTAAAACAAATAACAAACCTTCTATTTCAAAAAGAAAAATTTGAATTTAATAAAGATATACTAAGCCAATTAGATAAAAATGAATTTAACCAAACTTCATTTGATAAACTTGGGAATGGTGAGGTTAAAAAAACTCAATTAAACTCAATTAAGGATATTAATAAATTTGGAAACAATTCTGTTAAAATTTTATACACGCTACCAATTAACACATTTACTCTAATTGCCGATAGAGAAGACAACATATTCATAGCTAAAGTTACGAAACTTGAAGATACTGAAATTTCTCCAGATTCAAATATATTTAATACAATCTCCAACGAAGCGAGTGCAGAAAATAGAAACGGAATATTAAAATCATACGATTATCTATTAAATAGCAAATACAAGGTTACAGTTAACGAGAAAACCCTTAATAGAGTAAAAAATTACTTTAGATAATGTTAAATCGAAACTTTAATGATTTTAAGTTTCAGCACAAAAAAAGCAAAAATCAAATTTTATACACTTCTAGGAAAACACAGGATGATCGTGAGGTTTTAAATTTAATAGATAATTTTCTTAATGAGAAAAACAGCTTTATTTTTGAATCTGTTGAGAAGGGAAAGATAAGGGGCAGATATACTATATTCGGCAAAAATCCTGATAAAATTTGGGAATTTAATAATAAAAACTCTTATTTAATTACAAATAAAGCTAAAAAAAAAATTAAGGGAGATCCAGACAAAATTATTGAAAAAATAATAGAAGACTTCAAGTTCAAAACGCCAGTTGGACTGCCTCCTATTTGCTCATTAATATCTGGATATTTTTCTTACGATTCTATTAGATACATCGAAAAAATTCCCAACAAATGTAAGGATGATTTAAAACTCCCTGACGTACGACTCTTAAGGCCAAGAACATTAGTTATCCACGATAATTTAAAGAAGAAGATTTTTTATATTATAAATACATTTGGTGATGAAAAAATTTTCAATTATAAAGTAAAATATTTAGCAATTGAAAGTGAAATAGATGATCTGTTAATTCAGGCCTCTCTAGAAAAAAATAACTCTTATAAAGCAACTAAAACTAATATTAAAGTTAGATCTAATACAACTAAAAACAAGTTTTTAGAAATGGTTAATAGAGCCAAAAAATACATTAAAATTGGTGATATTTTTCAAGTAGTTTTAAGTCAAAGATTTGAAGCTAAATTAACTAAAAGACCCCTAGAAATTTATAAGAAATTAAGAGTTACCAACCCCTCTCCTTTTATGTACTTTTTTAATTTTAAAGATTTTCAAATAATTGGAGCCAGTCCTGAAATTCTAGTTAGACTAAGAGATAATAATATTACAGTTAGACCTATAGCGGGAACACGACCTAGGGGTAAAAACACAAAACAGGATAATTTTTTTGCAAAAGATTTATTACAAGATAAAAAAGAGCTTTCAGAACATTTAATGTTACTTGATTTAGGGAGAAACGATGCTGGCAAGGTATCAAAAATTGGAACTGTTAAAGTTACAGAGAGCTTTATGATAGAAAAATATTCCCATGTAATGCATATAGTATCTAATGTAATGGGAGTTTATAATAAAAAATATTCAAGATTTAAATCATTACTTGCTGGTTTTCCAGCTGGAACTGTTTCTGGTGCACCTAAAATTAGAGCCATGGAAATTATTGATAAGCTAGAAACAACTAAAAGAAAAGTCTATGCTGGTGGCATAGGTTATTTTTCTGCCAATGGTGAGTTTGACACGTGTATAGCCTTAAGAACTGCTGTTGCAAAAAATAACAAATTTTATGTACAAGCAGGCGCAGGTATTGTTGCCGATAGTAATCCTATTAAAGAATATGAAGAAACTGTTAATAAAGCAAAAGCATTACTGAGTGCTCTTAAATAATGAAAATTATATTAATTGATAATTATGATAGCTTTACATTCAATTTATATCACTACCTGTCATCTCTAAAAGTTAAAGTTGATGTTGTAAGGAATGATAAAATTACTGATAAACAAATAGTTAACAAAAAATATGATAAGGTTGTCATATCACCAGGTCCTGGGAATCCAGACCAATCAGGAAATTGTATTAAAATAGTACAAGCCCTTTATAAAAAAATTCCAATACTTGGTGTATGTTTAGGTCATCAAATTATTGGACAAGTATTTGGTTCAAAAATTATTCAAGCTAAAAAATTAATGCATGGAAAAACTAGTATAATTGAGACATATAGAACTGGAATTTTAAAAAACCTCCCTTCCAAATTTGTTGCCACAAGATATCACAGTCTAATTATTGACAAAAAAACACTATCTAAAGAGCTCGAGATTACAGCACAAACTAGAGATGGGCTTATAATGGGTGTAAAACATAAAAGATATAATGTTCATGGTGTTCAATTTCACCCTGAAAGTATAAAAACTATTATTGGTATCAAAATATTAAAAAATTTTATTAATTATAAGAACTAATGAAAAAATTTATTGAAAAGCTAAAGAGTAAACAAAATTTATCATTTAATGAAAGTAAAGATGCTTTTGAAATGTTGATGCTTGGTAAAGTTGCTGATGATGAAATGTTTGATTTTTTAACTCTGCTTTCCGCAAAAGGTGAGGTTTCGGATGAGATAGCTGGTGGTGTTTACGTTTTAAGAGATAAGTCTAAAAGGGTTAACGTTAAAGACTGTATTGATACATGTGGGACTGGTGGTGATGGAATGAATACACTCAACATATCAACAGCTTCAGCTCTGTTATTAGCTAGTATGGGAGTTAAAGTAGCAAAACATGGAAATAAAGCAGTTTCATCTAAATGTGGATCTGGTGATGTTTTGGAAGCTTTAAATATCAAGATTGATTTAGAACCTAAGGATATAGAAAAGCAAATAAAGGAAAATAACTTTGGGTTCATGTTTGCACCAAATTATCATAGTGCAATGAGGTTTGTGGGTCCAACAAGGAAAAAAATAGGTAAAAGAACAATATTCAATATGATAGGTCCTTTAAGTAGTCCCGCCCTTGTCGAGCGACAAGTTGTAGGTGTTTATGATAAAAGATTACTTAAAATTTTTGCTGAAGCTTTAAAAAACTTAAATATAAAATTTGCTTGGATTGTAAATAGTGAAGATGGCTT
>CAJQRP010000013.1 GCA_905612365.1 uncultured Candidatus Pelagibacter sp. | reverse complement strand
TGCTAATCTCTTTTAAAATATTTATTTTAAGATTAGTTGAAAGAATTTTATTTTTTAATTTAATATTTTTTAGTATTTCTAATCTGTCAGAAAATTTATTTACAAACTTTCCATAATCTTGCGTCTGTTCATGACCTTTGCCTGCAATAACTAAAATATCCCCAGTATTTAAATCAAATATAGCCTTATGAATAGCTTTAGACCTGTTTGAAATCTCAAAAACTTTTGATTTATCAATGGTTTTTTTAATAGCTAATCTTATTTTTTTTGGATTTTCATCTCTCGGATTATCGTCAGTTAAATAAACTCTGTCACAGTATTGATTGGCTATTTTTCCCATCATGGGTCTCTTGTCTTTATCTCTATTACCACCACATCCAAATACAATGAAAATTCTTTTATTTTCAAATTGTTCTTTCAAATTAGATAAACAAGCATTTAGTGCATCGGGTGTATGAGCATAATCTAAAATAACTTTTGATTTATTTTTTAAAGTTCCAATTTTTTCAAACCTACCACTTACTGATTTTACCCCTGAAGCTAATTTCACTATTTTATCAAATTTTAAATTACTTTTTTTAGCAGCAAGCATTGCCATAAATAAGTTTTTTAATTGAATTTTACCAATTAAGTCTGTTTGTAATTTATAATGTTTTTCATTGTGTATAATTTCAATTATTTGTTTATCATTCTTAAATTGATGTGAATAAATATCTATCCCATTATTACTTTTTGATAAAACCTGAAGATTAAATTTATTATTTAGCGATATTTTTTTTAAATTTTTATATTCTGGAATCTTACTATCTGTAATGATGCTTCCTCTAGGTTTTAATAGCTTCTCAAATAGATACAATTTTGATTTAAGATAATCATTAAATGTTTTGTGATAATCTAAATGATCATGAGATAAATTTGAAAAAATTGCAGTATTAAATTTCAAGCCATCAAGTCTATTTTGCTTTAGTCCATGACTAGAAGCTTCCAATATAACATTGTCAATTCTTTGTTTTTTTAAATCATTTAATATTTTACTTAATCCAATTGAATCTAATGTGGTATTAGAAAACTTCTTTAAGTTATTTTTTGTCTTAATTCCCAATGTTCCAATAGAAGCTACTTTTTTATTACTTAAGTTTAGTAGTTGAAAATAAAAATCTGCGATTGAAGATTTTCCATTTGTACCCGTTACGGCAATTAAGTTTTTAGGTTTATCTTTTTTAATTCTATATGCTAATTCTGATAATAATTTTCTAACCTCATTAGATCTTAAGAATAGTATGTCATTCTTTATGCCTTCAAATTTTTTCTCTGAAATAATTATTGTTGCACCTTTTTTAATAGCATCGTCAATGAATTTACTACCATCTGACTTTGTTCCTTTAATTGCAAAAAAAATATAATCTTTTTTACAATCTGCACTGTTAAAACTTAGACCAGAAAAATAACGATTCCTAAATTCCTTTTTAGTATTTTTAAGAAAACCACCTATCAACATATAAATTTTAATTTTCTATATATTTTGTGGCTAGAATAGGACCAATTTTGTCTATTATTTTCCCTGCTGCTTCAACTGATGTCCATCCTGCTGTATTCCTTGGGCTGCCTAATAGTTTAAATCCACTGCCATCTCTGTACTCATATGTGTAATTTTTATTATTTTTTGTTGACTCAAGCATTACCACTAAAACAAATTTAGGATTGTCTGTTGGAAAAATTGATGCAAGTGTATTAATTTTAGTTTTTGAATATATACTATTTAGTACTTGCTCTGCAGTTCCCGTCTTACCTCCTACTTGGTATCCCTCAACGTTTACTAGTTTTGCCGTTCCCTCTGAAACCACTTTTCTCATCATAGAGTTCATTTTTTTTGAAACATCATTGTTTAGAACTTTTACTTTTTTTATTTTTTCATTTGAATTATCTCTAATTAATGTTGGTGTGATTTCATAACCACCGTTAGAAATTATCGCATAACCCTTTGCTAATTGTAAAATTGTTGTTGTTATACCATGGCCAAATGCAATAGTTTCTATTTTACATCCTTCATACCAATCTATTTTTAATGGTCTTCCTACTTCATCAATATCAAAATTTATCTTATCTATGATACCAATTGTTTTTAAAAATGATTTATGTTTTTCTATTCCTATTTTTTTTGCAATCCTAACTGATCCAATATTTCCCGATTTAATAAGAATGTTTTCTACGCTCAAATCAGATGGCATTTTATTTTCATATTCATTAATTGTATAACCATCTCCACAATTAATGCTTTTTTTTGAATCTAAGAATTTGGTGTCAGGTTCTATCAAACCATAATTTATTCCAGAGGCAATTGTAAAAGTTTTAAAAACTGAACCCAGTTCATAAATTCCTTTTGTAGCTCTATTAATATAATTTACATCAACAATTGTTTCTCTTTTATTTAGATCAAAATCAGGCAAAGATACCATTGAGAGTATTTCACCATTATTTACATTCATTAAAATAGCAGCACCACCTTTAGCATCAAAAATCTTTTGATATTTTGAAAGTTCTTTTCTGATTAAATATTGTATGTCAGTATCCACCGTTAATTGGAGTGGCTTGTTTCTTTTTTTTAATTCTTCATCAAAAGATTTTTCTAAACCAGAAATTCCATTATTTTCATTATCAATCTGTCCTATAATGTGACTAAAAAGATTTTTTTGTGGATAAATTCTAGTTAACTTTTCTTCAGGTCTGATTGCTTTGTCTCCAAGAGACATGATTTTTTGATAATTTATTGAAGATATTGTTTTTTCAAACTTAAAAAAGTTATTTTTATTAAGTCTTTTTTCGACTTCTGTGTAATCTTTCTTGGGAAAAATCCACTTTAAGTTAATTAATAATTTTTGTTTATCTATTACTTCTATTGGACTGATACCAATATCAATCGAGCGAACAGTTTTAACCAAATAATTTCCATTTCTATCAATTATATCTGCTCTATAATCTTTTGTGCTGGGTATATAGTTTGTTTCAACGTCTGACTTTAATGAGCCTAAATGAAGTAATTGTATTGAATAAATTATTGAAATCATAAGGAAAACAAAAAAAATAAAGGCTATTCTATTAAACTGTATATCTAAATTAGTTTTACTTTTTTTGTATGAAAATTCATTTTCATATTCTTCTAGAATAATATTTTTTTTATTATTCATTACCATTCTTAATGATTAAATCGTTTATTTCTAAATTTTCATTATTTTTAGTGATTTCTTTAATCTTCATAATTTCAATTTTAATTAAATCTTTTTCAAAATATTGTGCTTGATACTGAGCTAATTTTTCAGGGGAGCTTAAATAATTAAACTCAAGCAGTATATCTTCAAGTTCTGATTTTAAAGGTCTTATGTTTTCATTGATTGCAAAAATTTGATCTTCTATTTCTTTTGTAGAATTTTTAACAAATGATGTGATCAGTATTAATACGAAAATAACAACTAACATTAATTGTTTCATAGTTTTTTTGACAAATTCTCAATGTCAATTAAATGTTTAAATTTATCTAAGATATCTGTTTCAAAATCGAAAAAGTTTTCTTTTTTAATTACATAACGTAACTTGGCTGATCTAGAGGGTGGATTTTCTCTAATTTCTTTATCACTTGGTACTATCGGCTTTTTTATAACAGATTTAAATAAATTCAATTTTTCTTCAGTTTTTGGCATATGTCTTGAGACACTTTTATTCTCAGACAAACTTTTAAAAAAGTATTTAACAATTTTATCTTCTAACGAATGAAATGTTACAACTGCGATAACACCATCTTTTTTAACAACTTTAGCTGCATTAATTAATCCATAAATTAGTTCACTAATTTCTTTATTTACAAATATTCTTAATGCTTGGAAAATTTTAGTTGCACTATGTGTCTTATAATTTCTTTTTCTTTTCGAAGACTCTATAATTCTAACTAGCTCTTCTGTTGTGATTTCTCTTTTGGATCTGTCTTCAACGATATTGTGTGCTATTCTTTTGCTGTCCACTTCATCACCAAAATATTTAAATATCTTTGTAAGTTCTTTTTCATCTAATTGATTAATTGCTTCTTTGGCTGAAAAATCATTTATACCCATTTTCATATTAAGTTCACCTATGGTATCAAACGAAAGACCTTTTTTTGGATCTTTAATCTGATTCAATGAGTACCCTAAATCAAAAATTACAGCTTTGATATTTTCATCTTTTAATTTTAAATTATTTAATTGACTAAATTTAATATTTTTAAATAACAGCCTATCTTCAAAATTATTTTGAAGTTCTTGAGCTTTTTTAGAACTCTCAGAATCTCTATCTAATGCAATTACTTTTGTTTCTGGAAAGTTTAATATTTTTTTTGTGTATCCGCCTTGACCGAACGTACAGTCAATAAATGTGCCACCATATTGAGGGGTAATAATGCTAATTATTTCACTTAGCAATACTGGATAATGATTTCTCACATCTGGTATTATGGTGGCTATCATTTATTTTTTTGAAGACCATTAATTCTTTTGTCTTCTTAAAAATGCTGGAATTTCTAGATCGTCATCTTCTGAGGTATTTTCTGAATTTTCAGTTGATAAAAATCCTTCTGTCTCTGAATTTGTGCTATCCGAACTAAATAGATCTGGAGCATCTTCTCCTTCTACACCAAAATTTTCAAGTCCATTAGAAACATGCTCTTCCTCTATTGAGCTATTTTCTTCAGATTGTGCAGTTGTAAGTGCTTCCTCTGAAAAAGATTGCTCATAATCATTTGATTGATTATTTTCAACAATACTTTCAACCTCTTGATTAGTAGTAGTTTGTTCATTCATCATTTCTGATGATGCAGTATTTGTAACTGGTGCTGTAATTATTTCATTTTCCAACTTTAATGCATTTGCTCCATGCGAAATAGGGCTAGTCATTGTAGGCGAAAAGTTAAACGATTGAGCAGAACTTGCACTATTAAAATCTGAATAACCAGGGTTTCTATTTTGTATTCTGTGCACCATATTGATTACAGATTTACTTTCTGGTTGTTGCCCATCTAATGCTGTTGCAACAATTGATACTCTGATTTTTCCATCAAGATCAGCAGACGTAATAGCACCAATAATTACTTCGGCTTCTGGATCTACTTCAGCTCTTATTTTGTTAACAACTTCATCAACTTCAAAAAGTTTAAGATCCTTACCACCAGTAATGTTTACTAGTAATCCTTTTGCACCTTTTAATGTATAATCATCAATCAATGGGTTGCTAATTGCCATATCTGTTGCTTTAGCTGCTCTACCTTCTCCTTCAGCTTCACCAGTACCCATCATTGCTTTACCCATTGAAGCCATTACAGTTTCAACATCAGCAAAATCTAGATTAACTATACCTGGTCTAACCATTAGATCAGTTACACTTTGTACACCTTGCATTAAAACATTATTTGAAAGATTAAAAGATTCCTCAAATGTAGTTTGTTCATTCGCTACCTTAAATAGATTTTGATTTGGAATTACAATAATTGTATCCACATGTTTTCTTAATTCTTCTAGGCCTAGCTGAGCTCTTCTCATTCTTGATGGCCCTTCATATAAAAAAGGAAGTGTTACAACGCCTACTGTTAAAATATTTAATTCTTTAGCAGCTCTTGCAATAACGTGTGCAGCACCTGTTCCAGTTCCACCACCCATACCAGCTGTTATAAAAACCATGTTTGCACCCTGAAGTGTATTTACAATTTCATTCAAAGATTCGTCTGCAGCTGCTTGACCAATGTCATGCTTCGCACCAGCACCTAAGCCTTTTGTTAAACTTAGACCAATTTGAATTCTTGCTTTAGCTTTACTTAACTTTAAATCTTGAGCATCTGTATTTACTGCTATGAACTCTACTCCTTGAAGCCCATTATCAATCATTTCGTTAAGTGCATTTCCACCTGCACCGCCAACTCCCACTACTAATAATCTTGGTTGTAATTCTTTTATTTCTGGTGATTTAAAGTTAATTGTCATTTTTATTTCCCCTCATTGTTATTAAAATGTTTTTCCCATTTAAGACTTGCACGATTTAGATTTGCTTTTTTTCTTGCGTTGATCTTAAATTTTTCAAATGCTGTTGGTTCCCATATTTGGAATGTTTGACCTTGGCCAACAAACAACATGCTATTTTTTATTTTTGCATGCTTTAATAATTTTGCTGATAATGAAATTCTACCTTCACTATCAAATTGTAAATTCATACTTTCAGATAAGATTGATGTTGAAAAATAATCTCTTTTTTCTTCAAATGGACTTAATGAATCTATACTTGCAGAAAGTTTTTCAATTCTATCTTGTGAGCAGGCTTCTATAGACTGATTATTAAATGAGGGATAACAGATAACACCGTTATATCCTAAGTTAGAAAGATGAGATCTAAAACTAGCAGGCACAGATACCCTTCCCTTTTTGTCTATTTTGTTGTCGTAAGTAGATAAAAACATATTTTTTATATTTCATAAATTCCATATTTGGGAATATATGGGACAATATGGGTTTTTAAACATAGTGTCAATATGTTCATTTTAGGCTTATTTGGTAATAATTGTGGATAAATTTTGTGTATCTACATTAAGTCTAAAATCAATTTTTAGTTTCAACTCAATACAATTCTAGGACTAAAAAGAAGAACAGAAATGATTCAATTATGAATCAAAAGGTGAACATTCATACATTTATCAAATGTCTCTTGTGGATAAGTTTGCTAGACAAACTATAAGCCGGGTTCTGTCATTTAAACCTATCATTTCTCTAGGCTTAAGATCACTCTTAAGCTCAAGCAACTAACCCTGATGACTAGCCAAAGACGGCTTTTAGTTTTGCAACAATGTCATCTCTACTTAGTCTTGCTCCCAGTGGGGTTTTCCAGCGTTCATTGTTACCAATAGAACCGGTGCGCTCTTACCACACCTTTTCACCCTTGCCATGTTATGGCGGTATATTTTCTGTGGCACTATCCCTAGGGTTTCCCCCGCCAGGTATTATCTGGCACTGTGTCTTTGCGGAGCCCGGACTTTCCTCTTTAAAAAAATTAAAGCGATAAGTCGTTCATCTAGCAGATACAATTTATTACTAAACTATAGAACTTCAAGAAAAATTTAGTTATATGCCTTGATAAGATTTTTGCTAATAATCAGACATTCTTGATCAATTTTACCATCAACTAACTCTTGCCTAAATCTTCTTTGAAAAGTTTTTGCTAATTCCCTTAAATATTTATTCTTACTGATATCTTTCGTGTATTTTTTTGAATACCCAATCTTAAACAGGTTTTTCAAAAAAATATCCTCTTCTATCTTGCTAATTTTTAGTTTTCTATTTTTTATCAAATCTTGCTCACTTAATTTGTGCCATAATCCTATCCTATTTTTAGATAAATATTCCCAAGGAAACTTTTCTCCAGGATCTTTTTTTCTTAATACTGCTATATCCGCGTGTCCCAAAATATTCTTAGGATTAATTTTATATTTTTTTATTAAAAATCTACTTAACTTTAAAATAGAGGAGGTTTGTTTTTTTGTAAATTTTTTATAACCATACTCATGTCCTGGGTTTGTAATTTCAATTCCAATAGAATTTAGATTTAAAGACTTATAATTTTTCCACGAAGATTCTCCCGCATGCCATGCAATGTATAAATCAGGTACCATTTTTACAATTTCTCCATTATTTTTAATTAAATAATGGCAGCTAACCTCAGATTGTATTTCGATAAGCTTATTTATGGCATCAGATTCGTTTTTCATACCCGTATAATGAAAAATAATAAATTTGATTTGCTTAGAAGTTCTTTTTTTAGAATTAAAATTTGGGGAGTAGTTCAGTGATGTTTTTAAGGCCATTTTTGTGTCATATTTAGAGCTAATTGCTGATTTACATTAACATCATATACATTATATAATGATAATATTATGAATAAAATTATAATAACTACACTTATAAGTTTATTGTTAGCAACAAATGTGTGTGCTGACACAGATGGTGAAAATATCTTATTAAAAAAAAATTCTGGAGATGTTGAAGATTGTTTTGAAGGTATAAATAGATCCACCTTTTCTTTTAATCAAGGTTTGGATAAAGCTATATTTAAACCAGTTGCTAGAGGTTATAGAAAATTGCCATCACCGATCAGGTCTGGAACGAGTAATGCTCTTAAAAATATTTCTTCGCTCTTAACTATACCCAATAATATTCTTCAGGGAGAGTTTAAAAAAGCTGGAATTAACACTGGAAGATTTGCTGTTAATACTACAGTAGGTATTTTGGGAGTATTCGATGTGGCCACAAAAATGAATTTTCCAGAGTATGAAAGAGAAGATTATGGGCAAACTTTTGGTGCTTGGGGTATAGGGGCAGGTTGTTATGTTGTGTTACCAGTTCTTGGACCATCAACTGTTAGAGATACTTTTGGTTCATTTATAAATGTATTAGGTGGGGATCCTTATTATAACTCATCTGTTCATGGAAATAATCAATATTTAGATCAAGACTTATATATGACAACAAAAATTATATCAGGAATTGATTTTAGGGCAAAAAACTTAGAGACTATAGATAATTTAGAAAAAAACTCTATGGACTTTTATGCTTCAGTAAGAAGTTTGTATTTGCAAGATAGACAGCAAAAAATTAGAAACTCAGATCCAACAATTGATATTATGTATGAAGGCGACTGGGAAGAAGTAGAAACTCAATAATCAAAAAATAAACAACCTTAACAATGAGCAAGATATAATGTTTCTAAAAAAAACTTCGACATTCTTAATTTTTTTAGTAATTTTTTTCTCAAGTATTGCTAAAGTTAACTCGATTGAACCAGATATTTTTGTTCAATCAACAGTTAACAGGGCCTCAGAAGCTCTTAATAATAAATTTTCTAAAGAAGAAAAAATAGAGAGGCTAAAAGAAATTGCAAGTGAAACAGTTGATATCAATGGTATTGGTTATTACACTTTGGGAGCTTATAGAAAAAATATAAATGAAGATCAAAAAAAAGAGTATTCAAATCTTTTTGAGCGATATTTTTTAAAAAGTTTTGCCAGTCGACTGGCTGAATACTCAAATCCAGAGATTGAAGTTGTGTCTAAAAAAAAATTAAATGAAAATTATACAATGGTATCCAGTATTTTAGTTGGAACAGAACAAAGACCTGAAGTTAAAATTGATTGGAGAATTTATACAAAAAATTCAGAAAACCCTTTAATCAGAGATTTAATTATTGAAGGCTTAAGTCTTGTGAGAACTCAAAGGGAAGAGTTCTCTTCTATCATTCAAAGTAATGATGGAGATATCAATGCTCTTTTTTCTACTTTAAAAGAGTTTATTAAATAATCATCTATAAAAATAATTTTTGGTGGGCCCGCCAGGACTCGAACCTGGGACCAATACATTATGAGTGTACTGCTCTAACCAACTGAGCTACAGGCCCTAAAATTAGACATTAATTATATTATAATGTAACCGATGTCTAGCATAGGTAAAAGATAATGAAAATGGTGGGACTGGTTGGTTACGCTCCAACTACCCCTGCAATGTCAATGCAGTACTCTACTATTGAGCTACAGTCCCTTTGAATTTTAACTTTCTAAAAAGCTTTTTAATTGTTTGGATCTGCTTGGATGTTTTAATTTTCTTAAAGCTTTAGCCTCTATCTGTCTAATACGCTCTCTTGTTACAGAAAACTGAAGACCTACTTCTTCAAGAGTATGGTCTGTATTCATTCCAACACCAAATCTCATTCTAAGAACTCTTTCTTCTCTTGGTGTTAAAGTTGATAAAATCTTAGTCGTAGCTTCACTTAGATTTGATTTAATAGCTTGTTCTAAAGGTGCTAATGCTTTTGTATCTTCAATAAAATCACCCAAACTACTATCCTCTTCATCTCCTACTGGTTTTTCAAGAGATACGGGTTCTTTTGATATTTTTAAAACTTTTCTAACTTTATCTAAAGGCATTCTTAATTTTTGCGCTAATTCTTCCGGTGTGGCCTCTCTACCAAACTCACTTAAAATTAATCTTTGTGTTCTTACAATTTTATTAATAGTTTCTATCATGTGAACTGGAATTCTTATTGTACGAGCTTGGTCAGCAATAGATCTGGTGATTGCTTGTCTGATCCACCAAGTAGCATATGTTGAAAACTTATAACCTCTTCTGTATTCAAATTTATCTACAGCTTTCATAAGACCAATATTTCCTTCTTGGATAAGGTCTAAAAATTGAAGTCCTCTATTTGTATATTTTTTTGCAATTGAAATTACTAATCTTAAGTTTGCTTCAACCATTTCTTTTTTTGCAATTCTAGATTCTTTTTCACCTTTTTGAACTCGGCTAACTATTTTTTTATAATCAGTGACTGAAATTCCAAGTTTATGGCTAATCTCAATTAATCTCTCTCTTATGTTTTTAAATTCATCTTTATTTTTTGAGAAAAACTGCTTCCACATGGGGTTAGTATCAAGGAACTTTTTAAGATTTGGATTAATTTCATTGCCAATATAAAACTTAATAAATTCATTTCTTGGAATTTTTTGATCCATTGCTAGTCTTAAAAGGTTTCCTTCTAGTGAAACAATTTTTTTATTTTCCACATAGTGCTTTTGAACCAATTCCTCTGTTACAGAAGGTGACAATTGTAATGATTTAATATTTTCTAAAATATCACTTACAATTTTATCATGTCCTTTTTCTTTAGCAGTTGAGAAGCTTACTGCGTTTAAAATACCATCAAGTTTTTCTTTTTGATACTTGATTAATTTTGCATATTCTTTTGTTAAAGTATTTACAGTTTTTAAAACTTTTGGTTTGATTTCAGTTTCCATTGCTGCAAGCGTTGGATTGAACTCATCATCGTCTCCATTATTTTCATCATTTTTATCAGTTTCACCAGAATTTCTTTGCTTAGCACTTGGACCTGTATTTTCATCTTCCATGTAGTTAGTATCAATATCAATAATTTCTCTAACTAAAATTTCATCACTTTGAAGTTTCTCATCCCACTCTACAAATTGTTGCGCAGTAATTGGGCTTTGTGCTAATGCGATAAGCATTACATCTTTCCCAGCTTCTATTCTTTTTGCAATTGCGATTTCACCTTCACGAGATAAGAGCTCTACTCCACCCATCTCCCTTAAATACATTCTTATAGGGTCATCACTTTTCTCAATTGTCTTGCCCTCTTCTTTAGATGAATTTTCTTTTTTTCTTAAAACTTTAAAATCAGATTTTTTCTCCACTAGTGCTACATTCTCATCAAGAATGTGCATGAAAGCTTGTTCTAAATTTTCGTCTGAAAGATTTCTTTTACCTAATGATTTATTTAACTCATCAAAGGTGATAAATCCTCTATGAGTCCCACGACCCATAAGTCTAGCAAATGATTTTGTAATTATTCTTTCCACAATAGTATATTTGAGATGACTTATATAAGCGCAATTTGAGAAAAATCCACGTATTTTTTGATGAATTTAATTGATGTTTTTTTGTTTTTTTAGCTCTCTTATTTCATTGAAAGTGCTTTCGCTCAAATCTTTAGAGAACTTTGATTCAAGCTCTTCAATTCTAAACTCTAAATCGTAGTTTTTAAGGTCTCTAGAGACTTCTTCTAGTAATTCAAATATTTTATTCTGATCATTTTGATGATGATTAAGAATATGTTTTATCGAAGCAAATTTAAAAATTTTTTCAGTTAATTGAGGGTCAATAGGAATTTGATCTAAGGTAAGTTTTTCTCCACTCTTTAGTTTGGTTATCAAAGTTTCAAGAATTAATTTATTCTCTTCACTAAATAGATTTATATTTTCAATCATGTAAATATTTTCTTGAAATAAATCTAAATTATTCATTATTAAATAAAGCAATGAAAACTCTTTAAGCTCAACACCACTCAATAATTTGCTTTCGTTAAAGTGTTTTTGAGTAGACTGTAATGATTTTATCTTTTTAGTATAAAATTGTTTTTTTCCTACATTGCTATGTGGAGTTAAAGATGAAATTTTCTCCAAGAAAAACTCTAGTACATATTTTTTTATAAAATCATCCTTTATGGTCGCTGCAATGGCTCTTAATTTTTTTTCAAAAATAGCCATTGATGAAGGATTGTTATCAGTTTGCTGTTTATAATGGTTAAATATAAACTGATGAATTGAGATTTTTGCTTGTTTAGTAAAGTCAATAAAGTTTGCTTTGCCATTTTTATTTGCATAGCTATCAGGATCTTCGCCATCTGGTAAAAAAAGAAACGAAATTTGTTTTTCTGGTTGTAGTTCTTTAATTGAATTTTCTGCTGCTCTAAGCGCTGCTTTGTATCCACTTTCATCACCATCAAAACAGATAATTATATCTTCAAAGAATTGGTTGAGCATTAAAATTTGTCTATCCGTTAAAGAGGTTCCAAGATTTGCTACAACATTCTCAATTCCATTTTTACTTAAACCAACTACATCCATATATCCCTCAACTAAATATACATGATCTATTTTATTTGATAATCTTCTAGCTAAATCTAAATTGTATAAGTTAGAGCCCTTTTTAAAAAAAGGTGTTTCAGGAGAATTAATATATTTTGCTGAATAACTATTTTCTTTGATAGTTCTTCCTCCCAATCCAATAGGTTGGCCTGAAATATTATTAATCGGAAATATTATTCTATCTCGAAATCTTTCAACGTATTTATTCTTTTTTTCATCTAAATAAAAAAGACCGCTTTCAACTAAAACTTTCTCACTAAATTCATCTTTTAATTTTTCATAAAAATTAGAGTTTCTTTCAACAAATCCGATCTTAAAATTTTTTACCTCATCTTTACTAAGGTTCCTTTTCTTTAAATAGTCTCTCGCAATAGTTAAGCTTTCATTTTTTAAAATTTCATCGTGATAAAATTGAACATATTGATTATAGATTGAGCAATACTCTTTCCAATTTTTTTCACGTTCTTCATCTTGTTTTGAAAATGTGTAAGGTCTCATACCTGCAAGATTTGCTAGTGATTTTACTGCTTCTCCAAATTTTAAATTTTGAGTTTTCATTATAAAATCAAAAATATTTCCATGTTCTGATGTTGCAAAACAATGATAAAATTCTTTTTCATCATTAACTGTAAATGAAGGTGTTTTTTCAGTTTTAAAGGGTGATAAGCCTACAAATTCTTTGCCTCTTTTTTTTAGACTGACAGATTTTGATACAACTGTCGAAACCTTTAAACGAGTTTTAATTTCGTCCAAATACTCTTTTGGGTATTTCATTATTTATCTAATAGTTCTTTGAGTAAGGGTCCAGCTTTAGCAAAATCTAGATTGTCAGGGTATGACTTTTTCAATTCACCCATCACTTTACCCATGTCTTTAATTGATGCGGCACCCAATTTACTTATTGTATCAACGCATATCTTTTTAGTTTCTTCATCGTTTAACTGCTGTGGTAAAAAACTAGATAAAAGATCAAATTCATTTTGCTCAACTTCCAACAAATCCATCCTGTCATTTTTTTTATAGATATCTATTGATTCGGTTCTTTGCTTGATCATTTTCTTTAAAAGTTTTTTAATGTCCTCATCGTCTGTTTCTTTTATGTCGGAGCCAGATCTATTGATAATATCAATATCTTTTATTCCAGATAAAATTAACCTGTAGGTTGAGATTTCAACCTTATTTTTTGATTTTAGAGAATTTTTATAGTTAGTTTCAATTTTTTCTTTCAATGTCATAATATTTTTTAATCTACTGCAAAGTGAAAATTCTTCAAAAGAAAAATTGTTTTTTTATAATTTTATAATACATCTCTGTTGCGATAATTAAGGTTTTATTGTATTAACCTTTAACTCATGAGTTGTAATTGATCAAAAAAGCAAAAAAAATTAGCTCTAACAAAATCTCACAGATTCACACAGGCGTTTTAGTTCTTGAAAATAAAACTATCTTTAAAGGACTTGGTATTGGCTATCAAGGAACCGCAACTGGTGAAGTGTGTTTCAATACTTCTCTAACCGGATATCAAGAAATTATTTCAGATCCCTCTTATGCTGGGCAAATTATCAATTTTACTTTTCCACACATTGGTAACGTTGGAACTAATAAAGAAGATTTAGAGTCTGATAAAGTTTGGACCAAAGGTGTAATTTTTAACTCTGAAATAACAAGTCCTTCTAATTATAGATCTTTAGTTAATTTAGACATGTGGTTAAAAAAAAATAAAATTGTTGGGATCACTGGTTTGGATACAAGAAGTTTAACCAATTATATTAGAGATAATGGAGCTCCCAAAGGAACTATTTCTTTTTCTAATAAAGGCAATTTCAATATTAGTAAATTAACAAATATTACAATAAAATGGAATGGGTTAAATAATTTAGATTTAGCAGAACAAGTGACTAC
The DNA here is from genome assembly GCA_905612365.1 of uncultured Candidatus Pelagibacter sp. GTDB lineage: Bacteria > Pseudomonadota > Alphaproteobacteria > Pelagibacterales > Pelagibacteraceae > Pelagibacter. The sequence goes on along the minus strand of CAJQRP010000013.1, from coordinate 14,140 downwards.
TAAAAAAAATTATATTTGGTCAGGTTTTAAAACTTGGAAAAAAGAAACTGGTTACTTAAAAAATAAAAAAAACACATTACATGTTGTTGCAATTGATTATGGAATTAAGAAAAATATCCTAAGATATTTCTCAGATCTTAACTGTAAAGTAACATTGGTTTCATGCAAAACGAGTGCAAAAGACATCCTTAAATTAAAGCCAAATGGGATCTTTTTATCCAATGGTCCTGGTGACCCTGCAGCAACTGGAAAATATGCAATTGAAATCATTAAAGAATTAATCAAAAATAATTTACCTATTTTTGGTATTTGTCTTGGTCATCAAATTCTGGCCTTAGCGCTTGGTGCAAAAACTAAAAAAATGAAACTAGGTCATAGAGGTGCTAATCATCCAGTTAAAAACTTAATTAAAGACAATGTTGAGATTACCAGTCAAAATCATGGCTTTGAAATTGTAAGAGCAACATTACCAAAAAATATTGAAGTAACTCACAAGTCTTTATTTGATAATTGCATTGAAGGAATTAGATTAAAAAATAAACCTATTTTTTCTGTTCAATATCACCCTGAATCAAACCCAGGACCACAAGATAGTGTTTACTTATTTGAAGAATTTATTAACAACATAAAAAAAAATGCCAAAAAGAAAAGATCTTAAAACTATACTAGTCGTTGGTGCTGGACCAATTATTATAGGTCAAGCATGTGAGTTTGACTACTCAGGTACACAAGCCTGTAAGGCACTTAAAGATGAGGGTTATAAAGTTATTTTAATTAACTCTAATCCAGCAACTATCATGACAGATCCTGGTGTTGCAGATAAAACTTATATCGAACCTATAACTTTAGAGGTATTGGAAAAAATTATAAAAAAAGAAAAACCAGATGCAATTTTACCAACAATGGGTGGACAAACTGCTTTAAATTTAGCGATGGAAGCAGAGAAAAAAGGAATTCTTAAAAAATACAAGATTGAATTAATTGGAGCGAATTCTAAGGCAATCTCTAATGCAGAGGACAGAAAAAAATTCAGAAAAAATATGTTAGATATTGGTTTGGACTTACCAAAATCTAAGGTGGTAAATCATATTAGAGATGCAGCAAAAGCTTTAAAACAAATTGGATTACCTGCAATAATTAGACCTGCTTTTACCTTGGGTGGTTTGGGTGGAGGAATTGCTAAAACTGAAAAAGAATATCTAAAAATAGTTAAAGATGGTTTACACGAATCCCCTGTTAGCCAAATTTTAATTGAAGAATGCCTTGAGGGTTGGAAAGAATTTGAAATGGAAGTTGTCAGAGATAAAAAAGACAACTGTATTATCATTTGTTCTATTGAAAATATTGACCCAATGGGAATACACACAGGAGATTCAATTACAGTTGCACCCGCTCTAACACTTACGGATAAAGAATACCAGGTTATGAGAAATGCCTCAATTGCTTGTCTTAGAAAAATTGGAGTAGAAACAGGTGGATCGAATGTACAATTTGCAATCAATCCTAAAGATGGCAGAATGGTTATCATTGAAATGAACCCAAGAGTTTCTAGGTCTTCAGCTCTCGCATCTAAAGCAACAGGGTTTCCAATCGCGAAAGTTGCTGCAAAACTAGCTGTTGGCTACACGCTTGATGAATTAAAGAATGAAATTACTAAAACAACACCTGCTTCTTTTGAGCCAAGTATTGATTATGTGGTAACTAAAATTCCAAGGTTTACCTTTGAAAAATTCTCTACTTCTGAGGCAATTCTTGGAACGTCAATGAAATCAGTTGGTGAAGCGATGGCAATCGGGAGAAACTTTAAAGAATCTCTCCAAAAAGCATTGGTTTCTCTTGAAATTGGCTTTTCAGGCTTAGATCGAATTTTTTCACTTAGTAAAAAAGAAATAGAAAAAGAACTTAAAAAAAATATTCCAAACAGAATATTATTAGCTGCTGAAGCGTTTAGAAAAAAAATAAACATTAAAAGAATTCACCAACTTTGTAAAATAGACCCCTGGTTCCTAGGGCAAATAAAGGAAATTGTTGATGAGGAAAATCAAATACAAAAAAAAGGTCTCCCTAAAGACTACAATGAATTTAATAGAATTAAATCAATAGGTTTTTCAGATAAAAAATTATCTGAAATTACCAAAATTCCTGAAAACCTTGTTAGAAAAAAAAGAACTGCTTTAAAAGTATTACCAGTTTACAAAAAAGTAGACACCTGTGCTGCTGAATTTAAATCTTTCACTCCTTATATGTACTCAACATACCAAAGAAATTATGCTTTAAATTCAGAGTGTGAAGCAGAGCCTTCTTCAAGAAAAAAAATTATAATTTTAGGAGGTGGACCAAATCGTATAGGCCAAGGTATTGAGTTTGATTATTGTTGTTGCCAAGCAAGTTATGCACTTAAAGATAGTGGTTTTGAAACTATAATGATTAACTGTAATCCTGAGACAGTTTCAACAGACTACGATACGAGTGATAGGCTTTATTTTGAACCTCTTAAAGAAGAGTATGTTTACAATATTATTAAGAAAGAACAGCAAAAAGGAAACCTTATGGGGATCATTGCTCAGTTTGGTGGACAAACCCCTATAAGACTTGCAAAATTTCTACATGACAACAAGCTTCCAATTCTTGGAACACAGTACACATCAATAGATTTAGCTGAAGATAGAGATAGGTTTAGAAAGTTACTTGATAGATTAAAATTAAAACAAGCAGAAAGTGGTATTGCTAAAACTTACAAACAAGCCATTCAAATTGCTGAAAAAATTGGACTACCTTTAATGGTTAGACCTTCTTATGTCTTGGGTGGAAGAGCAATGGAAATTGTTCATGAAAAAAGTCAATTAAAAAACTTTGTAGAAGAAGCATTTAAAGCTGCAGAGGATAATCCAATATTAATAGATAAGTTTATTAGCCACGCTATGGAAGTAGATGTTGATGCTATATCCGATGGAAAAGAAGTATTTGTTGCAGGTATCATGCAGCACATTGAGGAAGCAGGCATTCACTCTGGGGATTCTGCATGTTCTTTACCTCCTATATCAATTAAACCAAAGCTGATAACCGAAATAGAAGTTCAAACAAAAAAATTGGCTTTAGCTTTAAATGTTAAAGGTTTTATGAATATTCAATTTGCCATTAAGAATGATGAAATTTATGTAATCGAAGTAAATCCAAGAGCAAGCCGAACAGTTCCTTTTGTATCTAAAGCCAAAGGATTACCTCTTGCAAAAATTGCCTCAAGAGTAATGACTGGTGAAAAATTATCTAAATTTAATTTAAAGGGTAAAAATAAAAACTTGTTTGCGGTTAAAGAGGCTGTATTTCCTTTTAATAAATTTCCAAATAGTGACTTATTATTGGGGCCTGAGATGAAATCAACAGGAGAAGTTATGGGACTTGATAAGGACTTTGGTATGGCTTATGCAAAAAGCCAAATTGCCGCTTCAAACTCATTACCAACAAAAGGTCTAGCATTTATCTCTCTCAAAGATGGTCATAAAGATGAAGGTGTAGATCTGGCAAAACAATTAATAAAATTAAATTTTACTTTATGCGCTACGGGTGGAACCGCAGACTACATTCGTAAACATGGAATAAAATGTAAAACAATAAATAAGGTTAGTGGAGGATCACCCCATATTGTTGATGTACTAAATTCTAAAAAAATTGCCTTAGTTATTAATACAGGTGGCGGAAATAGTGAGCATCGCCTTCATGATGCAATGGCTTTAAGAAGAGCAACAATAGGTAATAAAGTTCCTTACTGTACGAACATGTCTACTGCTCAAGCTTGCTTAATGGGGATTAGATCTTTAAAAACAAAAGAGATTACAGTAACTGCACTTCAAGATATTTAATGTGAAGACAAGCCAGTATTCGCAATACTAAAAATCATATCTTCGTAACTCATATCAAGGTTTAGTACACACGATCTATAAAAATATCCTTTTCGAAGACCTGGCATTAAATTTGCTTCTATAAAATGAGGAACACCCAAGTGATCCATTTTAATGTCTATTCTACCTAAAGATTTTCCACCTAAAGCTTTAAAAGAATCTTTTGCTAATTTAGAAAGTTTGTCAAAAACTATAATATCAGAAACAAGAATTACACTCTCTTCATCATTTTTTTTAACATTAAAATCAAGAATACAATGACCATCCAGATTTTCTTTTACAATAATTTCTATTGGCATAGCTCTTAAGGTTCCATCAATACTATCTTCAAAAATACCAACACTATATTCTTTTCCTGCTAAATATGTTTCAACTAAAGAAGGTGAGTTTTGCTTTATTTTAATATCCAATACTTTTGAGGTAAAATCCTCAAAATTAAATACAATTGAATTTTTATCTACACCTCTACTGTCTCCACCAGTTACTGGTTTTATAAAAAGAGGAAATTTTATTGGTATTGAAGATTCTTTTAAATATTCACCAGGGTTTGTTATAAAAAAATCTGCAGTTCTAATATCATTTTTTTGCATAATCTTCTTTGCTCTATTTTTATCACTTTCATTATCAAGAGCTGCTTTACTTGATGCAATATAAGGAATTTCAAACATTTCTAAATAATCATTTAGCCAAATATTTCTATTATTAAAAAAGAAGTACTTAACACCAGAGAATACTAGATCAGGTTTTCTTTTAACTAATGCCTCAAGATCTTCTTCAGAATTAATTTCAGTGATTGAAACATTTTTATATCGTTTAGATAAAATCCTTAGAACATTTTTTTCTTCTATGATAATTCCAACATTATCTTGATGTGAATTTACCTCACCCAAATTAGGGACTACAACTATTTCTATCGTCTTATTAATTTTTATTGGAATAATATTATTTTTTTTTAAAGGTAAAATATTGCCTATTTCTGGAATTCCTTGTTTGGTTATGTCTTTTATAATCATAATAAATAACATTCATCAATCATGATGAATTCATGACTTCTGAATTGTCTTTAGATTGGTACTTTTCGAAAAATACTTGCCTTTATAATGATTTGTAATTTAATCTGGCAGTATCTAAAATATAGTTATTATCAGTTAAAATGGTAATAGATAGAAGCAAATTTAAGTAAGCTCTATTCCTCACTTCTTTAGAAAAATTGACTAGGTTACTTTCCAATCTGTTGGAAAGGTTACATAGTTAACTTGAAGACATCGTCTTTCCTTAACTATTTTTTTCTTCTCCATTCCATGCCACGTATTAGGCCCACTTGAAAAGAGATATCCATAATTGTTTTTATAGGGAACTGTTTTAACCTTTTCTAATTTTTCATTATAAAAATCGGTTCCAAGCTCTTCAGATTCATTGGCATTGTTTACAAAAATTAAGCCTGATAATAGCTTTTCTTTGATATCACAGTGAGGTTTTAACCAAAACCCCTCCCGGTCACAAATAACCTCAACTCTAACATATGAGTTAGATAGATCTTTACTGATCATTTTTGAAATAGCTTCATGGGTTTCTTTTGATTGAAGTTCATTAATAAATTTAACTAAATTTGGAAATTGTTTTTCATTTTCTTTTGTAACAAAACATCTAAATTTTATAGCTTCTCCACCTGACGCTATTCCTTCCCTAAATTCAGCAGTACCTCCGTCTATTGCTCGAGTGCCGTCATAATTTAAATCATGTTTACTAACATCGGGTATATCTGCAGTTATAATTTCTTTTATTGCCCCATCAGTAAGTGCATTATTATATTCCCAGTGTATAAAGGGAGTTTCATGTTTTTTAGATTGATTTTGAATAGAGTTTAAAAATAACATTATAAATTAATTTTTTGTTTAATAATATTTGCCACTCTATTAGTTTCGTCTAATTTTTCATAGCTCCATATTTCTACTTCTTCACCTAAATTTCTAATGATATTTAGTTCTCTAAATAAATTTCTAAATCTTTGAAATCTTTTGTCATTTTTTTTAGGCAAAATACTAGCTATATAAATTGGTTTACCAGTCAACGCTGCTTCTGAAATCATAGAGCTAGAGTCACAAGTAACTACAATATTTTCAGAAATTGCTAAGGCTGATAGATAGGCTTTTTTATCAACATCCATTAATATTGTGTGATTTTCACCAAAAAATTCTCTTGCATAATGAATAGTATTTATTGGTGTTCTCATTGAAGGAATTACCACAAGTTGAAAGTCATGTTTTTTTAACAATTTATATAATGCTGTAAAAATATGTTTCATATTTTTAGTTGAGTAATCATAATACTTGGTGGGACCACCCATTATTAAAGCCCAAATTTTTCTTTCATCCTTTTTAATAAATGAATTTAGATAATCTTTATTTTCACTTATCTCATTCTCTGTAAGATAATGAATTGCTCCTTTTGTACTGATAACATTTTGGCCTTCAATTCCATCGTGTTCTGGAGCTACAATGAAATCAAAATGATTTAATTCTACTTTCGGATCTTGAATATGAATATTAAATACTTTTTTTTTTGCTGTATTTTTTAAATGGATTGACGGGATAACACTTTTACGCCCACAAGATATAATCACATCAAAATCATCATGATTAATTTTTTTATACACACTTTCAGAAATAGGTGTCAGCTTTGGTGGAATTAATTTCCAAAAATGATTTAGTTCAACCTTGTGGTGTGTAAAATCTATATCCAAAGCTTTAGCTAAACCCTCTACTTGACTAATCATGCCATGCATACCCTCAGTCAATAATATCCCTTTTAATTTTGTCATTTATACTTATATAACTTCTGCATGAGTGAAAATCCAACAAAACACACAAAAGTGTTAATAATAGGGTCAGGTCCAGCTGGCTATACAGCTGCTGTGTATGCTGCTCGAGCAATGCTAAGCCCTGTTTTAGTATACGGCTCTGAACCAGGTGGACAATTAACTACAACAACAGACGTGGAAAATTACCCGGGTTTTTCAGATGTAATTCAAGGTCCATGGTTAATGGATCAAATGCGAGACCAAGCAAAAGCAGTTGGTACAGAAATGATTGAAGATCATATCGGATCAGTAAATTTAAAATCTACACCCTTTGAAGCGGTTGGTGACAGTGGCCAAAAATATACGGCTGATAGCATAATTATTTCTACAGGTGCTCAGGCAAGATGGTTAAATATAGAATCAGAACAGGCATATAGAGGCTTTGGTGTTTCAGCGTGTGCAACATGTGATGGTTTTTTCTTTAAAGAAAAAGTTGTAGCAGTTGTTGGTGGTGGAAATGCAGCAGTAGAAGAGGCAATGTTTCTTACAAAATTTGCATCAAAAGTAAAATTAATTCATAGACGAGATACTTTAAGAGCAGAAAAATTACTCCAAAAAAAATTAATGGAAAATAAAAAAATTGAAATAATTTGGGATAGTGCTGTTGAAGAGGTTATTGGGGATAGCGAACCTAAAAATGTTACAGCGATTAAAGTTAAAAATCTTAAAACAAATAAAATTGAAGAAATGAAAATAGATGGTTTATTTATTGCAATTGGTCATGATCCAGCAACGGCTCTTTTTAAAGATCAATTAGATATGGATAAAGAAGGTTATTTATTAACTAAACCAGATTTAACAGAAACTAATATCCCTGGTGTTTATGCTGCAGGTGACGTTAAAGATAAAACCTTTAGACAAGCTGTAACTGCTGCTGGAATGGGTTGTATGGCTGCACTTGAAGCAGAAAAATTCTTATCTCACTAGTTCTTAAAAGTTTCAACTATTTCATTAGACTCAAAAGTAGTTTTTTGAATATCATTTTGAATAACAATTATCATTGCTCTTGCAACAGTTTCTGAATGAATTGGTCTCATTTTCTTTAAAGGTCCTAAAAGCAAAGGTGATAATAGTTTAAATACAAAAATTCCTATTTTTTCGCCTACCCTCTTTTCTTTTCTATCTCCCATTAAAAAGGAAGGTCTCATTAACACTAATTTCTGAAAATTAAGTCTTTTCAATTCCTCTTCAACTAGTCCTTTAAATTTTACATAGTCTCCTGAACTCTTGGGGTTTGCATATAATGCCGAGACAAAAATAAATGAATTAACTAAATTTGATTTTGCAATTTTTGCAATTTCTTTAGGGATATCAAGTTCAACTTTTCTGTAATCATCTTTATCAGGTGCATTTTTTTTTGTTGTACCAATACAAACAAAACAATCATCGCCTATGATGTCTTCTTTGTGATTTTGTAAATTGGTAAAATCAGTTTTAATAACCTCTACTTTTGGATCGCTAATTTCAGGATCTGTACGAACAAATAACTTTATTTTAGAGTAATTAGTGTCTTTAATTAATTGATTAAGGAGGTGGCCTCCAACTAAACCAGATGACCCAAATAATAATGCTGTTTTCATTATAACTAGAACTACTTTAAGGATCCTTCCAATATATATTTCAATATACGGAAAGCTTGTTTTTGATCTGAAGCAACAGCAGCAGCAGAGCCATCCACTTCTTTGAGGGCATGTTGATGATCATCGTTATGAATAACAATCATGGATTTATTAAGTGCTGTAGCATAACCCGCATCAAAGGCTGCATTCCATTGCTTAAATTTTTCACCAAACTTAACAATAATTACATCACAATCTTGAATAGATTTTTTGGTTCGAATGGAATTAATATTTGCACCTTTTCTATCTTTCCAAAAATTTTTTTCTTCAACTCCTAGAATTTCTACACCACAATTGTCAGAGGCCTCATGATCAGTGATAGGAGAAGTAAATTTAATGTCTAACTTCTCTTTTTCACAAAGTTGAATAATTTCTTCTCGCCAATTACTGTGAATTTCACCTGCCAAATATACACTTAACATTTATATCTCCTTATTGCTTTTTTAGTTTAAATATCATTTTTTAATTCATTATAAAGTCTAATTTGCTTGTAACAAATTTTTGCTAATCAGTTATATCTAGATTGTGAAAAAGGGTAAATACATTAAGACATTTAAACTGTTGCTTCCTTATTTGTGGCCTAAAAAAAGAAAAGATTTAAGGACACGAGTTAGTTTTGCAGTTGTTGCTTTAGTTTTAGCAAAAATAGCAAGCGTTAGCACTCCTTTAGTATTGGGTAGTGCAGTAAACTCTCTAACAGAATTAAGTTCAGGCATTAATCTATTTATGCTGGTGCCAATTGCTTTGGTAATTGGCTATGGTGTAACTAGAGTAATTGCTTTCACGTTTATTGAAATTAGAGATGCTTTGTTTTCAAAGGTTTCCCAGCATTCTATTAGACAAATATCTTTAACAATGTTCCAACACCTTCACAATCTATCTTTGCAATTTCATTTAAATAGACAAACAGGTGCACTAGCAAAATATATAGATAGAGGAACTAAAGGGATAGATTTTCTTCTGAGATATGTCTTATTTAATATAGTTCCTACTTTTTTTGAAGTGTTCTTAGTTTCAGGGATTTTATTTTATCTATATGGTCCTTGGTATGCCGTTGTAACGTTATTAACTATTGGCCTTTATTCTTTCTTAACCTTTAAAATTACTGAATGGAGAAATGTATTTAGAGAAAGAATGAATAAGTCTGATAACGACGTCAGCACAAAAATGATTGATAGTTTATTGAATTTTGAAACAGTTAAATATTTTAACAATGAGGGCTTTGAAGCTAATAGACTTGATCAATCATTAGAAGAATATGAGTTAGCAGCAAATCAAAGTAGACATTCTCTTTCACTATTAAATATAGCCCAAACATTTATCATAATGGTGGGTATTACTATTATGTTGGTAATGTCAGTTTATGGAATCAAGAGTGGAGAGATTGATATTGGTGGGTTTGTTGTAATTAATGCATACATGCTCCAATTGTATCAGCCATTGAATTGGTTGGGTTCTGTCTATAGAGAAATCAGGCAAGCATTAACTGATATGGAAAACATGTTTAGCTTATTAGAAGTTGCCCCAACAACAAATGATAATCTTGAAGATATACCCCAAAGTAATGATGCAGAAATTAGATTTGAGAATGTTAGTTTTGATTATGATGTAAGAAGAACTATCATTAAAAATATTTCATTTACTGTTCCTAATGGAAAAAAGGTAGCCATCGTAGGACCAACTGGTGCTGGTAAATCAACAATAAGTAGGTTGTTATTTAAGTTTTATGATCCAAAAGAAGGAAATATTTTTATTAACAATACAAATATAAATAAAATTTCTCAAAACTCTTTAAGAAAAATTATTGGCGTAGTCCCACAAGACACTGTCTTATTTAATGACACAATTTATTATAATATAGCTTACGGCAATACTGGTGCTACTAGAGAGGAGGTTGTTAGTGCTGCACAAAATGCAGATATACATGATTTTATAACTATTTTACCAGATGGTTATGAAACAATTGTTGGAGAAAGAGGATTGAAATTATCCGGTGGAGAAAAACAGAGAGTTGCTATTGCAAGAACTATTCTAAAAAATCCTAAAATATTTTTCTTTGATGAAGCGACATCTGCATTAGATACTAGTACGGAAAAAGAAATTCAAAAAAATTTAGAAAATGTCTCTAAAGGTAAAACAACTTTAATAATTGCTCACCGGCTATCTACAGCTGCAAATGCTGATAATATTATTGTTCTTGATCAGGGTGCTATTATTGAACAAGGGACACATGAGAGTTTATTATTAGAAAAAGGTAAATATTTTGAGATGTGGGGAAAGCAAAAACCTAGTTAAGACTTTTACAAAAAGAAGATATTTTTTCTAAAGCTTTTTGAAGATTTTCCATTGAAGTTGCATAAGATATTCTAAAGAAACCTTCTAAACCAAAAGCAGAACCTTGAACAACTGCTACACCACTATTTTCTAATAAAGACTGAACAAAATCAGTATCTGTTTTAAGTTCTTTTCCAGCACTATCTTTTTTTCCAATTAAACCCTTACAGCTTGGGAAAACATAGAATGCACCCTCTGGATTTAGACATTCAATTCCATCTATTTCATTTAGTGCTTTAACAACAAAGTCTCTTCTTTCTTGAAAAGAAGTTGCTCTTTCTTTTATAAAGTCTTGAGTTCCGTTTAAAGCTTCAACTGCTGCAGCTTGACTAATTGATGATGGATTAGTTGTTGATTGTGATTGTATTTTAGCAATCGCTTTAATAATTTCTTTTGGCCCAGCAGCATACCCTATTCTCCAGCCAGTCATTGAATACGCCTTACTTACACCGTTCATTGTAAGAACTCTTTCTTTTAATTCCTCAATTTGAGCAATAGTGAAAAACTTAAAGCCTTCATAAATTACGTGCTCATAAATATCATCACTTAATATGTGAACATGGGGATGTTTAATTAATACTTTGGCAATTTCTCTAATATCATTTTCAGTATAACAAGCACCAGTTGGATTTGATGGTGAGTTTAATATTATCCACTTTGTTTTTGGAGTTATATATTTTTCTAATTCACTTGGATTAATTTTAAATCCTTGTTTTTCATTACATTCTAAAATAATTGGAGCTCCACCAGCCAATAAAACCATATCAGGATAAGAAACCCAGTAAGGAGCTGGAACAATAACTTCATCTCCTTCATTTAGTGTTGCCATCATAGCGTTATAAATTACGTGCTTCCCACCAGCGCCAACTGTGATTTGATCAGCTGTATAATCTAGATTATTTTCTCTTTTGAATTTTTCTACTATTGCTTTCTTTAAAGCAGGCGTTCCATCAACAGCTGTATATTTGGTATCACCATCATTTATGGCCTTTATAGCCGCTTGTTTGATGTTATCTGGAGTATCAAAGTCTGGTTCTCCTGCCCCAAGTCCTATTATATCTTTTCCAGCAGCTTTTAACTCTCTTGCTTTTGTGCTAACAGCAATTGTTGGTGATGGTTTAATCTTTTTTAGACTGTCTGATATAATGCTCATTGAAATATATTTTTATTCTAATAGTTTTATAGATAATGCAAAATACTTATCAAGATTTAATTACAGATATACAGAGTAAAAATCCTGAAATTCACCAGAAACTAGAAGGTGGAAAAAAGTTTAAACTTGTTACAGATTTTAAACCGGCTGGTGATCAGCCAGAAGCAATAAAACAATTAGTTAAGGGTGCAAATAAAGATGAATTAAACCAAGTTTTGCTTGGTGTAACAGGTTCTGGAAAAACCTTTACAATGGCCCAGGTAATTGAAAAAACTAATAGACCAGCTCTTATACTTGCTCCTAACAAAACACTAGCCGCACAGCTTTATGGGGAGATGAAATCTTTTTTTCCAGACAATGCTGTTGAGTATTTTGTGTCTTATTATGATTACTACACACCTGAGGCCTATGTACCAAGGTCAGACACTTATATTGAAAAAGAAGCATCTATTAATGAACAAATTGATCGTATGCGTCACTCAGCTACTAGATCGCTATTAGAGAGAGATGATGTAATTATTGTTGCAAGTGTTTCTTGCATTTATGGTCTGGGTTCTGTTGAAGCGTACAGCAAGATGACGTTAAGTTTAAAAAAAGATTACGAATACAGTAGAGAGCAACTAATAAAAACTTTAGTAAATTTACAATACAAAAGAAATGATCAGAGTTTTTATAGAGGAACTTTTAGAGCTCGAGGAGAATATCTTGAAATATTTCCTTCACACTTTGAAGATAGAGCGTGGAGATTAAGTTTGTTTGGTGATAAATTAGAAAAAATAGAGGAATTTGATCCCTTAACAGGAGATCTAATACAAGATTTAGATGTAATAAAAGTTTATGCTAATAGTCATTACATCACGCCCAAACCAACTATAGAGCAAGCAATTATTAAAATTAAAAGAGAATTAGAAGTAACTTTAAAAAAATTCAAAGAACAAAATAAATTACTTGAAGCACAAAGATTAGAAGAAAGAGTTAAGTTTGATTTAGAAATGATTGAAGCAACAGGGTCTTGTGCTGGTATTGAAAACTATTCTCGTTTTTTATCTGGAAGAAAACCAGGAGAACCACCTCCCACCCTATTTGAATACTTTCCTGACAACACTCTTATTTTTGTGGATGAATGCCACGTAACAGTTCCCCAATTAAATGGTATGTACAAAGGAGACAGATCTAGAAAAAGTAATCTTGCCGAATATGGTTTTAGGTTACCTTCTTGCATGGACAATAGACCTCTTAAATTTGAAGAATGGGATGCAATGAGAACACAAACAGTATTCGTATCTGCAACACCAGGTCCTTGGGAATTAGAACAAGTTAAGGGTAAATTTGTTGAGCAAATAATAAGACCTACCGGTCTTATTGATCCACCAGTTGAAATAAAACCTGCTAAAAATCAAGTTGATGATTTGATGCATGAGTGCAAAAAAACAATAGATAAAAATTTTAGAGTTTTGGTTACTACATTGACTAAAAAAATGGCTGAGGATTTAACAGAATATTTTCATGAAAATGGTATTAGGGTTAGATATTTACACTCAGATATTGATACATTAGAGAGAATTGAAATCATGAGAGATCTAAGACTTGGTGTTTTCGATGTCTTAGTGGGAATTAACCTTTTAAGAGAAGGGCTGGATATACCAGAGTGTGCATTAGTTGGAATTTTAGATGCTGATAAAGAAGGATTTTTAAGGTCTGAAACTTCGTTGGTTCAAACTATTGGAAGAGCTGCAAGAAATTTAGAGGGAAGAGTTATTCTTTATGCGGATAAAGAAACTAAAAGTATAAAAAAAGCTATACAAGAAACTGATAGAAGAAGAGCAATTCAAGTTGCCTATAATATAAAACATAATATTAATGCTGTATCTATTAAGAAAGAAATCAGTGATGTGTTACAGAACGTTTATGATAAGGATTATTTAAAAGTAGGTACTGGAGACAATATTGGTGGAAATTTAAAGAAACACTTAAAGATGCTCAACAAAAGGATGAAAGATGCAGCCACAAACCTTGAATTCGAGGAGGCTGGTAAAATTAGAGATGAAATAAGAAATTTAGAAGCATCAGAGTTAGAAATTGTTTTAAACCCAAAAATAAAACATTATAACCAGGAAAATAGAACATATCCAAAAGGTAGATCAACAATGGGCTTACCTGGTACAAGAGCACAAAAAGGTAAGAAAAAATGGAAGCAAACAAAATAATTATTACTGGGGCAGCAACTAGAATAGGTGCTGCTATTGCCAAAAAACTTTCAGGCCCTGGAGTTGAA
>CAJQRP010000012.1 GCA_905612365.1 uncultured Candidatus Pelagibacter sp. | reverse complement strand
TAAGTCCTGATGAATGGATGCTGATATCAAATGAAACTGTTAGTGAGGAAAATAATACTTATCAAGTTGAAGATAAATTAATTAAAAATATATCTAAAGTGAAATTAGGTGCGGTAACTGATGTGAGCGACCAATTTGTAATGCTAAATATAAAAGGCAGTAAAGTTTTTGATTTATTTGCTACAGGATCACCATTTAACTTTAATGAATTTAAGAATAAAAAAGGTTCAGTTGTTCAAACTATATTGTCTCATATTGATGTAATTATACATCTTACGGAAATAAATAATGTAAACTTATTCGTTAGACGCTCTTTTTCTCAGCATTTACATTCTTGGTTAAATGATAGTGCGTCAAGGTTATAGACTTAATTTTTCTTAAATTTTTGCTATAGAGAGAGTATGAAAAAAATACTTTTAGTGGTGCTGTTAGCACTTTTACCCTTCTCTCTTAACGCGGAATCTCAACTTAATCAGATCTTATCTTCTGGTGAGTTAAAAGTTGGAACAACAGGTGACTGGGATCCAATGAGTATGAAAGATCCAGCTACAAACAAATATGTTGGTTTTGATATTGATGTAATGCAAGAATTAGCAAAAGATATGGGAGTTAAAGTTACTTTCATACCCACGGAATGGAAAACAATAGTTTCAGGTATAACTTCTGGAAGATATGACGTTTCAACAAGTGTTACTAAAACAGCAAAAAGAGCTTTAGTTGCTGGATTTACAAATTCTTATTACAAATATGGAACAGTTCCATTGGTATTAAAGAAGAACCTTAAAAAATTTCCAACATGGGAATCTTTAAATAGTGAAAAAGTTACAATTGCAACTACTCTTGGAACTTCTCAAGAAGCGAAAGCAAAAGAATTTTTTCCAAAATCAAAATTAAAATCAATTGAGTCTCCTGCTAGAGATTTTCAAGAAGTTTTATCTGGAAGAGCTGATGGTCACATTACAAGCTCAACAGAAGCAAACAAACTTGTTATTAAATACCCTCAATTAGCAATTGTACAAGATGGTGGTAAAAATCCAGCTGTATTGGCTATGATGGTTGGTCAAAAAGATCAAGTTTGGATTAACTATGTTAATCAGTGGATTGAAGTGAAAAAAGCTTCAGGCTTCTTTGAAAGCTTGCTTAAAAAGTACAACTTAAAAAGCTTATAATTTTCAATTCAGATATTTAAGGGTATAATTTAATTAGTGAAAAAACTAATTTTACTATTACCCTTAATATTAACATCATGCGGATCTGCTGAACATGAGTGGGCATGGTATATACTTTCTCCAAACAAGGTTAATGGCTTAACTAACTTAAAATTTCTTTTAAGTGGGATGGGTCTAACAATCTATATTTCTGTAATTTCAATTATAATATCAATGTTTCTTGGATTTGTAGTTGCAATACCCTCTTTAGCTAAGAATAAGTTTTTAACTTACATTAATATTGGGTACGTTGAAATTGTAAGAGCTATACCATTGTTAGTTTTAATTTTGTGGGTTTACTACGGTCTTCCTATAATGACTGGATTAAGTTTCAGTCCATTTATTTCGGGTATTATTGCATTAGCAATAAGTGAAAGTGCTTTTCAAGCAGAAATTTTTAGAGCGGGCATAAACTCAATTAAAAAATCACAGTGGGAAGCTGGCTCGTCATTAGGTTTAACTTTTTATAAAAGATTGAGATTGGTAATACTTCCACAGGCAATTAAAAATATTCTACCCGCACTCGGTAATCAGTTTGTTTATGTTTTGAAAATGTCTTCATTAGTATCGATTATAGGAATTGCAGATCTAACTAGAAAAGCTAATGAACTAGTTGTTTCAACATATAGACCTCTTGAGATTTATACATTCTTAATTCTAGAATATTTAATCTTAATATTAATTGTTTCTTTCTTTGTAAGAAAATTAGAAAAAAAACTTAAGAAAGATGGAAATAACTAATGAATGAATTAAATAACACAAACTACGATATTTCGTTTAGTGATGGTGTGGTCACATTCAAAAATATCAATACCACAATTGGTTTTGTTAGATATAACAAAGAAGCAGAAGTTGAGTATATTTTTGTTAATCCCATGTTTAGACGTAAAGGACTTGCTAAAAAGCTATTAAGCATTGTTGAAGAAAAAACTAAGATTGAGCCTACACCTCAAGACCCAATCAGTCCTTTGGGTGAAAGACTATTTAAAACTAACAAATAAGAGATTAAATAGAAACCTGGGGCACCAGATAACAGAACGCCCCCTAATAATTTTTTATGGAATTTAGTATTTATTAATATTTATTACTCCAATAGAAGCAGTATCCTCCATAAATAAATACAAAATATTATCTTTAATCTTGAGATCTCTAACTCTTTCAAATACTTCAACTCTATTTAAATTAATTATTTCTCTTTGTTTATTTAATTCAAAAAAATAAAGAGATTTGTCACGCAATGAACTAACAACATATTTATTAAGTTTAATTTTAATAATTTCTGAAATACCTATTGATGGAACAAATGATTTAAGTGGTTCAATGAATCCATGTTCACTGTGTGAATTATATAATGGGTATTTTTCATATTTTTTTTTACTATCTTCATTTTTGCCACCATAATGTTCGCCAGCAGATGAAATTGCCCAACCATAATTTTGAATTTTATCCTTATTTGCAATATTTAATTCAATTAAGTTAATTTCATCTCCACCTTGTGGTCCGTGTTCCGTTTCTAATATAAAATTATTTTCTTTATCAAAATATAAACCTTGGGGATTTCTATGACCCATTGAAATAACTTCATAGTCATTGTTATCTATGTTTATTTTAATTATTTTTCCATTTATACTTTCTTTGTTTTGAGCAAGATATCGTTCTAGATATTCTCCAACTGATAATAAAATATGATTGTTGTCAAAACCTTGTATCCTGCCACCTGATGAATGAGCATTAAAATTTTTATCCAAATTTTTAAATGAATGAACACATTCTTTTGGAGATAATAATTTGGTAAATTTAATACTTTCATAATTCATGTCTCCATAAATTATACTTGTGTTCCAGCAGTCCTCTTTGATTTCTTCTGTGTAAGATACAAATATTTTTTTATTAAAAATTAATAAGTCTTTAAGTGAAAATGTACGACTTTTATTATATTGTCCAATATCTATAAAATCATTTATATTATTTTTAATCTGTCTAAAATTTTCTTCATCATCAGTAAGATTTTTTCTAAACGCCAAAATACCACGAGAAGATAGAATAACTATATTATCTTTAAAAAAATCAATATAACCACTACCAGGAAAGTGGTTATTTATACCGGCATAAAATCCTGAATTAAGTTCAAATTTTTTTAGAGTTAAATTATTTGATAATTCAATATTACTTTCTTTGATTATAATATCACTGACTTCATCTTTTTCATATAATTCTATACTTGCCCAATTAAAATTTTTTAATTTATTTATTATTTGCTTTTGTTTAGATATTGTCTTCTCTTGTTGAGATATCAGTCTATAAGGAATTATATACTTGATTATTAATTGTTTTTTTTCATTATTTAATAAAGATTTTAAATTATTAAATTTATCGTTTTCAATTATTAAACTTATAAGAAAATAACCACTTACAATAATTATACTTAACAAAAGTATTAATATTTTTATATTTAGCTTTCTAATTATCATTTTACGAACAATATGTGAGTTTCATTTAATAATTATTTACCATAAAAAAACCAAATAAAAATATAATTAAACATCACATAAAACAGATTATGGATACATTAAAGATAACGTATTTAATAATTTCTTCATTTATATCCCTAACATCTGTCGTGCTTGTTTCGCTGCTACTGATATCAGTGTTATATAATTATTTATGGTGCTAGGATTATAGAAGCACGGTCTAGGGCACCGGGTAACAGAACGCCCCAATAGCTTTAATTTTTTTTAGATTTTCTATAATCCCAAGGATAATCAAACTCCATAGACCACATGCCTATTTTATTGATTCTTGCATAATCCTCATCTGGTACAAACTTTTTTGAATATCTTCTGTAAGCAAATGCATAGCCACTTCTAACTAAATAACTCGATAGACTTTCATTATTTACAAAACATTCAGCTAATGTTCTTTTGTATTGATCAATTCCCTCACTAATACATTCAACATCATTGTTTCTAATTTTATTATTAAGGATTTGTTTTGCTTTAACTCCACAAGGATCTTTTACACCATCTTTAAGGCAAGTTTGTTTTAATTCAGGTGTATCTATTCCAGTAAATCTAATTTTTTCTCCATTAAGATGAATTGTGTCACCATCTACAACTCTAAGATCTTGTGATTTGACTTGATTAAAAATTAAGAAAAATATTAGTGAAGAAACACTAATAACTAAAATGATTTTTTTTTTGTTTAAAAACATTATTTAAAAAATATCCAATGAATATGATTACTGCAATACCTATAAACCAATTGGTTGCCATTATAGTGTAGAATATATCTGAGTAATCCCCACCTCTAATATTAATTACATACCAAAGAGACAAAAAAGGTAACGCTGATAACCTTAAAACACTTAAATAAAGACTATAGATAGGTTTTTTGACAGCTTGGAATACTGCTGTAGTTATAAAGAACACAGGATAAACAGGTGCAATTAATGCAGCTATTTTTAAATATATAGTACCATGAAAAATAGCTTCTTGGTTATCTGTAAATTGAGATACAAAAAACTCAGCACCAAAAAATAATATAACACCTGCTAGAGCCATAAAAGATGATCCAAATAATAAAGCTTTCGAATATAATTCTCTTATACGGTCATAATTTTTAGCACCAAAATTTTGTCCACCAATAGAGAGTACTGCCGTGTTCAATCCAATAACCGGTAGTAAAAAAACTTGCTCCACTCTTAAGGCTGCACCATAACCAGCTGTAGCAAGATCACCGAATTGACCAATAAAATATAAAATATTAAAAATACCTACACCAATAAAAAGCATGCTAATCATAATGGGTACCGCTTGCGTGAACAATTCTTTTAATAATATTAATTTAGGAATAAAGCATTTAATTGATAAATACTTTTTCAATTTACATGAGTAGATTTTATAAGTTAAATAAAAAGTACCTACGGACTGCGCAATTACGGTTGCTATAGCAAGACCACCTATACCATAAGCTGGAACAATTCCGTATCCCCAAATAAATAATGGATTTAAAAATATGTTTAAGAAGAAACTAAATATTAAAACATTTCTATAACTTTTAGTATCTCCTTGAGCATTCAAGGCTCCATTTAAAGAGATTTGAATCATTACAATAAAAGTACCGTAAAAAATTATATCTAAATATTCTCTTGTTAAAGCTATACTAGCTGCATCAGAGCCCATTACTGTTAAAAGAAAATCAGATGCATTTAATCCAAACAAAGTGACAACGACAGAAATAATCAGTGCAAAAATTACAGATTGAGCGATTAACAATGATGCTTTATTATCTTGTTTTGCACCTAATAAATTACCAATGCATGAGTTTGTTGCAGCACCAATACCGACACCTACAGCAATTATTACAAAATATATAGGAAATGACTTAGCAATCGCACCTATAGCTTCAGCAGAAATTCTGCCAGCAAACCAAGTATCAACTAAATTATAAAATGTTTGAAATAATGAACCAACACTTGCTGGAATTGTTACTTTTCTAAGTAGCTCCCAAATGGGATCTTTGGTTAATTTTAATGCTTTAGACAATTATTTTTCCTATTTGAATTCTTTTTGAAATATATGCTTTGATCCACTCTTTTTAGCAAGGGTTATCTGTTTTTGCCTCATGCGGAACCTACCCTTTTGAACTTCTGTTAAATTGTCATGACAATTAGTGCATGAAACACCTTCTTCATATTTGTTAGATTTCTTATCCTTAGGTGAAACAGGCTTTCTGCAACCACTACATATTGAATAAGTACCGGTTATTAACCCGTGTTTAACAGTGATTCTGTTATCAAAAACAAAGCATTCACCACTCCATAAACTCTCGTTTTGTTTGACATTTTTTAAGTAGTTAAGAATTCCACCTTTTAATTGAAAAACATTTTTAAAACCTTTTTTCTCTAAAAAAACAGAAGCTTTTTCACATCTAATTCCACCTGTGCAAAACATAGCAATAGGTTTTTTTTTATCAAGTTTATTTAAATATTTTGGAAATTCTCTAAAATTAACTACGTTAGGGTTAACTGATTTTTTAAAGGTACCAACTTCATATTCAAATGGTTTTCTTGAATCTAGTACCAATGTTTCTTCATCAGCAATAAGTTTATTCCATTTTTTTGGATCTACATGGTTATCTTTTTTATTTTTTGAGGATAAAGTAAGCCCCATTGGAACAACTTCTTTTTTAATTTTAACTTTTACTTTGTGAAATGGTTGAAATTTACTTTTAGAGGAATTTTCACTATCAAACTTTTTAAAGTCTAATATTTTTCTAATCTTAGTGATTGCTACTTTAAGATCTAAAGGTTTACCAGATATTGTTGCATTAACACCCTCACTAGCAATAATAACAGTTCCTCTAATATTCCTCTTAACTAAAAAATCCTGAAGTAAAATTTTATTTTTCTTTAGTGTGTTAAGTTTTTTAAATTTATAAAAACCAAATATTTCAAACATTATAAAAGTCTACAAACAGTCATGCCGTCACCTAAAGGTACTATAATTTGTTCCACTCTTTTATCTTGTGCAACATGAGCGTTAAACTCTCTGATATATAATGTAAATTTATCAATGTTAGCTTCATCAGCAACTTCACCATGCCATAAAACATTATCGATAATAACTAAGCCATTCTTATCTAATAATTTTAATGATCTTTCATAATATTCTTTGTAATTCATTTTATCTGCATCAATAAAAATCATATCAAATTTATCATTTTTTAATTCCTCTAAACTTTTAAGAGCTGGTTTTATTATTGTCTTAATTTTATGATCTTGATTAGCTTTTTTAAAAAAATCTATTGCTACTCTGCTTGTCTCTTCATTCTTATCTAGTGCTACAAGTTTACCATCATCAGGTAATGCTAGGGATATTGATAATGCACTTAAACCCGTAAAGGTTCCAATCTCAAGAGCATTTTTAATGTTAGAAATTTTGATGATTAAATGTAGAAAATGACATTGGGATGTAGCTACTTGCATTCTCTTAATGTCACCAAGTGTATTATTATAATCAATTATTTCTTGCTGAACTGGGTTTAGCTTTAAACTGAAATTATCAATATATTTTTGAAGTTTTTCAGTAATTTCAAGGTTCTTGCCCATGATATTAAAGTTTCTTCTTTAATATCTCGTTTATTAGTTGAGGGTTGGCTTTGCCATTTGAAGCTTTCATGGCCTGTCCAACAAAGAAACCAAATAGCTTTTCTTTTCCCTGTTTGTATTCAATAGCTTTTTCTCTGTTATCGTTGATTATTTTATCAATTAAAGTCTCTAATGCTTTAGGGTCGCTTTCTTGCTTTAAGCCTTTTTCTTCAACAATTATTTGAGGATCTTTGTCACCATCCATCATTAATTCAAATATCGTTTTAGCTATTTTTCCAGAAATTGTTCCATTCTTAATTAAATTGATTAATTTTGCTAAATTTTTTGCACTTATGGGGCTTTGAGATATTTCCAAATTTTTATTATTTAGAACAGCAAACAACTCACCTGTAATCCAGTTAACGGCTAACTTTATATCTAAGTTCTTACCCATCTTTGCAACTACCTCTTCAAAATATTTTGCTGTATCTATATCTGATACTAAAATTGTTGCTTCATAAGGAGACACTTTAAATTTATCAATAAATCTTTTCTTTTTTTCGTCTGGTAGTTCTGGAATATCTAATTTAAGTTTTTCAATGAACTCGTCTGTTACCTCTAATGGCAATAAATCTGGATCTGGGAAATATCTATAATCATGAGCATCTTCTTTAGATCTCATGGATCTTGTTTCATTTTTTTTAGTGTCAAACAATCTTGTTTCTTGGTCAATCGTTTTACCCTCTTCAATTAAATCAACTTGTCTATTAGCCTCATAATCTATAGCCATTTGCATAAATTTAATTGAGTTTACGTTTTTAATCTCACAACGTGTTCCAAGTACATCAGAACCCTTAATACGAACTGAAATATTAACATCTGCTCTTAAAGAACCTTCTTGCATATTCCCATCACAAGTTCCTAAATATCTCATAATAGATCTAAGTTTTTTTACATAAGCGCTGACTTCATCGGGAGTTCTCATGTCGGGTTTACTAACAATTTCCATTAAAGCTACACCTGATCTATTTAAATCAACTAATGTATTTTGTGGATCCATATCATGAATACTTTTTCCAGCATCTTGCTCTAAATGTAATCTTTCAATACCAACTTCTTTAGGGCCGTTTTCCATATCAAGTATAACAGTACCCTCTCCTACTATTGGAAATTTAAATTGTGAAATTTGATAACCTTGAGGAAGGTCTGCATAAAAATAGTTTTTTCTATCAAACACAGATCTTTTATTTATTTGTGCTTTTAAACCTATACCAGTTTTGATTGCTTGTTTTACACAATACTCATTAATCACTGGAAGCATTCCAGGAAAAGCAGCATCGACCAAACTAACTTGAGTATTAGGTTCTGCACCAAAAGTTGTTGATGAAGATGAAAATAATTTTGAGTTTGATGTAACTTGTGCATGAACCTCAAGACCAATTACTACTTCATAAACATTATTATATCTTTCGATTAAATATTCTGAACTATCTTTAGTCATTTATTTAATCCACCAGTCAGTAATTTTATTTTTAAATTCAATTTTTTCTTCCATTGCATAAGCAATGTTTAAAATATTTTGCTCATCAAAAGCTTTACCAATGATTTGTAAGCCTAATGGGTAACCTTTGGCATCTACACCAGCTGGTATAGAAATAGCTGGTAATCCTGCTAAGTTCACAGGGACTGTAAATATATCATTTAAATACATGGAAACTGGATCATTAGTTTTTTCACCAATTTTAAATGCAGCACTTGGCGTCGACGGAGTTAATATTGCATCAACTTTTTTATAAGCTTCATCAAAATCATTTTTAATTAGTTTTCTAACTTTTTGAGCTTTTATGTAATAAGCATCATAATAACCTGATGATAAGACATATGTACCAATCATTATTCTTCTTTGAACTTCTTCACCAAAACCTTCAGATCTAGTTTTTTCATACATATCAATTAAGTTTTCACCCTTTGATCTAAATCCATACTTAACGCCGTCATATCTTGCTAGGTTCGAAGAAGCTTCAGCTGGTGCTACTATATAATATGCTGGTAATGCATAATTTGTATGGGGTAATGAAATTTCAACTATTTCTGCACCACAATCTTTTGCATGCTCAATTCCTTTGGTCCAAAGGTCTTCAATTTCTTTGGGCATTCCATCAACTGTATATTCTTTTGGAATTCCAATTTTCTTACCCTTAATATTATTTGTTAATTCTTTGCTATATGCATTTCTCTTAAAATCAATTGATGTTGAATCTTTCTCATCATATGTGCTAATAATTTCTTGAAGCAGAGCGCAATCTTTTACATTTTTAGACATGGGGCCTGCTTGATCTAGAGATGATGCAAAAGCAACAATACCATACCTTGAACAGCTACCATAAGTAGGCTTTAGACCTACTGTGCCGGTAAATGAAGCAGGTTGTCTTATAGATCCACCCGTATCAGTTCCAATTGTAATGGGTGTTAAATTGGCTGCTAGGGCTGATGCTGACCCACCAGATGAACCACCTGGCACTAAATCTTTATCTATTGGGCTTTGTACACTTCCAAAAAAACTTGTTTCATTAGAAGATCCCATTGCAAACTCATCACAATTTAATTTACCAAGTAAAATTGCTCCTTCGTTCCAAATATTTTGAGTAACTGTCGACTCATATGGTGGGATAAAATTATTTAGAATTTTACTACCCGCTGTTGTCTTTACTCCATTTGTGCAAAACAAATCTTTAACAGCCATTGGAATTCCTGGTAGCTTTAAATCAAAGTTTGGTTTTTGATCGAAGGCTCTCGCTTTATCAAGTGCATTAGAAAAATCTTCTGTAATATAAGCATTTAAATCTCTAGATTTTTCTCCTCTATCAATAAAAGCTTTGGTAGTTTCTTCTGATGAAATTTTTTTATCTTTAATACTTTTAACTAGATCAGTTAGAGTAAGTGAAGTGATGTCTAACATTATTCAACCACCCTTGGTACAACAAAAAAATCTTCATTTTCATCTGGGGAATTTTTTAAAACTTGCTCTCTAATATTGCCACTTTTAACTTCATCTATTCTTAATTTTAATGTTGTTTCAGCAACAGAAGTTAAAGGTTCTACGTTATTGGTATCGAGTTCTTTCAATTTTTCAATAAAATCAAATATAGAGTTCATATCTCCAGCTAATTTTTTAGCCTTATCATCATCAACTGAAATTCTTGATAATTTAGATATGTGCTTTATTGTTTTAAGATCAATTGTCATGTGGTAATTAAATATGTCGGCAAACTATCACTTAAGTATAAAATATACAATATGATCACAATTGAAGATTTTAAAATAAAACACTCAAATAAAGTACGATTTATTGGTTTAGATTTGGGGTCTAAAAGAATTGGTGTCTCTATTTGTGATGAGAAACAATCAATTGCGACACCGTTTAAAACTATAAATAAAACAAATACTAATGAACTTATTGATCAACTTAATGTGATTATTAAAGAAAGCAATATCGGTGGTATCATTATTGGTAATCCAGTAAATATGGATGGTTCACTTGGAAGGTCAGCTCAATCTGTTAATGACGTTGCATTAAATATTTCAAAATCTATTGATCTACCTGTAATTCTTTGGGATGAAAGGTTATCAACAGTTGGAGCCTTTAACATCTCAAGTTTTTTGGATATTAACGTATCCAAAAGAGTTAAAACTATAGATCAAAATGCAGCAGCTTTTATTTTGCAAGGAGCTATAGACTTTTTAAACAATTAATACTTGCCATAGGTATACTTAATAGTTATAGAGTTAGTTTTAATGGCAACCAAAACAAATAAAGCTATTAAAATATCTCAAAAACACCTCCTAGGTATACAAGATCTATCCATAAATGATGTTAATTTAATTTTAGATGAGGCTAAGACTTTTATTAAACTTAACCAAAGTAAAAATAAAAGATTAAATATCTTGGGTGGTAAAACTCAAATTAATTTATTTTTTGAACCCTCCACTAGAACACAAAGTTCATTTGAATTAGCTGGAAAAAGATTGGGTGCAGATGTTATGTCAATGAACATGGCAAACTCTGCGGTTAAGAAAGGTGAAACATTAATAGATACCGCAATGACTTTAAATGCAATGCATCCAGATATAATTGTAATTAGACATCAAGATTCAGGTGCATGTAATCTTTTATCTCAAAAAGTAAACTGTGCAGTGCTTAATGCTGGTGATGGAAGCCGTGAACACCCTACTCAAGCTTTATTAGATGCTTTAACAATTATAAATCGTAAAAAGAAAATTGAAGGTTTAAGAGTTGCGATTTGTGGTGACATAACTCATTCACGTGTTGCAAGATCAAATATTTATCTTCTAAATATGTTGGGTGCAGAAGTTAATATCATTGCACCATCAAACTTAATGCCAAAAGAAATAGAGAAGTTTGGCGTTAATACATTTACAGATATGAAAAAAGGTCTGAAAGATTGTGATATTGTAATGATGCTAAGGTTGCAAAATGAAAGGATGACTAGTTCTTTCTTGTCTTCTAATAGAGAATACTATGAATATTATGGACTAACTCCAGATAAGCTTGCTCATGCAAAAGATGATGCTTTAATAATGCATCCAGGTCCAATGAATAGAGGGATCGAAATTGATACAAAATTGGCAGATGACATTAACAGAAGCGTGATTAAGGAACAGGTTGAACTAGGTGTTGCAGTAAGAATGGCTTGTTTAAAAATATTTTGTGAATAAATGAAAAAACAATACTTTATAAATGCAAATATAATTGACCCTCATAACTCTATCAATGAGAACGGTGGATTAATTATTGGTGAAGATGGTTTGATTGAAGCTATTGGTAAAAAAGTAAATTCTAACAACATTCCATCAAGAGAAAAAGTAATAGATTTAAATGGCAAATATATATTCCCAGGTCTTGTTGATATGCGTGTCTTTGCAGGTGAACCTGGTTATGAATATAAAGAAAATTTTAGAACACTAAGCAATGCAGCCCTTGCAGGAGGTGTTACTTCAGTTGTTACTATGCCTAATACGGATCCGATTATAGATAACGTTTCAATAGTAGATTTTTTAAAAAGACGTGGAAGAGACAAATCTAAAATTAATGTTTTTCCAAGTGCTGCTCTTACCAAAAATATTGAAGGTACTACCATGACTGAATTTGGTCTACTTCAAAGTAGGGGAATAATTGGATTTACCGATGGAGTTAAAACAATTCAAAATACTAGACTGATGTCTCGTATAATGAACTCAGCTAAAGATTTAGGCACACTAATCATGCAGCATGCTGAAGATTATGATTTATCTAAAAATGGAATGATTAATTCTGGAATTATTGCAACCAAACTTGGGTTATCTGGAATACCTGCTGTTGGCGAAAGAATAATTATTGAAAGAGATCTAACATTGCTTGAAAATATTAAATGCAGATATCACATATCACAAATATCAGCTGCAAAATCAGTTGAAATTATTGAGGAAAGAAAAAATAAAGTTAAGTTTACGACAGGTGTCTCCATAAATAACCTTTCATTAAATGAAAATGATATAGGAGATTTCAAAACTTTCTTAAAATTATCACCTCCATTAAGAACTGAAGAAGACAGAATTGCTCTAGTGCAAGGATTAAAAGATGAAATGATAGATGTTATTGTATCTGATCACAAACCGGAAGATGAAGAACAAAAAAGATTGACGTTTGCACAAGCATCTACAGGAGCTTCTGGAATAGAAACACTTTTATCACTAAGTCTAGAGTTATATCACAATGGTTCTGTTAAATTAGAAACTATAATTAAAGCTTTAACATCAAACCCTGCAAAAATTTTAAAAATTGATAAGGGTAATCTTTCAGTGGGTAATGAAGCAGATTTTTGCATTGTAGATATTGATAAGCCATGGGTTGTTAAAAAAGATAGACTTATCTCCAAATCAAAAAATACTTCCATTGAAGACAAAAAACTCCAAGGTAAAGTCACTAATACATTTGTAAAAGGTGAAGAATTATTTAAGTTATAATAATGGAATATTTAATTGTTGCGTTAAGCTCATATTTATTAGGATCAATACCTTTTGGTTTTATACTTACAAAAATATTTTTAAAAAAAGATATTAGAGATATTGGCTCAGGAAACATTGGAGCTACAAATGCTCTTAGAACAGGTAATAAAACGTTAGGCTACGCAACTTTATTGCTAGATATAACAAAAGCTGTATTGCCTGTTTTATATGTAAAATTTAATTATCCTGATTATATCTTTATTGCATCACTAAGTGCATTTTTGGGACACGTTTTCCCTATATGGCTCAAGTTTAAAGGGGGTAAGGGTGTTGCAACATATGTTGGAATACTATTTTCAATAAACATAATTTTGGGTTTGATATTTATCGTTAGTTGGGCTGTTACATTTCTTATTTCAAAATACTCGTCACTTTCATCACTTGTTGGTAGTTTAATGGTTCCAATTTATTTAATAATTTTTGAAAACTATAATTCAATTTTTTTCATAATAATGTTTGTGCTTATATTCTATACACATAGAGAAAACGTCAAACGATTGAAAAACAAAGAAGAAACTAAGACTAAAATTTATTGATTTGACTATCTAAGTCTTTTAAGTAATTTGTTTAGTAATGAATCTTGTAGTCGTAGAAAGTCCAGCTAAAGCAAAAACTATCAATAAATATCTAGGTGATGATTATATTGTATTAGCAAGTTATGGTCATATTAGAGATCTTCCCTCGAAAAACGGTTCTGTTGATCCAGATAATAATTTTAAAATGGAATGGGAAGTGGATAATTTTTCTAAAAAATATCTTAAAGAAATTACAGATGCAGCTAAAATTTCTTCAAAAATTATACTAGCAACTGACCCTGACCGTGAAGGTGAAGCGATTGCTTGGCATGTTAAAGAATATTTAAATGAGAAAAAATTAATTAAAGACAAACATGTAGAAAGAGTTGTTTTTAACGAAATTACAAAAAAAGCAGTTATTCATGGAATTGAAAACCCACGACAAATCGAGCCACTACTTGTTGATGCTTATATGGCTAGAAGAGCCTTAGACTATTTAGTTGGCTTTAACATATCACCAATTTTATGGACAAAACTGCCTGGTTCTAAATCAGCAGGGCGTGTTCAGTCAGTTGCTTTAAAATTAATTACAGAACGAGAACACGAAATAGAGCTTTTTGATCCTGAGGAATTTTGGACTTTAAGTGTTCAATTCAACGACAATGTTAAAAATTCTATATTAGCAAGTATCACTCAATTGAATGATAAAAAAATTGAAAAATTTTCCTTTAAAAATAAAGCTGAAATTGGTAAAGCAATTGAAGAAGTTAAGTCTAAGAAATTCAATATAAATGACATCTCAAGCAAAGTTGTTAACAGAAACCCTTCGGGCCCTTTTACTACCTCTACATTACAGCAAGTTTCTTCTGGTAGATTAGGATTTGGAGCATCACGAACAATGCAGATAGCTCAAAAACTTTATCAAGGTATAGAAATTGACGGTGAAACTATTGGTCTTATCACGTACATGCGGACAGATGGCACCAATTTATCTACAGACGCTATAGACACTTTCAGAAAATATATAAAAAATGATTTTGGTGTTGAATATGTTCCAGATAATGCAGCAAGTTATTCTGGTAAAAAGGCTAAAAATGCTCAAGAAGCACATGAAGCAATTAGACCTACGGATATTATGCGTGCACCGGATATAGTTAAAAAATATCTAAGTCCAGATCAATATAAATTATACGATTTAATTTGGAGTAGAGCTCTATCCTCTCAAATGAAACCTGCTCAATTTGATAGGAATACTATTACGATAACCTCAGAAGACAATGCAACAATCTGTAAAGCTAGTGGATCTGTTATTAAGTTTGATGGTTTCTTAAGAGTTATGAAGGATACTAAAAAAGATGAAGATGAAAATATCCTTCCTGAAATGAACAAGGGTCCAGTTAATATCGAGGCTCTATTAGATGAACAACATTTTACACAACCACCTCCAAGGTACTCGGAAGCAAGTTTAGTTAAGAAATTAGAGGAGCTTGGTATTGGAAGGCCCTCAACTTATGCAAGTATAATATCCGTTATATCTACTAGAGGGTATGCGGAGGCAATTAACAAGAGATTTCACCCAACAGATCGTGGTAAATTAATTTCCGCTTTTCTTGAAAAACTTTTTTCTAAATATGTTGATTATAACTTCACTGCTAGTTTAGAAAATCAACTTGATGACATCACAACCGGTAAAGAAGGATGGATAAAAGTTCTTGAATTATTTTGGAAAGATTTTAATCAAAATGTATCTGCTGTTAAAGAGAAAAGAACTAGAGAAGTTTTAGACCTTTTAAATGATAGTCTGGGTAGTTTAATTTTTGAAAGAGATAAAGATGGAAATATTAATAGACAATGTAAGTTATGTGATAATGGCTCCTTGAGTTTAAAAAATAGTTTTAGAGGTGGTGCTTTTATAGGTTGTTCAAATTATCCAGATTGTAAGTTTACTAGACCTCTTTCTAAAGCTAAAGCAGCTGCCCAATCTCAACTAGCCGAACCTAAGTTTATAGGAAAACATGAAAATGGTAATGACATGTATCTTAAAAATGGAAGATTTGGCCCCTACATACAATATGAAAAAATTGATGAAAAAAAGGAAGAGGTTATTGTTGAAACAAAAAAGAAAAATAAAATAAAAAAAAAAAAGATAGAAAAAGAAGATAATAATTTAAGAAATGTGTCTATTCCTAAAGGAATTACATTAGATAGTGTGGATCTTGATAGAGCGAAATTTTTATGTTCATTACCAAAAATTTTGGGTATTAACCCTGAAAATCAAAAAGATATAATATTGAATTCTGGAAGATTTGGTCCCTATTTAAAATGTGAAAATAAATCAGCAAGAATTGAGAATGTTGAAGAAATCTTCTCAATTGGTCTTAACAGGGCAATCACTCTAATAGCAGAAGCTAAACCAGGTAGAATGTCTGCATCGATTATAAAAGATCTAGGGGAGCACCCAGAAGATAAAAAACCTGTTAGAGTAATGAAAGGTCAATATGGTCCCTATATCAAGTATAAATCTCTTAATGCAACTATACCCGAGGAAAAAGACCCCTTAGAACTTAATATGGAAGAAGCTTTAATATTGATTGAGAAAAGAAAAGAATACGATAAAAATAAGAAAAGTAAAAAAAGTAAAAAAAGGAAAAAATGAAAAAAATAACTTATTTAATTATAGCTTTATCATTAATCATAAACTCTGCATCTGCACTTGAAAAAAAAGATTGCTCAGGGCTAAAAAAACTATCTAAAGCTTTTATAGCATGTAAGTCAGGAAACCTTAAAGCTGGAATAGTTAATACTGGAAGTGCTATAAAAAAGGGAACTGTTGGAAAAATTAAAAAAGAAAAAAAAATTACCAATGAAAATGATACAAATACACCCACCAAAATAGCAAAAAAAATTAAGGAAAAAGCTGCAGGTTTTGAAAATCCTTTAAAAAATATTTTTTCTGGGAATACAAAGCAATACCCAAAACATTCAAAAAGAAAAGAAAAATGAAATTTGAAGAAAAAATAAAAGAATTAAATTTAAAACTTCCTGAAGCTAGAGATCCTGTTGGTTCATATGTAGCGGCTAAACAAATTGGTAAAATGTTATTTATCTCAGGACAAATTTCTATTGCAGCAAATGGAGAATTAATCAAAGGTAAAGTTGGTAAAGATTTAAAAACTGAAGATGGATATGAGGCAGCTAAACGTTGTGGCTTAAATATAATATCCCAAGTTAAAAAAGCTTGTGATAACGATCTTTCAAAAGTTAAATCTTGTGTGAAACTGACAGGATTTGTTAATTCAACAGAAGACTTTATAGAACAGCCTAAAGTAATAAATGGTGCTTCAGATTTAATAGTTTCAATTTTTGGAGACTCTGGAATGCATACAAGAGCTGCAGTTAGTACAAGCAGTTTACCACTTGGTGTATCGGTCGAAGTTGATGCTATTTTTGAATTAAATTAATTTCCAATACTAAAGTATTTAATTTTGTGATCTTTCATCTTGTTAACTGAGTATATATTTCTCATATCAAAAATTGAGAACTTTTTATTTTTCACATATTTTTTGAAATTAATATTTTTAAAATCATTCCACTCTGTGTGAATAATTATCAAATCTGATTTTTTAATTGCATCTTTAATATTATTTGAAAAAATAACATTCTTAAATTTTTTAAAATCTGATTTTTCTCCAGTAGGATCAAAATAATTTATTTTTGCACCTTTTTTGATCAATGCAGGGATCATAGATAAACTTGAAGAATCTCTCATATCATCAGTATTTGCTTTAAATGTTACCCCTAAAAAACAAATATTTTTATTTTTTATTTTATTTTTTAAAATATCAAAAACTCTTTTTAACATTAACGATGATCTATTATCATTTGATTTAATAACACTTTTAATAACCGTTAAATTTGTTTTGAATTTATTTGCAGTAGCTGTAATGGCTTTAGTATCTTTTGGAAAACAAGATCCACCATAGGCAGGACCTGCTCTTAAAAAACGGCTACCAATTCTATTATCAAGACCCATGCCTATAGAAACATCTTCAATATTAACATCAATTTTTTCACATAAATTAGCTAGTTCATTAATAAATGTTATTTTGGTAGCTAAAAAAGCATTAGAAGCATATTTTATTAATTCCGCAGCTCTTCTAGAGGTATTAACGTACTTTGCGCCTTTTGATATCAGTGGCGAATAAAGATTTTTTAAAATCTTATTAGATTTTTTATTATTAGTACCTATGACAATTCTGTCAGGATAGGTAAAATCTCTTATAGCATCACCTTCTCTTAGAAATTCAGGATTTGAAACTACTGAAAAAAGTTTTTTTGATACTTTTTTTGAAATAATTTTTTCTATTTCATCACCTGTTGTTACTGGAACAGTAGATTTAGTTATAATAATTTTAAATTTTTTAATTGATTTACTAATTTCTTTTACAACACTGTATATCTGACTTAAGTCAGCATCATTTCCATTTTTTTTAGTGGGTGTGCCAACACAAATAAAAATAATATCTGATTTTAAAATTGAATCTTTTAAATTTGAAGAGAACTTTAAACGTTTATTTTTATAATTTTTAATAACCATTTGATCCAATCCAGGTTCGTATATGGGGATAATACCATTTTTTAAATTTTCAATTTTACTTAAATCTTTATCAACACAAATGACATCATTTCCTGAATCTGAAAAACAAACACCACTTACTAAACCAACATACCCAGTTCCTATCATGCAAAGTTTCATTGTTTGGAAATCTCCAACGTTGATTTAATATATCCTTTCATTGTTCCACAATCTAAGTATTTACCAGAAAAATTGTGACCAATGAATTGATGATCATCCTCTATTAAGGCTTGAATAGCATCAGTGATATGAAATTCTCCACTTTTGCCTGGTTTTAAAGATTTTAATTTAGAAAAAATTGTTTTAGGTAATATATACCTTCCAATTACAGCATTATTAGAGGGTGAAGTTTTCATAGAAGGTTTTTCAACAACATTATTTATAATAAAATTATTTTTATCAATTTTTTTTTTAATATTGTAGATACCCCATCTAGATACATCACTTTTATTAACCTTCATGCTTGCCATAACTGATGCTTTAAATTTTTGATGAACAGCCATCATAGACTTTGAGCAGTTTTCTTTAATTATCAAATCATCAGGTAGCAACATTAAAAAATATTTATCTGTGATAAATTTTTTAGTTTTATAGACGGCATCACCAGTTCCTAATGGTTTATCCTGAAAAACAAATTTAATCATTTTTTTGTATTTAAGAATTTTTTTATATTCTTTAATAATTTTTGGATCAGCTTTTTTTTTGATTATATCTTTATAAAATTTATCATTATAGAAATAATTCTTTATCATCATCTTTTTTTTAGAAATGATAAATACAACCTCCTTAATGCCCGCTTCAATACATTCGTCAAGAATATATTCAAGGCCTGGTTTTCCATTAATAGGCAAAAGCTCTTTTGCAAAAACACTAGTTAGTGGTAGTAGTCTAGTTCCAAGACCAGCCAAAGGAATTATAGCTTGTTTAATCATATAAATGTTTTACTTGTTAATATTCTTATTACAAATGAAATTAATAAAATTAAAAACTGATTTAATTAAGGCAATTGAGTTTGATAAAAGATTAGGTTTTGTACCAACAATGGGAAGTTTACATAATGGTCACAAAGCATTAATCAAAAAATCCAAAAAAAACTGTAAAAAAACATTAGTAAGTATTTTTGTTAATCCAACTCAATTTAATAATAAAAAAGATTACAAAACATATCCAAAAAATTTAAAGAATGATTTGAATTACCTTAAAAAACTTAAAGTTGACTACGTATATTTACCGACCATTAAACAAATTTATTCGAAGAAAAATGATAAAATTAAGCTAAATAAATCACAAAATATATTATGTGCAAAATTTAGAAAAGGACATTTTGAAGGTGTGCTTGATGTTTTGGATCGTTTTGTTGAATTAATTTATCCTCAAAAAATTTTTATGGGAGAAAAAGATTTTCAACAATTTTTATTAGTGAAAAACTACATTGAAAACAAGTATGATACTAAAGTTTACGTGTGTAAAACAATTAGGGATAAAAACAAGTTAGCTTTATCTTCAAGAAACTCTTTGTTAAATAAGAAAGGTTTTATTGAATCGGGAATAATTACAAAAAGATTAATGAAGTTAAAAAATAAAATTAACAGAAATAAAAAAAATTATAAAAAATTAATATTTGATTTAAAGAAAGAACTATCTAAAAATTTTGATATTAAAATTGAATATTTGGAATGTAGAAACACAC
Source organism: uncultured Candidatus Pelagibacter sp. (assembly GCA_905612365.1). Classification (GTDB taxonomy): domain Bacteria; phylum Pseudomonadota; class Alphaproteobacteria; order Pelagibacterales; family Pelagibacteraceae; genus Pelagibacter. Next base: position 2,770 of record CAJQRP010000012.1, on the reverse strand, counting down.
AAAATCTGAGTACTAGTATTTTGAAGAAACCTTTTAAACTTTTTGTGGCTTACTATATCAATAATGTCCGATTAATTGATAATTTTTAGAGAAAATAAGCACTAACACCAAGAAATGAAACAAAACCAATAACATCAGTAATAGTTGTTACAAATACACTTGATGCTATAGCGGGATCAATGTCCATTTTTTTTAAAGTAATAGGTACTAAAATTCCAAATAACCCAGCAACAATCATCGTAACTATCATTGACATAGAAATTATTAGAGAAAGCAAAGAGTCTTGAAACCAAATTTGAACCACTAATGCACTTATTAATGCAAAAATAATACCATTTAAAATACCAATATTAAATTCCTTTAAGATATTTTGTGAAAAGTTATTTTTTGTTAAGTCATTTGTTGCTAAAGTTCTTACTGTAACAGCTAAAGTTTGCATACCAGCATTACCCCCCATAGAAGCAACGATTGGCATTAGAAATGCAAGTACAACCATTTGTTCGATTGTTGCACCAAATAGACTAATCACCCATGTTGCAAGAAATGCAGTAAATAGATTTAATAAAAGCCAGTTAAACCTTCTTCTAGTTTTCTTAAACACACCGTCAGTAATTTCTTCATCACCTACTCCGGCTAATCTTAAAGCGTCTTCTTCAGCTTCTTCTTTTAATACAGTTAGGACATCATCATACATAATCATACCAACTAACTTGTTTGATTTATCGACAACAGCCGCTGAATTTAAGTTATAGTTTTCAAATACGTTACCAACCTCTTCTTTGTCCATATCTACAGGAATAAGTAGCTGAGATTCTGACATAATAGAAAGCATTTTAGTTTCTCTTGAAGTGGTTAAAACTTTCGATGATGGAACAGTTCCAATTGGCTTAAAACCCTCATCTATAATGAAAATTTCTAAAAATTCTTCAGGTAAATCTTTATTTTCTCTTAAATAATCAATCGTTTGGCCAACAGACCAATTACTAGGAATAGCCGTAAACTCACGTTGCATTATTCTAGCTGCTGTGTCTTCTGGGTAACTTAAGCTTTCTAGTAAAGCAAATCTATCTTTTGGAGGTAAAGAACTTAATATTGTATTCTTATCTTTTTCGTCAACATTTTCTAAAATTGTTATCGCATCATCAGATTCAAGGTTTTTTAATAGTTTAACAATAGTATCAGGTGATAGATAAGCTATGATTTCAGACTGTACTGACTCGTTCAGTTCAATAAAAACTTCTGGATCTATATTAAAATTATTAAGTTTTATTAAACTTTCTCTATCATTTTGACCAAGATGTTCAATTATATCAGCTGCATCAGCTGGGTGCATTTCATTAAAAGAATTCGTAATAAATTGAGCATCATTATTAGTTATCTTGGAAGTAACAACTTTTATGTACTCTTTATTAAACTCAAAATTAACTTTTTTATCTTTTATTTTTTTTATTAAAGACATAAATTTACCTATAAATCAATTTTGCACTAATAGTGTATAATTAGAATAATACAATTTATAAATGAATATAGAGATTAAAAAGTCAATAAAACCGATAAAATACGAGGATGCAATAAAACTCCTTGAGGAAAGATTGTTGGAGATAAACAGTGGTCAAAAAGAAGATTTAATATGGGTATTAGAGCATGAAGAGGTTTATTCAGCTGGCACTAGTTATAAAGAAAAAGAAATTCTTAATAAAGATATAAATCTAATAAAAACAAATCGTGGAGGAAAAATTACCTATCATGGTCCAGGTCAAATGATTTGTTATTTTGTTATAGATTTAAAAAAAAGAAAAAAAGATATTAGAAAATTTATAACTTTAATTGAAGAGACAATAATTGACAGCTTATCAAAATTTAATATTAAAACATTTGGTGATCCAAAAAATATTGGTATTTGGACTGACCATAAAGGTGAAATTAACAAAGTTGCAGCAATAGGTGTAAGGGTAAGTAAGTGGATAGCTTATCATGGATTTGCAATAAATATTAATAACGATCTTTCAAAGTATAAAAACATTATTCCATGTGGTATTTCTGATAAAGGTGTAATCAATCTTAAAGAAATTAAAGACCAAGACTATAAGGATTTAGATAAGATTATTATTGATACGTTTTCTAAGAATTTGGAAATCTAAGCCTTTTTGTTTTCAAAAGTTTTTTAAAATAATCTGGTAAAAGAGCTGTGTAGGTATACTTTTTATCCTTAATCATGAATTTAATTTGATAAGAATGAAGCATTAAATTTTTATTAATAGCTTTATCTGTATTGCTAAATTTATATTTTTGATCACCATAAATTGGTGAACCTACTGCATATAATTGTTTTCTAAGCTGATGTTTTCTTCCAGTGATTGGCTTCATTTCAACAAGACTACAAATTGAATTTTTGTCCAAAACTTTATATGTAGTTCTGGCTTTTTCTACTATTTCTTTATCATTATCGTATCTTGTAAGATCATCATTCCATTCACCAGAGTCTTTCTGCAATTCTCCATGACATATAGCCAAGTAAGTTTTGTGAACTTTTCTTAATCTAAATAGTGATGTTAATAATTGAGCAGCTTCCCTGTGTTTTGCCATAATAAAAACACCGGACGTATCCTTGTCAAGCCTATGAACAGAAAAAGGTTTTGTATCTTGAAAAATGTCACTCCTTGCAAAAATATCAACAAGGTTTTTTTTTGATTTTGTTCCACCTTGAACAGAAATACCTGAGCTTTTATTTAGAACAATAAAATCTTCATTATTGTCAATTATTAAATCT
>CAJQRP010000011.1 GCA_905612365.1 uncultured Candidatus Pelagibacter sp. | reverse complement strand
TATGGCTATATGGCGTTGTTAGTTGGTTGGACAGGTGGTTATATACTTGTATCTACTTTGTTAGCACCTTACTTAAGAAAATTTGGCTGTTACACAGTTCCAGATTTTGTTGGTACAAGATATGGTGGTAACGCAGCAAGACTTTCTGCAGTACTAGTATTAACAGTAGCTTCATTCACATATGTGACTGCGCAAATCAATGCAACGGGAACTATTGCTTCGGTAGCTTTAGATATTCCTTTTAAAATTGCTGTGTATGTTGGATTAGCAAGTATATTACTTTGTTCTATGCTTGGTGGAATGAGAGCAGTTACATGGACGCAAGTTGCGCAATATATAGTTTTAATTATTGCTTATTTACTTCCTGTATTCTGGATCAGTAGTAAAATGGGTGCTGGATTCTTCCCACATTTAATGTTGGGAGACGAAGTAGCTAGAATTGCTGAACTAGAAAGTCAGTTTGGGTTTGTTAAAAACTCTGCTGCCGACTTAGCTACAGTACCAAAAGGTTTAGCTGGAATAACTAAAGCACACTCATCAGTTAACGGAACAAACTGGGGATTCATTTCTCTAGCAATTTGTATGATGGCGGGAACAGCTTCTTTGCCTCACGTTATGATGAGATACTTTACTACTCCAAGTGTAAAATCAGCTAGAAGATCTGTAGCATGGTCGCTACTTTTCATCTTCATTTTATACTCAACTGCACCAATGTTAGCGACATTATCAAAACTATCACTGATTGATCCAACACTTTCAACAGGGATTATTGGTAAATCAATAGCTGAGGTTCAAGCGATAGATTGGTATCAAAACTGGAACCAAGCTAACTTAATGTTTGTTAGCGACTTTAACGGAAATGGAACTCTTGAATTAAATGAGTTTTTCATGGGTGGTAAAGCCGTTGTGTTAGCTACACCAGAAATTGCTGGATTACCTTATGTAATCTCAGGTCTGGTTGCTGCTGGAGGTATGGCTGCTGCCATGTCTACTGCTGATGGTTTAGTTTTAGCAATTGCAAATGCTTTGTCTCATGACTTGTATTACAAGATCATTGATCCAAAAGCAGAAGCTGCAAAAAGATTAATTGTTGCAAGAGTTTTACTTGTAATAATTGGTTTTGCTGGAGCAACTATTGCCGCAATGGGTATCCAAGGTATCTTAGGTTCAGTAATCTGGGCGTTTGACTTTGCGATGTCAGGATTGTTCTTCCCACTTGTGCTAGGTGTATGGTGGAAAAGAGCGAATGGTCCTGGTGCTGTTGCAGGAATGCTTCTAGGATTAGCAGCTGGTACTTGGTATCTAGTTTGGGTACGTACTGGTGGAGCTGGATTCTTGGGTATTACTCAACTTACATTTGGTATCGTTGGAGCATCAGTTAGTTTAGTTTCTATGGTGGTTGTTAGTTTACTAACAAAAGCACCAGACGCAGCTACTCAAGATATGATTGATGAGCTTCGTATTCCAAGTGGTAAAACAATTCTTGGAAAACAACACTAATTAAATTTTATGTTAAGGGGCGATTTATTTCGCCCCCTAACAAAGTTAAGAAACAAAATTCCTTTTTATATTTATGCCAGAAATGCATCCTTCTATTCTTATAATTGATTATATCTTAGGTGTTGTAATGTGGACTCTAATTGGAAGAGTTGCGATGAATATCTTTCAACGAGAAAACTCAGAATTTTTTTTTATGAAGGCCTTTGTAAAATTAACAAATCCATTAATTCGTTTGTTTAAGCCCATTACTCCTTCATTTATTATAGATCCTCTTGTTCCACTTTATGTGGCATGGTTCTTTTATATGATTAGATTTTACCTTATGCCTTATCTACTGGGATATTCTGTCATGGGAATGTTATCTTTTCCTTTAGAAAGTGAAATTGCTACAGAAATTTATCGTATTTTTGGCAAATAATTAATTCAAATTAAAATAAAATTGATACTACTAATATTGGCAATCAATGAAAAAAATAAAAATATCACCTTCAATTTTATCTGCTGATTTTAGTCAGTTAGGAAACGAAATAAAAAGACTTGAAGAAGGTGGTGCAGATATGATCCATGTGGATGTGATGGATGGTCATTTTGTTCCAAATTTGACAATGGGACCTCCAATTATTAAAGCTTTAAGACAATACACAAAGCTACCATTTGATGTTCATTTAATGATTTCTCCTGTGCATAAATATATTAAAGATTATGCA
>CAJQRP010000010.1 GCA_905612365.1 uncultured Candidatus Pelagibacter sp. | reverse complement strand
AGGTGTCATCTCTTTTTTCAAAACCTATCGCTCTATATAACCCCTCAAGGGATAAAAAATCTAAAGATTTAGCACCAATGTATTCACAAATTTCTGGATTTGTTTTATTAGCAGCTAACAATTCTTTTTTTGTCGGTGTATCTACTCCATAAAAGTCAGGATATCTAATTTCTGGACAAGCAATTTTAACATGAACTTCTTTTGCACCAGCGTCATAAAGCATTTTAACAATTTTATGAGAAGTTGTTCCTCTAACTAAAGAGTCGTCTATCAAAATAATACTTTTATTTTCAATTGTTGACTTGTTAGCATTTAATTTTAATTTTACACCTAAACTTCTAATCTTTTGACTGGGTTCTATAAAAGTTCTTCCAACATAATGATTTCTAATTAAGCCTAATTCAAAATTAATTCCAAGATGTTGAGCAAATCCAAGTGCTGCAGCATTTCCTGAGTCTGGAACAGGGACTACAATGTCAGCTTTAATTTTATTTTCTTTAGCAAGTTCTATTCCTAAGTTTTTTCTATGTTCATAGGCTGATTTTCCATCTAATAAACTATCTGGTCTTGCAAAATAAATGTATTCAAAAACACAAGGCCTAACCTTCCTTGTGGGGAAGGGTTTAAAACTTTTTAACTCATTGTTTTCAATCAAAACAATTTCACCGTTCTCTACATCTCTTACGTACTTAGCTCCTATAATATCTAGTGCGCATGTTTCAGATGCCAAAACATAACTATCTTTTATTTTACCAATAATTAAAGGCCGTATTCCATATGGGTCCCTAACACCTATTAACGTACTTTGTGTAAGCATAACCAGTGCGTAGCCACCTTGAATTTGAAATATTGCATCAATAACTTTATCAACTGTATTGTTTCTTTTTGATTTTGCAATTAATTGAACAATTGTTTCAGTATCTGATGTTGTGTAAAAAATTGCACCATCTTCAACTAACTTATTTCTAAGTGTAACAGAATTAGTTAAATTTCCATTATGTGCAACGCCAATACCACCTGCATTAGTATCTGCAAAAAAAGGCTGTATATTCCTTAAGGTATTTTCACCAGTAGTGCTATATCTGTTATGACCAATAGCATATTTCCCAAGTAAATTTTTTAATACTTTTTCTTTGTTAAAGTTATCTCCAACCAAACCAAATCTTTTTTCTGAATGATATTTTTCTCCATCAAATGATACAATCCCACAACCTTCTTGACCTCTGTGTTGAAGTGCATGAAGACCCAAAGCAGTTAGGGCAGCAGCATCATCACTATTACTTATACCAAATACACCACATTCTTCTTTAAGTTTTGGATTATAGTTCTTCAATTTTTTCTTTAGAATCTTGATAGTTTTTTTCATTTGGGAACACTTTCAACAAATAATTACTACCTTTTTCTATGTATGGAAAGGTGTATGATTTATCAGTATTAATTGGCCATTTACTATAATTATACACAATATCTATAGCTGAAAATAAACAAATACACATTACATAACTTCGAACAAATCCAAAAAATAAGCCAAATAAGGAATCGAGTCTGCCTAGTCCAACAAATTTTACTGTTTTGCTAATAGCCCTATTTGTAATTAGAATAATAAAGACCACTAAAATAAAAATAGTTATACCGAGTGCAATATCTAAGACATACTCACTATCAATTATGCCTTTAAAATAAGGCTTAGCTTTTGGAAAAAGAATTAATGTTACAACATAAGCCAACAACCACTTTGAAGCTGACAATAAACTTAAAACAAAACCTTTGCTGTAACACTTGATAACTGAGAAAATTGTAATGATTATAAATATTAGGTCTATTAAAGAGACCACTTGATAAAAATCTTTTAAAGCATCAAGCATAATGACTTTATTTTCCGAATGGTTTACTTATTAAAATAAGAGAAGGCAGTAAAGTTAATACTGAAATCATCGCTAGTAGCATTGCTAAACCAGTAAATACACCAAAGTAAATTGTTGGTATAAATTTAGAAAAAACAAGAATTGAAAAACCAAAGACAATAGTTATTGAAGTATTTAGTATTGCAACACCCACTGTTGAGTGACAAATTTTTAATGTTTTATTGTAGTCATTATTTTTTAAAAACTCTTCTTTAAATCTATAAATATAGTGAATACTATTATCTACCGCTATCCCGATAGTAATTGCAGCAATAGTAATAGTCATCATATCAAGTGGTATCCCAAGTAGACCGATAATTCCCAATATAAAGAAAGCTGCAATAAAGTTAGGAACGACACCTATAAGAGATAGTTTAAAATTTCTAAATAAAATCATAAACATAGCAAAAATTCCAACCATAACTAAACCTAATGTGAGTATTTGAGATTTAAAAAGACTTTGGAGCAAATTATTAAATAAAATTAAAACGCCAGCTAGTTTAAATTCTTCCTTGCTAAGATTTAGTTTACTTTCAAGGTCATAATTTATTTGGTTTATTAAATCATTTCTTCTTAAACCATCCTGTGAGTCGATAATTCTAAGACTTATTCTAGCTTCATTATCTTTTACAGATATATAGGGATCTATAATATCTTTTTTTATACTTTCTGGAATTTTTGAATAAAGAACACCTATTTCTAAAGTTCCAAGAGGCTTATTATTGTTTAACTGTGTAGCAACCTCAATAATTGAACTAAATGATAAAACTTTTCCAACAGCAGGAAGGTTATCTAGATAATTATGAACATTTTGAATTTTTTCAACTTTATCTTTTGTAAACCAGTATTTTTCATCATCTTTACTATCTTCATCATCCCAGTTTTCAAACTCATCGTCCTCGTTAGACTCTGCGGCAACTTTCTCTGGAAATTTTAATATAACCTCCAAGGGTGTAGTGCCTCCTAGTTTTTCATCAATAAGCTTCATGCCTTTGTAGATTTCGGTATTTTTATTAAAATAATTTATAAAGCTATTTTCAACTTCAAGCTTGCTTATGCCAACAATACTTAAAACAACAATCAAACCTGTTGCTAAAAAAATTATACTTTTATTGTCAATAGAAATTTTACAAAAAAAAGAAGTAATTTTAGAATCTGTATCTTCTTTAACCTTCACTTTATTGTTGGACATAAAGCTCAGTAGAGTAGGGAGCAAAGTAAATGTAATTATAAAAGAAGTTATCAATCCTAAAGTCATCATCCATCCAAAATCAATAATAGGCTTAATACCACTAAATACTAAAGATAGAAAAGCACATATGGTTGTAAGAACTGTGTAAATGATAGGCCAAAACATCTTACTAGTTGTCATTGTAATAATTTTCAAATTATCTAAATTTGGAAAATCTTCTCTTAATTGTAGAAACCGGGTACTCATATGAATATTCATTGCCATAGTTAGAATTAACATTAGAGCAATAAAGTTTGAGGATATAACGGTAACCTTCCAACCTAAAAGGCCAAGTAGACCTGTCATAATTAAAACCGAAAAAAAACAACTACTGATTGGAACAATAACCCAAATTAGTTTTCTAAATATAAACCATAGAATGGCAATAATAAATAAAAGAACTCCTAGGCCAAAAACAATAATATCACTTTTAATAAATGACATCATGTCATCTGTGATCATTGGAATACCTCCAAGGTATATTTTTCCAACATCTCCATAGCCTTTAATGATCTCTCTTATCTGGGTAATGTTTTTGTGATTTTTATTTTTTAAAGTATCTTTATAATTTTCAATCTCTTGAACTGATTTATTTTGAATATCTTTTAGTTCGTCTTTTTTTATATAAACAATTATGCCACTTGTTTTACCATCTTCGCTTATTACAAAATTTCTAAAAACTGGACTATTTAATATTTCTTTAAATCCTCTTTCAATATCTACACCCTCATCTTTTAAAGTTTTAAAGCTTTCTAATCTTTCTTGAAGAGGTGCTTCTGAATTACTTAATAAAGGGATATCGAGTAGCGTAATAACACTATGAACCCAATCTAGACTTTGGATTTTATACTTTAAACTTAAAAGATTATTAATAGAAGATTCAGTTACCATCCCTTCGTTGGGAGAGTAGGTTAAGATTAAAAACTCTTTAGAGCCATATCTTGCAGTGACTTCTTTTAAATATTCAAGATCAGGATCACCTTCAATTAATAGGGTATCAGATGAGGCATCTAGTCTAAAATCTTTAGAAAAATACCCAAAACTTAAAAGGGTAATTAATAGTAGTACAAAAATTGACTTAGGGTTTTTTAAAATAATATTTTGATACAATTGCGATAGCATTTAATGCTATTTATATTGGATATTAGTTAATTTGAGTATCTTTAAATTTAGTAAATGCTGCCTCAAATTCTACCATAATATTACCAGTTGGGCCGTGTCTCTGTTTTCCAATAATAAGTTCAGCTAAATGTGAAACCTCACTCATCTTTGCTTGCCATTCAGCATGTTCAACAGTTGCTGGTCTTGGTTCTTTTCTTTCTAGGTAGTAAGCCTCTCTATAAACAAACATCACAACGTCAGCATCTTGCTCAATTGATCCAGATTCTCTTAAATCAGATAGAAGTGGTTTATGATCATCTCTTTGTTCAACTGCTCTTGATAACTGTGAAAGAGCAATCACAGGAAGTTTAAGTTCCTTAGCCATGGCTTTAAGGCCTTGGGTGATTTCAGAAATTTCTTGAACTCTGCCATCTCTATTATTTCCTGATCCTCTCATTAATTGAATATAATCAACAACAATTAAATCTAAACCATGTAATCTTTTAATTCTTCTTGCTCTGTTGCTCATTGCGGCAACACTGATTGCTGGAGTTTCATCAATAAACAAAGGTAGCTCAGAAATATTTTTTGAGGTTTCAATAAATTTATCAAACTGCTCATCAGAAATTTTTCCTCTTCTAATATCATTTGATTTAATTCTGGATTGTTCTGCTAAAATTCTAGTTGATAGTTGTTCAGAAGACATCTCAAGTGAAAAGAAGGCAACTGCAGACTTTTTTCCACTTTCCTGAAGTTTTTGAGCAGCATGAAAAGCTATGTTTGTAGCTAAAGCTGTTTTTCCCATAGAAGGTCTCCCAGCAATAATAATTAAATCAGAATTATGAAGACCACCCAATCTATCATCTAGATCTCTTAAACCCGTGGGTACCCCCACAATTCCCTCATCATTTTTAAATGCTATTGAAGCCATTTCTATAGTTTGCTTCACTGCCTCATCAAACTTAACAAGAGATGAATTAAAAGATCCTTTTTCAGCCAGATCAAATAATAATCTTTCTGAATTTTCAATTATATTTTGTCCATTAACATCTAAATCATTTAATTTTGCAGCATCAATAGTATTTTCAGATATTTTAATTAACTCTCTTCTAACAAACATATCATAAATAATTCTTGAATATTCTATTGCTTGTCTTGGTGGTGTAGAAAATTTTGTAACTTTCACTAAATATTCTGGAACATTTAATTCGTCTTTTTCATTTTCAAAATAATTTTTTAAGGTAATAGGATTTGCAAGCATCCCCTTGTAAATTAAACTTTCAATTGCTGAAAAAATACTTTGATGCATAGGATCATAAAAGTTAATGCTGGAAACGATGGTGTTTATTTCATCAAATATTTCATTTTGAACTAATATTGATCCAATTACTGCCTGTTCTGCTTCAATATTATTAGGAAGCTCTTTAAATGTATCCTTAACTATGCTGAGGTTATTATCCATGAACAAATCTTATCTCAATTAAGATTTAAAAAAATAACAAATATATGCTGGGGAAAAAATTGTATAATTATTGAATAGTATCAGCTGCAACTACATTAATAGTAATTTCAGAATCTATTTCAGAGTGTAGAATAATTTTTACCTTAAATTTACCAATTGATTTAATTTCAGTTATTGGTTGTATCATTGAAGGTTTAATATCCAGCTTGTCATT
>CAJQRP010000009.1 GCA_905612365.1 uncultured Candidatus Pelagibacter sp. | reverse complement strand
TTTAATATCAGACATATTGAGAGATTATTTCTTCACCGAAGAAAAACAATAGTGAAGATTAATTTAGTGCCGATTGAGCTTTTTGAACGATCGTTTTAAAGGCTTCTGGGCTATCGTATGCTATTTCAGCTAGTATTTTTCTATCTAACTTAATTCCACATTTAGTTAAGCCATTAATAAATTTTGAATAAGTTAATCCTTCAGATCTAACACCCGCATTAATCCTTTGTATCCATAAAGATTTGAATTCTCTTTTTTTAGTTCTACGGTCTCTGTAAGCATATTGCATGGCTTTTTCCATGGCTTGCTTTGCAACTCTTATAGTATTTTTTCTTCTGCCCCATTGACCTTTGACAGCTTTTAAAACTTTTTTATGTTTAGCGTGACTTGTTACGCCTCTTTTTACTCTAGCCATTTTATCCTCTTAAACTGTAAGGCATGTATGATTTAACTATTTTGCCATCTTGTTTTGACATAGCAGTCGTGCCTCTTAATTTTCTAATTTGTGAATTTGTTCTTTTTATCATGCCATGTCTCTTCCCAGCTTGAGCCATCATAACTTTCCCTGTAGCTGAGATCTTAAATCGTTTCTTTGCTGAACTTTTAGTTTTTAATTTTGGCATAATTCTGCGGACTTATACAAATATTGGAATGGATTTACAACCTCTATTAAGCCTTATAAAGGCTGAATAACCATGATCATTTGCTTCCCATCAAACTTTGGGTGCAATTCGACTTTACCAATATCTTGCATATCAGCTTTTATTTTATCCATTAATTCTCTACCTAAGTGTGAGTGCTGTAGCTCTCTACCCTTAAATCTTATTGTAAATTTTACTTTGTCACCTTTTCCAATAAATTTTTTAGCATTTTTAACCTTAAAATCATAATCATGAGTTTCTGTAACTGGTCTCATTTTAATTTCTTTTAATAAAACAATTTTTTGTTTCTTTTTAGCAACATTTGCTTTTTTTTGAGCATCATACTTAAATTTACCCATATCAATAATTTTACATACAGGTGGTTTTGCATTTGGAGCTATCTCAATTAAATCTAAACCTTGTTCTTTGGCCATTGATATGGCTTCATTAGTATTTAATGTTCCTATGTTTTCACCATCACTTCCAATAACCTGAACTTCTGGTGCAGTAATCCTATTATTAGACTTAGGTCCTCTGTCTTTGGTTCTTCTTTGAAAGTAATTTCCTTTAAAATCTGCCACTTAGTTTGAGGGTGCTTTATTTAAAGCTGAGAATTTTTTTAAAAATAAGTTTAATTCCATATTTTCTTGTTTGTTAGTATCTAATCTTCTAATCGTTACTGAGTTACTGTCAACTTCTTTTTTACCACAAATTAATAAAAGTGGTATTTTAGATAAAGAATGTTCTCTAATTTTATAATTCAAATTATGATTCTTTAAATCTACTTCAGAGTTCATGCCAGCATTATTAATCTTTTCATTAACTTCTTTTGCATAGGCATCAAACTCTTCTGAAATAGGGATTACAACTACCTGCAAAGGAGCAATCCAAAATGGAAATTTTCCTGCATAGTTTTCTATAAGTATTCCTATAAATCTTTCTAGTGAACCAAATAATGCTCTATGAAGCATTACTGGAACTTTTTTAGTTCCATCACTGTCAACAAAGGATGCTTCTAATCTTCCAGGTAAATTTAAGTCTACTTGTAAAGTTCCACATTGCCAATCTCTGCCAATTGCATCTCTTAAAACAAATTCAATTTTTGGACCATAAAAAGCCCCTTCACCTTTATTAATTGTATATTCAAGTTTTGAAGCTTTAACCGCATCTAACAAAGCTTTTTCAGCTTTATCCCAAACATTATCATCACCAACTCTTAAATCTGGTCTGTCTGAATATTTTAATATTACATCTTCAAATCCAAGATCTTTATAAATATCTAAAATTAAATTTGTAACAATTAAACACTCTTCTGTAATTTGATCTTCTGTACAAAAAATATGAGCATCATCTTGAGTAAATGCTCTAACTCTTAACAATCCATGTAGTGCTCCTGAAGGCTCATACCTATGCACTTTTCCAAACTCTGAAATTCTTAGTGGAAGATCTCTATAACTTTTTAAACCTTGATTAAATACCTGAACATGTCCTGGACAATTCATTGGTTTAATTGCAAATATTTTTTCATCAGGTGTTGTGGAGGTGTACATATGCTCACCATATTTTTCCCAATGACCAGACTTTTCCCATAGGGCTCTATCTAAAATTTCAGGAGTATTTACTTCTTTGTAGCCTGCTTTATTTTGTCTATCTCTCATATAAGCAACTAACTTTTGAAATAGTTTCCAGCCCTTTTCATGCCAAAAAACTGATCCTGGACTTTCTTCTCTAAAATGAAATAAATCCATTTCTTTACCAAGTTTTCTATGATCTCTTTTTTCTGCTTCTTCTATTCTTTTTAAATAATCATCTAGTTCTTTTTGTGATGGCCAGCATGTTCCATAGATTCTTTGTAGCATTTCATTGTTAGAATCACCTCTCCAATAAGCACCAGCAACTTTTGTAAGTTTAAAGTGCTTACCAATCTTGCCTGTAGATAGTAAGTGAGGTCCTCGACAAAGATCGTACCATTTGCCATGATAATAAATTGAAACTTCATTTCCTTCAGGAATCATATCTACAAGTTCAACTTTATATTTTTCGCCTAATTTACTATAGTGATCCTTAGTTTTGTCTCTTTCCCAAACTTCTCTACGAGTGATTTCATCTTTTTCTACAATTTCCTTCATTGCTATTTCTATTTTTTCCAAATCCTTTGGTGTAAAGGGATCTTCTCTGTAAAAATCATAATAAAACCCGTCTTTGATTGCTGGACCAATAGCTAATTTGGTTCCAGGGAATATTTTTTGAACCGCCATTGCCATAATGTGCGTAGTGTCATGTCTAATTGCATCAAGTCCTTCTTGATCTCTAGATGTAAAAATTTTTATTGAACAGTCTTTTTCAATAGTAGAAAATAAATCCTTTAGTTCTCCATCAATGCTCATAATCAAAGCTTGCTTTGATAAAGATTTACTAATCTTTTCTGCAACCTCTAACCCTGTTACTTTGTTTGGAAAATCAATACTGTTTCCATCTGGTAATGTAATTAATGGCATTTAATTTAGTAATTTTTTGTACTCTGAATATGTAGAAAAACACATTTTTTCAACATTAAACTTTTTAATTATATTTTTTCTACCTTCTATACCAATAGATTTCAATCTAGATTCATCTAATTGTAAGGCTTCAACTATTTTTTTACTCAATGCTTCTGCATTACCAGACTGAAATAAAAAACCAGTTATATTATCAACAATAGTTTCATTAGACCCTCCAATATCACTTGCTATTATTGGTTTTTCCATTGATTGAGCTTCAACTGCTACCCTTCCAAAAGCTTCGGGTTCTACTGAGGCTGAAATAACAATGTCTGATATTTTGTAGGCTAACGGCATATTTTTACAATGTTCTATAAATTTTAACTGACTAGTTAGCCTATATTGTTCAGCCAACCTTTTAATTTTTTTTGTATAAATGTCTCTTCCTTGATCACTACCCAAAATAACAGCATTAAAAGAATCATATCCTAGTTCTTTATTAACAAGATTTAATGCTTCAATAAATGTCTCCTGTCCTTTCCAGGCAGTTAAACGACCTGGCATTAGGATTATTTTTTTGTTTTTATCGACTTCCCAATCTGAAATAAGTCTATTTTCTTCATTTTTTTTTGAGAACTTTTTCCACATTAGGTTTTGTAAAAACTCTGGAGCCGAACCAATTCCTAAAAAACCTTTAATTTGATCTTTAAAATATTTAAATTGATTTAAGGAGAGCCACGCACCCATACTCGAGCCAACTAAGATAAATTTATTTTTTTTAACTATTTTTTTAATTACTGTTTCAACTTCTTTTGACCATTGAGTGATATTTCCCTTGGTAAATTTTCCTGAGGACTTTCCATGACCAGAATATTCGAGAGCAAGAAAGCCAAGTTTATTTTTCTTAGCAAATTTTAATATAGCCTGAGGTTTTTCACCTTCAATACTTGACATAAAACCATGTAAAAAAACAATATAGAGATTATCCTTATATTCTTTACTTAAGTATCTTATTTCCTTGTTATTAAGGACCCTAATGTATTTAAATTTATTCATATGAGTTTATTAGAATTAATTCTTAATATATAGTTCTATCAAATGTCTTCAGAATTAAAA
>CAJQRP010000008.1 GCA_905612365.1 uncultured Candidatus Pelagibacter sp. | reverse complement strand
AGATTTCTATAAAAATTACTTAAAGATAGGAATATCAGGTGTTATTGGCGGTACTGGTCTTGGTATAGCGATGATAACTTTTATTTATTCCATCACAAATACTAGTGCTGCTGTTACATTGTTATGCTTAGCTGCTATGCCTTTTTTTACAGCATTACTTGGTTTTTTATTTTTGAAAGAGAAAATATCACTCAATGTTTGGGTTGCTATTTTTATTGCAACAGTTGGAATAATAATAATAGCCATAGGTAATACAGAAAAAAACTCTTTATTAGGCCTAATATTTGGAATGACTTCTTCAATCGGTTTTTCTGTTTTTTCAGTAACCTTAAGATGGAATAAAGAAACACCAAAATTTACGACCGTAGCCTTTGCTGGTCTTTTTTGCTTTGTGGTTGCTTCAATAGTTATTTTAAACAAAGATATGTCGTTTCTATCTTCAAGTTATAATGGTGCTTTATTCTCTGTGCATGGAACTTTAGTTTGTATGGGTTTAATTTTATATTCTATTGGGTCAAAAGCTATACCTGCAGCAGAACTTACTTTGTTGTCATTAACTGAAGTTATAGGTGGTATATTTTGGGTGTGGATTCCAATTTTAGGAATAAATGAAATTCCTTCTACAAATACAATAATAGGAGGCTTCTTTCTTTTTATGTCTATTATATATTATAGTCTTACAATTAAAACTAATAGACGATTTATTGCTTTAAATTAATTTATGATTGAAAAAAAAACTATAGTTAATAGCTGGAATGAGTGGGATCCTTTAAAACATGTAATTGTTGGTAAGGCTGATGGCACTTGCATACCAGCACCAGAGCCAGCTTTGGATGCTAAAGTTCCAGAAGATTCTGATATGCGTGGTCAGTTTGGACCACGAACAAAAGATACGGTAGATAAAGCAAATCAGTTGTTAGATGATTTTTCTAACATGTTAGTTAAAAGAGGAATTAAAGTTGATAGACCTGACCCAATAGATTTTAGTAAAAAAACTTCAACACCAGATTGGGAAGTAGACACAATGTTTGGATGTATGCCACCTAGAGATGTTTTGCTTACAGTTGGTAATGAAATTTTAGAAGCAACGATGAGTTATAGATGTAGATGGTTTGAATACCTTTGTTACAGACCATTGTTAAAAAAATATTATGATGAAGATCTTAATATGAGACATGAAGCTGCTCCTAAACCAAGGTTAACTGATGCAGACTATAGAAAAGATTATTTATCAGATAAAATTGGTATTCAAAAAAGATTAGAATGGACTGAAGATAAGTTTTTTGTAACTACTGAAGAGGAGCCTTTATTTGATGCAGCAGATGTCTTAAGATTTGGTAAAGATCTAGTTGTACAACATGGTTTTACAACAAATTTAAAAGGAATTGATTGGCTTAAAAGACATTATAAAGATCATAGAGTTCATGCGGTTAATTTTCCAGGTGACCCATACCCAATTCACATAGATGCAACATTCACTCCAATTAAAGAAGGTTTAATCATTAATAACCCTCAAAGAAAACTTCCAAAAGAACAAAGAAAACTTTTTGAAAATAATGGATGGGAAATTATAGATAGTGCGCAACCAGCTCATAACGAGCCACCACCATTATGTTATTCATCTACTTGGTTATCCATGAATGTTTTGGTGTTAGATCCAAAAACAGTTTGTGTTGAAAAAAGTGAAGTTTATCAAGCTGAACAATTAGATAAATTAGGAATGGAAGTTATCCCAGTAGAAATGAGAGATGCTTACGCATTTGGTGGAGGACTACACTGTTGTACGGCTGATGTTTATAGAGAAGGGGAGTTAAAAGATTACTTTCCAAAACAATAATATTTATGTCATCTAAAATTAAAACAAAAAGAGAGCGAGTTAAATTCGCCTCTGACAATGTAGCGGGTGCATGTCCTGAAGTTTTAGACGCAATCATAAAAGCTAATGAAGGAGACAGTACTCCATATGGGAATGATGAGTGGTCAACAAACTTACAAAATAAGTTTTCTGAAATTTTTGAAAAAGATGTAATTGTTTATCCAACTGCATCAGGTACAGCCGCTAATGCTTTAGCTTTATCAGCAATGACACCAGTTTTTGGAAGTATTTATTGTCATAAACATTCACACATCAATACAGATGAATGTGGAGCTCCTGAATTTTATACAGGTGGTGCAAAACTCGTACCTTTAAATGGAATTAATGGAAAATTTACACCAGAGGAATTATCTGAAAATATTGGAGGAGTTGGTATTGTGCATCACACACAACCTTCTGTAGTAAGTATTACTCAATTATGTGAAACAGGTGAAGTTTATCAATTAGATGAAATTGCAGCCATTTCTGAAACTACTCATAAACATAATTTAAAAATGCATATGGATGGAGCAAGATTTGCTAATGCTTTAGTATCTTTAGGTGCAACTCCTGCTGAAATGACATGGAAATCTGGAATAGACGTTTTATCTTTTGGTGCAACTAAAAATGGATGTATTGCGGCAGAAGCAATTATATTTTTTAAACCAGAGTTAGTGGGCAACCTACCTTTCTTAATGAAGAGATCAGGACATCTACTTTCAAAAATGCGTTTTGTTTCAGCTCAACTAGAGGCTTATATTTCAAATGATGTTTGGTTAAGAAATGCAAAACATGCAAACAAGATGGGAAAAAAACTAAGTGAAGGATTAAACTCAAATCAAAATATTGAATTAGCCTATCCAACGGAAGCTAATGAGGTATTTGCAAAATTTCCAAAACCTATCATTGAGCATCTTAATTCAGAAGGTTATAAAATGAATCAAGAGGAGCTTGATGGAAAAGCAGTGAGACTTGTTACTGCATGGAATACCCAAGAGAATGATGTTAATCAACTTTTAGAAATAATTTCTCAGAAAAACTAACTAGGATTTTCTTTAAGAAATTCAATATATTTTAAAACCTCATCAAACTGCTCATCAGGAATATCTTTATAAGAGTTCTCAAACTTCTCTTTGACACATAGAGTAATAGTAAAATAACACCTGACTCTCGACACTCCCTAACAGCCTAAAACCCTTATGCTTATTGTGTTATTAAAATAGACTTGGTGTTAATACAAAGCAATTTTAATGATAAAACCATCAACAAACCATCAACATTTCCGGGTGCTTATTAACCCTCATTCCATCACCTAGACACCTGATTAGGGGTTTGGTAGGGTCTGAGTTCATGAAAAATATTTTAGGGATCGTGGTTCTGGGTTTATTGTTGAGTGGGAACGCTTATGCAGGTGTTAATGAACCTGGATCTGGTCCTATTGTTTCTATTACTAAAGCGAAAAGCCATTATTATGAAAATCTTGCAGAAGTAAAAAAAAAAAACAAACATTTAATTCAATATCTTTCTACTAGCAGTGATGGTGGTTGGGCAAGTTGGTCACTCCACGTTAAAAAAATTGATGAAAAGTCTCATGTGAAAGCTTACAAAAAATGTGTGAAGAATTCAGCTAAATACAACATTCAAGAAGATTGTTTTGTATTTGCTATTGACGATAAAATCGTTTGGAACCTTGATGGACCGGGACCGACAAAACCTAAAAAGTTGGAATCAGCTGAATCAAAAGCAGAAAAAGAAAAGCAAGCACAATTAGATAAAAGACCAGGAAGATTTTTTGAAGATCAACCTGATGTTAATGATGATTATCAAGTTCATTTTTTTTATGTACTAGCTAAAGATTCTAAAGATAAAGAAATTGATGTTAATGGCTGGCTGGAAAAAAGATTAACAACTGCTAATAGTAAATTTGAGAAATGGTCAAAAAAAAATAAAAAATCAAATGGTGTTGGTCAAAAATTTAAATTTGATTATAGAAAAGATGGAAAGATAGATATTACTTTTGTTCGAATAGATTTGACAAAAGCAGAGCTTAAAACTCCAAAATATCCAGAAAGATTGATTTACGGATTGTTGTCTAAAGATAATTATTTAAATAATACAAAAAAAACCTATGCATTATTTACTGGTTTTAATAGTAAAATAGGAAATTCACATGGAGGTTCTGGATCACCACCTATAACAACAATTTTTATTCCTGCAGTGAAATCTTATGGTGTTAAAGGTATGGATATAATAATTCTTCATGAGTTATTTCATACTCAAGGAGCATCTTATCCTTGTGGAAAAAGAACATACGCTGGTGCTCATGTTAAGGGATCAGATGTTTTAGGAAAAAATAAAACAACCACAACAATTGATGGCAAAAATGATACTTACTATCTTCATGGGGTAAAAGATTGCCCTGATTTATCAAAGAGTGTTTACTTAACTCCAACAGCAGAAGATTCTTGGGATCCTTATTCAGTATATTGTCTTGGAAAAACTGGTAATTTTGTAAAAAATATATACCAACGTATGAGTGGGGAATGTCATTTTTTCAAACCTACACAGTAAAATCAAAAATATGAAAAAACTTTTAGGGATCTTGGTTATAGGATTATCTGGGATAGACCATCAACATTTCCAGGTGGTGTTTGAATGTTCTCTTGCTTAACTTGGGTTCTCTTTCAAAAAGTTAATGTAATCAACAACTTCTTGAAACTGTTCATCAGGAATATCTTTATAAGAGTTCTCAAACTTCTCTTTGACACAGAGTGTGACAGTGAAATGTCACCATTATCTCAACTGCCTTTAACAGCCTAAATCCCTATCCTTTCTTTTGTCATGTCATTAAAGTTGTTGTAGTGATTGGTTAAACTAAATGACAAAACTTAGACAAAAACTAGACAATTTTTCGAGTAGGAAAACTAGACAAAAAAGAGATGAGTCAAGTGGCCAATTCTAGAAATATTGATTTATTATAAATTGAATTAATAAAATAATAAATTATATATCAATAATGAGTATTAATAACTACTGGTCTAAAAAATCTCCTGAAATAGCTAGAGATATTTTCAAAACTAACTTAGATAATAATAATATAATTATGGACCCTTTTCTTGGGTCTGGGACTTCCTTAGAAGGAATTAATAAATTGGATATTGATTTAAAATTTATTGGAGTAGAAATTAATCAAATGCCATTAGAATATGCAGATTTTAATGCAAACC
>CAJQRP010000007.1 GCA_905612365.1 uncultured Candidatus Pelagibacter sp. | reverse complement strand
TTAAAGCAAAATCTTTAGGTGCCTCATATGTTTTTTCTAGAAAAAAAGTAAATCATAGTAAATTAGATGTAATTTGTGAAAACTGCTATGGAAATAAATTTATGAATTTATATCTATTAAACTAGAGTTATTAGAAAAAGAAACAACGTAAGATAAAATAACTTTGAATTTAACAATAATATGTTGAAATAAAATTCATGTTAGAAGATATTCAAATTAACACTAATTCAGAAATTGATTTATCTTTAATTATCTTAAATTTAATCTGTGCGTGTTAGATTGTTGGGTGGGTTATGATTACAAATCAATTGCTCTACCAGCTGAGCTACAAGGGCATAACCAATTTCTATTAAGAAATCTTAGACTATTCTAGAATTTTTTTTCAAAAAACTTAAATGATGAAACACAATCGCTGCACTATTTGAGATATTTAAGCTTTCTACATCCTTATTTATGTCAATCTTAACCAAAAAATCTGTGTACTTTCCAGTATGTTCTCTCATACCGAAACCTTCAGATCCAAATAAAAGAACATTCTTTCCTTCCCATTTAATATCTGTAAAGTCTTTTTCTCCTCTTGCATCGAACCCATAAACCCAAAAATTCTTTTCTCTTAAATTTTTAAGTGTGGAATTTATGTTTGATACTTCAAAAATATTAATATGCTCCATGCAACCACTTGCTGCTTTATACATAAGCTTACTATCAGATGGAAACTGTCTTTCTTTAACTATCAAACCATCAATATCGAATGAAGCAGCACTTCTTATTAGTGATCCAATATTTCTTGGATCAGTTACCTCATCTATACAAACAAACGTTAGATTATTTTTTCCTTTTATAAATTCTTTTAAGTCGGGCTGATCTAAATGTTCAACTTCTGCAATATAACCACCATGCATCATTTGATCTTTAGAAGTGTACTTATCTAATTCTTTTTTTGATTTAAAATAAACTTTAACGTCTTCAAGAACATTTTTCTTTGGGTTTTTTCTATGAATATTTTTTTTACTTTCTTCCGTTAAAAAAACTTTTAAAACCTTTCTTTTTGGGTTTCTTAAAGCTTCAATAACTGCATGCTGACCAACTATTAAAAATGATGATTTATTCATAAAATTAACTTTGTTTTATACGTATTTTCCTCAATTTTCACAGTAAATCTCGTGTTGCAATTATATAATAAAAATATATAAAACGGCTGTTGTTTGAAGCTTTATTGAGCAAGGGGACACTTCCCCAAAAAGGAGGGGTTCCAGAGCGGTCAAATGGGGCGGGCTGTAAACCCGTTGACTTCGGTCTTCGAAAGTTCGAATCTTTCCCCCTCCACCACTTAATAAAATTTTTTATAACAATGGAGTGTTATTCTTGATGTTGTGCGGGTGTAGTTCAATGGTAGAACGCTAGCCTTCCAAGCTGGATGTAAGAGTTCGATTCTCTTTACCCGCTCCAAGAAAAAAAGAAATTATTAATAAAACTAAAACTGAGGTAAAAAAGTAATGTCAAAAGAAAAGTTCATAAGAAATAAACCACACTGTAACATCGGTACAATCGGTCATGTCGACCACGGTAAAACAACATTAACTGCAGCGATCACAAATGTTTTAGCAGAAACTGGTGGAGCAAAAGCTGTAGCTTATGATCAAATTGATAAAGCCCCTGAAGAAAAAGAAAGAGGAATTACAATTTCAACTGCTCACGTTGAATATGAAACTGAGAAGAGACATTACGCACACGTAGATTGCCCAGGTCACGCTGACTATGTAAAAAACATGATTACTGGTGCAGCTCAAATGGATGGAGCTATCTTAGTAGTTAACGCTGCTGATGGTCCTATGCCTCAAACTAGAGAACATATTCTTTTAGGAAGACAAGTTGGTATCCCTTCAATTGTTGTTTATTTAAATAAAGTAGACCAAGTTGATGACAAAGATATGATTGAACTTGTTGAAGAAGAAATTAGAGAACTTTTAACCTCTTACAAATATCCTGGTGAAACAACTCCTATCATTAAAGGATCTGCATTAGCTGCTGTTGAAGGTAGAGATGAAGAAATTGGAAAAAATTCTATTTTAGAATTAATGAAAGCTGTCGATGAATTTATTCCTCAACCAGTTAGAGATGTTGACAAACCTTTCCTAATGCCTGTTGAGGATGTTTTCTCAATTTCAGGTAGGGGAACTGTTGCAACTGGTAGAATTGAATCTGGTGTTATTAAAACTGGTGAAGAAGTTGAAATCGTCGGTGTTACTGAAACTAAAAAATCAGTTTGTACTGGTGTTGAAATGTTTAGAAAACTTTTAGATTCTGGTGAAGCAGGTGATAACGTTGGTATTCTATTAAGAGGTGTTGAGCGAGATGACATTCAAAGAGGACAAGTTCTTTGTAAAGCTGGTTCAATTACACCACATACTAAATTTGAAGCTCAAGCTTATGTACTTAAAAAAGACGAGGGTGGAAGACACACTCCTTTTTTTACTAAATACAGACCTCAGTTTTACTTTAGAACAACTGACGTAACTGGAGAAGTTACATTACCAGCAGGAACTGAAATGGTTATGCCTGGTGATGATGCTAAATTCACTGTTACATTAATTACTCCGATTGCGATGAGCGAAAAATTAAACTTTGCTATTCGTGAGGGTGGTAGAACAGTTGGAGCTGGAGTGGTAACTAAAATTATAGAGTAAACTCTATAGGAGTGTAGCTCAATTGGTAGAGTGCCGGTCTCCAAAACCGGAGGTTGAGGGTTCGATTCCCTCCGCTCCTGCCAATAAGTTAAACAGTATATTATGAAAAACCCGATAAAATTTATCCAAGAAGTTAAACAAGAAGCCTTCAAAGTTTCTTGGCCTACTGGAAAAGAGACAATGCAAGGTGCATTAATGGTATTTGCTATGGCAGTTATTATGTCTCTTTTCTTTTTACTTCTTGATCAAGTGCTTAAATTTTTATTGGAAGCTTTACTAAAGGTAAGTATTTAATGAAAAATTGGTATATTGTTCAATCTCACTCAAATTTTGAGAATAAGGTTGCTGGATTAATTAAAGAAGAAGCTGAAAAAGCAAAAATTTCTGATAAAATTGAAGAAATTGTTGTTCCTACACACGATGTAACAGAAGTTAAAAGAGGAAAGAGAATTCAGAGAAAAAAAAAATACTTTCCTGGTTATGTTTTAATTAAAAGTGAAATGGACAATGATCTCTATCATATGATTAAAAATTTAAAGCGTGTTAGTGGATTTTTAGGTTCAAAAGGTATTCCTGTTCCTGTTTCCGATAAAGAAATAGAAAAAATTTTAGGACAAATAAAAGATGGTGTAGCTCAGCCAAAATCTGGTATAGAATACAGCATTGGTGAAAAAGTTCAGGTTGTTGATGGTCCTTTTGCATCATTCAGTGGTATGGTTGAAGATATAGATGAAGAGAAATCAAGACTTAAGGTTTCTGTTTCAATCTTTGGAAGACCAACACCAGTTGATTTAGAATATAACCAAGTAGAGAAAGCAAGTTAATGGCAAAAGAAATTAGTGGATATATAAAATTACAAATTATGGGAGGACAAGCTAATCCTGCTCCACCAGTTGGTCCAGCTTTAGGTCAACGTGGAATTAACATAATGGAATTTTGCAAAGCCTTTAATGATAAAACAAAAGCATTTGCTGGAAAACCAATCCCAGTTATCATTACAGTTTATAAAGATAAAAAATTTGATTTTGAAATTAAATCTCCACCGGCATCTCACTTTATTAAAGAGGCTGCAAAACTTAAAGGTGGATCAAAAGAACCTGGCAGAAGTATAGCTGGATCAATTACAAAAAAACAAGCAGAAGAAATTGCAACACAAAAAATGAAAGATCTTAATGCACATAGTTTAGAGCAAGCTGTAAAAATTATTGCAGGCTCTGCAAGATCAATGGGTATAGAGGTTAAAGACTAATGGCTTCAAAGAGATTTAAAAAATTACCAGAAAAAACTAAAGATCTAGCTTCTGAATTGATAGAAAAGTTATTATCAGATGTTAAAAAGAACTGTACTGCAAAATTTGATGAATCAATCGATCTATCTTTTCAAGTTAATAACAAACAAAAAAAAGGTGAGGTCAATATTAGAACGGTAGTTAATTTACCTGGAGGAACTGGAAAAAAAGTAAAAGTCGCCGTTGTATGTGAGGATGATAAAGCACAAGAGGCTAAAGACGCAGGTGCAGATATAGTTGGAAGTGATGAGTTTATTGATAAAATTAAAGCAGGTGAGTTAGATTTTGAAAAATTAATTTGTACACCAGGTATGATGGTTAAACTTTCAAAACTTGGAAAAGTTTTAGGACCAAAAGGTCTTATGCCCAATCCTAAACTTGGATCTGTCTCTGATGATGTAAAACAAGCGGTAACGGATGCTAAGTCTGGTCAAGCTGAAATTAGAAATGATAAAGATGGAAACATTGGTGTTAGTATTGGAAAAAAATCCTTCCATGATGATCAGTTATTAAAAAATTATTATACTATTTTAGACACTTTAGAAAAAGAAAAAGGTAATCTTACTTTAAAAGGTGATTTGATAAAAAATACTTTTGTAACATCTAGTATGGGTGTTTCGTATAAAGTTAAATTAGGAAAAGTTATATAGTTATGATGAACAAGGAACAAAAAAAGAATTATATTAGTGAAATGGAAACTCAGTTTCAAAATAATGAAGCTGTACTGGTAACGCACTATCAAGGTCTTACAATGACCCAACTTGATGAACTAAGAGCTCAAATGAGAGAGCATGGCATTAAATTTCAGATTACTAAAAACAGAATCACTAAGTTAGCACTTGAAAAGACGAAGTGTAAGGAGCTTTCGAATTTATTTACTGGGGCGACTGCTGTAGCTTTTTCTGATGATGCTATAATGTCAGCTAGAATTTTATCAAAATTTGCAAAAACTAATGAAAACCTAAAACTTTTAGGTGGAATTATGGGTAGCGATGTTTTGGACCAAGCTGGAGTCCAGAATGTAGCTAATTTACCAACACTAGATGAGGCTAGAGCAAATATTGTGGGCATTCTAGCAGCACCAGCGTCAAAATTTGTAAGTATTTTGCTTGCACGTTCCGAAAAAATGAGTAGTTTGAGCCCAGAAAATTCTTAAAAAACAACCTAAAGAGTAAAAAAAAATATGCCTGATCTAAATAAAATTATTGAAGACCTATCAAGTTTAACTGTTGTTGAAGCAGCTGAGCTTTCAAAACAACTTGAGGAAAAATGGGGTGTTACAGCTATGGCTGCAGCAGCACCAGCAGCAGCAGCAGGTGGAGCAGCTGAAGAAGCAAAAGATGATTTTACAGTTATGTTAATTTCCGCAGGTGAGAAAAAAATTAATGTTATTAAAGAAGTTAGAGCAGCAACATCTTTAGGTCTTAAAGAAGCAAAAGATCTAGTTGAAGGTGCACCAAAAGAAGTAAAATCTGGTGTTAACAAAAAAGATGCTGATGAACTTAAAGCAAAATTAGAAGCAGCAGGCGCAACAGTAGAACTTAAATAAATTAATTAGAAAGATTTTATAACTGGTTAATTTATTAACCAGTGATTAGTAATAAATGCAATTATCTTTTACTCAAAAGAAAAATGTTAGAAAAAGCTTTGGAAAGCTTGTAGAAACTTTATCTATTCCTAACTTAATTGAAGTTCAAAAAAACTCTTATAAACAATTAACTGATTTTGATCCTGAAGCTGGTGATTTATCAAAAGGATTTGATAGGGTTTTTAAAAGTATTTTTCCAATTGAAGATCTTAATGATAAAGCAACATTAGAATACGTTTCTTACAGACTTGAAAAGCCAAAATTTGATACTGAAGAATGTATCCAAAGAGGATTATCATTTACGTCAGCATTAAAATGTACTTTACGATTGGTCGTCTACGAGATAGATCAAGAAAATAATACTAAAGATATTTTATCAGCAAAAGAGCAAGAAGTTTACATGGGTGAAGTGCCTATGATGACTGACAGTGGAACTTTTATAACTAATGGTGTTCAAAGAGTAGTTGTAAACCAAATGCATAGAAGTCCTGGAGTTTTCTTTGATCATGATAAAGGTAAATCACATGCAAGTGGTAAATTATTATTTAATTGTAGAGTTATTCCTAACAGAGGATCTTGGTTAGATTTAGAATATGATGTTAAAGATTTTTTATATTTCAAAATAGATAGAAAGAAAAAAATATTTGCTTCAACTCTTTTGATGGCTTTAGGTTTAACTAAACCTGAAATAGCTGATGAGTTTTACGATAAAGACACTTATTCATTTGATACAAAAACAGGTAAATGGAAGACTAAATTTAATCCTGAAAACTATAAAGCTAAAAATTTTTCCGAAGAAGTTACCGATGCTAAAACTGGAAAAGTTGTAATTAAGCTTGGTGATAAAATTAATTTTTTAAGTGCAAAAAAACTAGCTACAGATGGACTTAAAGATATTTTAGTATCTCAAGAATCTTTAATTGGAAAATATTTACATAATGAAGTTAAAGTTAGCGACGATGAAGAAGAAGGAACCTTTGGAATTGGTACTGAGCTAAATGACACTATTATCAAGCAAATTTTAGAAGCTAGTATAAACTCAATAGATATTTCTATTACAAATTCTATCAATAAAGGTCCTTATTTATTATCAACAATATTAAATGATAAAAATAATTCTAAAAATGATGCAATTACTGAAATTTATAAAGTTTTAAGACCGGGAGAACCACCAACAGTTGAGATTGCTGCACAAATATTCAACAACTTATTCTTTAGTTCAGATAGGTATGACCTTTCAGATGTGGGTAGAGTTAAAATGAATTCAAGATTGAGCCTTGAATGTTCTGATAAAATTACAATTTTAAGAAATGACGACATAATTGCCATTGTTCACAAAATGTTAGAATTAAGAGATGGTAAAGATGAGGTTGATGATATTGATCATTTAGGTAACAGAAGAGTAAGGTCTGTTGGTGAACTTGTTGAAAACCAAGCGCGTATTGGTGTTTATAGAATGGAAAGAGCTATTAAAGAAAAAATGACAACTCTTGATATTGAATCAGCAATGCCACAAGATTTAATTAATGCAAAACCTTTAACTGTTTCCCTTAAAGATTTTTTTGTAAGTTCACAACTTTCACAATTTATGGACCAAACAAATCCACTATCTGAAATTACACACAAAAGAAGAGTTTCAGCTTTAGGACCAGGTGGTCTAACAAGAGAAAGAGCTGGATTTGATGTTCGTGATGTTCACCCAACTCACTATGGAAGAATTTGCCCAATTGAAACACCTGAAGGACCAAATATTGGTTTGATTAATAGTTTATCCACTTATGCTAAGATTAATAAATATGGTTTTATTGAAAGCCCATATAAAAAAGTACAAGATGGTGTAGTTCAAGATAAAGTTGAGTATCTATCAGCGATGGAAGAGACAAAATACACAATTGCACAAGCTAATGCCAAACTTGATAAGAGTGGAAAAATTTTAGAAGAACTTGTTCCTTGCAGAGAAAACTTAAACTTCGTTTTATCAAAACCGGAAAAAATTGATTACATTGATGTTTCACCTAAACAGTTGGTTTCTGTAGCAGCATCACTAATCCCTTTCTTGGAAAATGATGATGCGAACAGAGCCCTAATGGGATCTAACATGATGAGACAAGCAGTCCCTCTTTTAAAACCAGAATCTCCATTAGTTGGTACTGGTATTGAAAGTGATGTAGCTCTTGACTCAGGTGTTACTATAGTTGCTAATCGTGATGGTACTGTTGATAAAATTGATGGAAAAAGAATTGTAATTAAAGCAACTGAAGAAACAGATTTCACAAAATCAGGTGTAGATATTTATAACCTACAAAAATTTAAAAGATCAAACCAAAACACATGTATTAACCAAAAACCACTTGTTAGAGTAGGTGATAAAGTTAAATCAGGTGATATTATTGCTGACGGACCATCCACTAAACTAGGTGAATTAGCACTTGGAAAAAATGTGACTGTAGCATTTATGCCTTGGCAGGGTTACAATTTTGAAGACTCTATTCTAATTTCAGAAAGATGTGTTACAGACGATGTATTTACATCAGTTCACATCGTCGAATATGAGGTTATGGCTAGAGATACAAAGTTAGGTGAAGAAGAAATCACTAGAGATATTCCAAATGTAAATGAAGAAGCTTTAAAAAATCTCGATGAATCTGGAGTTGTTTATATTGGTGCTGAAGTAAAAGCTGGAGACATATTAGTTGGTAAAGTTACACCAAAAGGTGATTCAGCATCAGGACCTGAAGAAAAATTATTAAGATCAATTTTTGGTGAAAAAGCAATTGATGTAACCGATACATCTTTAAAAATGTCTAGAGGAAGCAGTGGAACGATTGTTGATGTCAGGGTATTTAACAGACATGGTATAGAAAAAGATGAAAGATCTATAACAATCGAAAGAGCAGAAATTGAAATTGTCCAAGAAGATAAAATTGTAGAGGAAGAAATTTTAGAAAGAAGTATAAAGCAAAGAGCTAATCAGATTTTGTCTGGAGCTTCTTTAGCTAAAAAGATTAAAGATTTAGATGAAGGTACTAAACTTGACCTTGATACAATTAATAAGATTAGCATTAATGATATATTCAAAATAACAGTAGGTAATGTTAATGATGAAGCAAGTATTGCCCAATTAAAAGATCAATACAATCAAGCAAAGCAAGATATTCAAGAAAGATTTGAAGATAAGGTTTTAAAAATTAGAAGTGGTGATGATTTATTACCAAGTGTTATGAAAATGGTAAAAGTTTTTGTTGCGATTAAAAGAAGATTAAGACCTGGTGATAAGATGTCGGGTAGACATGGAAACAAGGGTGTAGTTAGTAAAATTGTACCTGTTGAAGATATGCCTTATAGAGAAGATGGAAGACCAGTTGATATCGTATTAAATCCACTTGGGGTTCCAAGTCGTATGAACGTAGGTCAAATTTTAGAAACACATTTAGGGTGGGCCTGTAAAGAATTTGGAGAAGAGGTTAAAAGATTAGTAAATGAAAATAATAAAAAATTTGAAAAAACTCAAAAAATTTCATCCTTTTTAACATCTGTTTATGGAAAAGAAGTTTTTGATGGAGGTATTGACAAATTAAACAAGACTGAATTTGCAGATTTATGTGAAAACCTACAAAATGGTATAGCAATTTCAACTCCTGTATTTGATGGAGCTAAAGAAAAAGATGTTTCTGAAATGCTTGAATTAGCTAAATTACCAACGTCTGGGCAAACGAATTTGTGGGATGGAAGAACTGGTGAAATGTTTGATAGACCAGTAACTGTTGGAATCATCTATATGTTAAAACTTCATCACCTTGTTGAAGATAAAATTCATGCAAGATCTACGGGACCATACAGTCTTGTAACTCAGCAACCTTTGGGTGGTAAAGCTCAATTAGGTGGTCAAAGATTTGGTGAAATGGAAGTTTGGGCACTTGAAGCATACGGTGCTTCTTACACTCTACAAGAAATTTTAACTGTTAAATCTGATGACGTTGCTGGAAGAGTTAAGGTTTACGAAACAATTGTTAAAGGTGAAGAGAACTTTGAATCAGGAATACCTGAATCATTCAACGTATTAGTTAAAGAAATTAAATCATTAGCACTAAACATAGAGTTAAATTAAATATGAAAAAAGAATTAACTGACTTATTTAAAAATAGTGAAGTTTCTGAAGCGCAAAATTTTAATAGCATTAAAATTACTTTAGCTAGCCCTGAAAAAATTAAATCTTGGACGTATGGTGAAATTAAAAAACCTGAAACTATTAACTACAGAACTTTTAGACCAGAAAAAGATGGCTTATTTTGTGCCAGAATTTTTGGACCGATAAAAGATTATGAATGTTTGTGCGGTAAGTACAAACGTATGAAGTTTAGAGGAATTATCTGTGAAAAATGTGGAGTTGAAGTAACAAAATCAAACGTAAGAAGAGAGAGAATGGGTCACATAAATCTAGCTACTCCTGTTGCTCACATTTGGTTTTTAAAATCATTACCTAGTAGAATTTCATTAGCCGTTGACATGAAGCTAAAAGAAGTTGAACGAGTTCTTTATTTCGAAAACTTTATAATTATTGAGCCTGGTTTAACTGGTCTTCAAAAAAACCAATTACTTAATGAAGAAGAACTAGCAAAATACCAAGATGAGTTTGGTGAAGAATCATTCGAAGCTGGTATAGGAGCTGAAGCAATTTTATCAATTCTTAAATCGATGGACCTTGAGCAAGAAAGAAAAATTTTAATTAATACAATTAAAGAAACAAAATCTAAAGTTAATGAAGAAAGATCGATAAAAAGACTTAAGTTAATCGAGTCATTTATTGAAACTGGTCAAAAACCTGAATGGATGATTTTAACTGTGATACCAGTTATACCACCTGAATTAAGACCTTTAGTTCCATTAGATGGAGGAAGATTTGCAACATCTGATCTTAATGATCTTTATAGAAGAGTTATAAACAGAAATAATCGTCTTAAGAGACTGATGGATTTAAAAGCTCCTGACATTATCGTTAGAAATGAAAAAAGAATGCTTCAAGAGTCTGTCGATGCTTTATTTGATAATGGTCGTAGAGGAAGAGTAATTACGGGAACTGGTAAACGTCCACTTAAATCTTTAGCAGAAATGCTAAAAGGTAAGCAAGGTAGATTTAGACAAAACTTATTAGGTAAAAGAGTTGATTACTCAGGAAGATCTGTAATTGTTGTGGGTCCCGACCTTAAGCTTCATGAGTGTGGCTTACCAAAAAAAATGGCTTTAGAATTATTTAAGCCTTTTCTGTATGCCAGATTGAATAAATTAGGATTAGCTTCCACGATTAAACAGGCAAAAAAATTAGTAGAAAAAGAAACTAATGCTGTTTGGGATGCGTTAGAACTTATAGTAAGAGAACACCCAGTTTTATTAAACCGTGCACCAACGCTTCACAGACTAGGGGTTCAAGCTTTTGAACCTAAGTTAATTGAGGGAGATGCAATTGAATTACACCCATTATGTTGTGCAGCTTTTAATGCTGACTTTGATGGTGACCAAATGGCTGTTCACGTTCCTCTAAGTTTAGAGGCTCAACTAGAAGCTAGAATTTTAATGCTTTCAACGAACAACATTTTAAGTCCATCAAATGGTAAACCTATCATAGTACCGAGTCAGGATATGATTTTAGGTCTATACTATTTATCTCAAGCACCATTTCAAACTGAAAAGCCAGATGGTTACTTTATAAATAATAATGAAATTGAACATGCTTTATCAACGGGTCAGATAAAAGTACACTCTACTATTGTTTCAAGGTTCGAAACACTTGATGAGAAAGGTGGAAAAAAAGTTGAAAAACATACAACAACTGCTGGAAGATTTTTATTAGCTAATTTATTACCAAAAAATAAAGACATTACTTTTTCAATGATTGATAGACTGCTTCCTAAAAAAACTGTTTCAGAAATTATTGATAGTGTTTTCAGATTTTGTGGTCAGAAAACTACAGTTATTTTTTGTGATCATTTAAAAGATTTAGGGTTCAAACACGCATTTAAAGCAGGTATTTCTTTTGGTAAAGATGATTTGGTTATTCCTCCAAACAAAGGACAATTGATTGATGATACTAAAAAATTAATTGCTGATTATGAAAATCAATATTCAGAAGGTTTAATTACTAGGGGTGAGAAATACAACAAAGTAGTTGATGCTTGGTCAAAATGTACTGACAAAGTAGCTGGTGAAATGATGAGAGGTATTTCAGCCACTGAAAGTACTCCTGATGGTATGAAAATTAACTCGGTATTTATGATGGCGGATAGTGGAGCTAGAGGTTCGGCTGCTCAAATGAAACAGTTGGCTGGTATGAGAGGTCTTATTGCAAAACCATCTGGTGAAATTATTGAAACTCCAATTATTTCTAACTTTAAAGAAGGTTTAACTGCTTTAGAATATTTCAACTCAACACACGGAGCCAGAAAAGGTTTAGCAGATACTGCCCTAAAGACTGCAAGCTCAGGTTATTTAACTAGAAGACTTTGTGATGTAGCTCAAGATCTTACAATTTCAAAAATTAAATGCGATAATCCAGGGTTTATTGAGTTAGCAGAAATTTTAGAAGGTGGAAATGTAGTTGTTAGTTTATCAGAAAGAGCGCTTGGTAGAGTTACAGCTTTTGAAGTAAAAAATCCTATTACAGGTGAAGTGGTTATTAAAAAAGAAACTATGATTGATGAATCAGGTTGCGATAAAATTGATGCAGCTGGTGTTAAATTTATCAAAGCTTATTCAGTTATGACTTGTAGCTCTAAAATTGGTGTTTGTGCTACTTGTTATGGAAGAGATCTATCTAGAGGAAAAATGGTTCACGTTGGTGAAGCAATTGGTATGATTTCAGCCCAATCTATTGGAGAACCTGGTACTCAGTTAACAATGAGAACTTTCCACGTCGGTGGTACCGCTTCTGTTAAGCAAGAGTCTGAAATTGTTACAAAATCTGCAGGTACTTTGAAGATTATTAACACTAATTTATTAGAAGATTCTAAGAAAAATCTAATTGTTATGGGAAGAAACACCCAACTATCAATTGAAGATAATAATGGTGTTCAAGTTGCAATTTATAAAGTTGCTTATGGATCAAAATTATTTTTCCAAAATGGTGATAAAATAAAAGCTAATGAAAAAATTTGTGAGTGGGATCCTTATACAACTCCAGTTATTGCAGAAAAAAGTGGTATTGCTGGTTATGTAGATTTAATCGATGGTGTTTCTATTCAAGAGACAACTGATGATGCTACTGGAATTTCTTCTAAATCAGTCGTTGATTGGAGAGCGCAATCTAAAAACACAGATTTAAAACCAAGAATTACCTTAAGAGATGAAAAGGGTAATGTAATTAAGAAAGCTGACGACAATGAAGCAAGGTACTACTTGGTACCTGATTCAATTCTTTCTGTTAAAGATGGTCAAAAAATATTTGCTGGTGATATAATCGCAAGACTTCCAAAAGAAACCACTAAAACAAAAGATATTACTGGAGGATTACCTCGTGTAGCTGAATTATTTGAAGCTAGAAAAGCAAAAGATAGTGCAATTATTGCTGAGAATGATGGACAAGTGTTATTTGGTAAAGAAGTTAGAGGTAAACAAAAAATTTCAATTCAACCAGATGATGGAGAACCTTCAAATTATTTAATACCTAAAGGTAAACATATCAATTTTAACCAAGGTGAGAAAATTAAAAAAGGTGAGTACCTATTAGATGGTCAACCTTTACCTCATGATATTTTGAGAATTTTAGGCATTAAAGATTTAACAGAATATTTTGTTAATCAAGTTCAAGAAGTTTATAGATTACAAGGTGTAGTAATTAACGACAAGCATATTGAAACAATATTAAGACAAATGCTTAAAAAAGTTGAGATCAAACAGTCAGGTGATTCGTCTTACTTACCTGGTGAAATGATTGACAGAATTAAGTTTGATAATGCAAATGAAAAACTAGTTGCTGAGGGAAAAAATCCTGCAGCTGGTGAAAGAGTTTTAATGGGTATTACTAAAGCTTCACTTCAAACTGAGTCATTTATTTCTGCTGCTTCATTCCAAGAAACTACAAGAGTTTTAACTGATGCTGCGATTAAAGGTAAAGTTGACCCTTTAAATGGCTTAAAAGAGAATGTTATTGTTGGTAGATTGGTTCCAGCTGGAACTGGTCATATCAAGAATAAATGGAATGAAAATGCTATTGCAGCTGACAATAAATTTTTAGCTGATCAAGAAAAAATTGAGCCTGTAGAAGCTACAGAAACTCCAGCAAATTAATAAAAAAAACACGTTTAACTTGTAGTTTTAGTTTGACAATCAGAAATTTAATAGTATTTTGACGCTGTTTTTGGTTGGAATGTAGTACCTACTTTATGGAACTAAACGCTGCCACAAAATAACCTGTCAGTTATTTTCATTCAAAAATAAATTAATTAATTAATTAAAAAATTTATGCCAACTATTAACCAGTTGTTAAGAAAGAAAAGAACTAGACCAGTTGCAAGAAATAAAGTTCCTGCACTTGAAAAACAACCTTTAAAAAGAGGTGTGTGTCTTAAAGTTTACACAACAACTCCTAAAAAACCGAACTCTGCATTAAGAAAAGTTGCAAGAGTTAGACTTTCAAATGGTTTTGAAGTCACAGCTTACATTGGTGGTGAAGGTCACAATCTTCAAGAACACTCAGTAGTTTTAATTAGAGGTGGTCGTGTTAAAGATTTACCTGGTGTTCGTTATCACATTCTTAGAGGAAATTTAGATACTCAAGCTGTAGCAGGTAGAAAAAAACGTAGATCTTTATATGGAACTAAAAAAGGTAAATAATTATGTCTAGAAAAAAAACACAACCAAAAAAAGTTGTCACCCCAGACCCAATATTTAAATCTACTATTATTCCTAAATTAATTAATTCTATTATGTATGATGGAAAAAAAGTTGTTGCTGAAAAAATTGTATATGAAGCAATTGAAAAAATTAAATCAAAAACTAAAGAAGAGCCAATTAATGTTTTTAATGAAGCAATAAATAATATCAAACCTACTGTTGAAGTTAGATCTCGTAGAGTTGGTGGTGCAACGTACCAAGTTCCTGTTGAAGTTAAAAACAATCGTGCTCAAGCACTTGCAATTAGATGGTTAGTTGATGCTTCAAGAAAAAGAAAAGACAAACATATGTCTGATAAAATTTTTAACGAACTGTATGATGCATATGAAAAAAAAGGATCAGCAGTTAAAAAAAGAGAAGATGTACATAAAATGGCTGAGTCGAATAAGGCTTTCGCTCATTTTAGGTGGTAAAAAATTATGGCTAGAGTTAATACATTAGACACATATCGTAATATTGGAATTATGGCTCATATTGATGCTGGTAAAACCACTACTACTGAAAGAATTTTGTATTACACGGGAAAAAGTCACAAAATTGGTGAAGTTCATGATGGTGCAGCAACAATGGATTGGATGGAGCAAGAACAAGAAAGAGGAATTACAATTACCTCCGCTGCAACTACTTGTTTCTGGAACGATCATAGAATTAATATTATTGATACTCCTGGTCACGTAGATTTTACTATTGAAGTTGAAAGATCATTAAAAGTTTTAGATGGTGCTGTATGTGTTTTTGACGGTGTAGCTGGTGTTGAACCTCAATCAGAAACAGTATGGAGACAAGCTGATAAATATAAAGTTCCAAGAATTTGTTTTGTAAATAAATTAGACAGAACTGGTGCAGACTTTTACAGATGTGTAGACATGATTAGAGATAGACTTGGTTGCAAACCTTTAGTTATACAAGTCCCAATTGGTATGGAGGCAGATCTAGTTGGAGTTGTTGATTTAGTTAAGATGAAAGCTCAGGTTTGGAAAAATGAAGCCTTAGGTGCAGAGTGGGAATACAAAGAGATTCCTGATGATTTAAAAGAGATTACTCAAAAATATAGAACTGAACTTGTTGAAACTGCTGTTGAGCAGGATGAAAAATTAATGGAAAGCTATTTAAATGGTGAAGAAATTAAAGAAGAAGATTTAGTTAAATGCATAAGAAAAGGAACACTAAATTTCAGTTTTGTCCCAATCACTACTGGTTCAGCATTTAAAAACAAAGGTGTTCAGCCGTTACTTGATGCAGTTATTAATTATCTTCCAAGTCCTGTTGATATCGGTTCTATTAATGGAACAAAACCGGGAACTGAAGATGTGGTTGAAATGAAATTTGATGATGGAGCTGGTTTTTCAGCTTTAGCTTTTAAAGTTGCGAACGATCCATTTGTTGGATCATTAACTTTTATAAGAATTTACTCTGGAACAATTAAAACTGGAACTGCAGTTTATAATACTTCAAAAGAAAAAGAGGAAAGAGTCGGCAGAATGCTTTTAATGCATGCAAATTCTAGAGAGGATATTAAAGAGGCAAATGCTGGTGATATCGTTGCATTAGCTGGTCTTAAATTCACAATAACTGGTCACACTTTATGTGATGAGGCTAACCCAGTTTTACTTGAGCCAATGGAGTTTCCTGAGCCAGTAATTGAAATCGCTGTTGAGCCCAAAACTAAAGCTGACCAAGAAAAAATGGGTGAAGCTTTAGCTAGATTAGCAAAAGAAGATCCTTCATTTAGGGTAACTTCAGACGAAGAATCTGGTCAAACAATAATCAAAGGTATGGGAGAATTACACTTAGATATTATCGTTGATCGAATGAAAAGAGAATTTAATGTTGAAGCAAATATTGGAGCACCTCAGGTTGCTTACCGTGAAACTATTCAAAATGCATCTGAATTTGAGTATACACACAAAAAACAAAGTGGTGGTGCAGGACAGTTTGCAAAAGTTAAACTTTTAGTAGAACCTCAAGAACCAGGTAAAGGCAGAGTGGTTGATAGCAAAATTAAAGGTGGATCAATTCCTAAAGAATTTATTCCAGGCGTTGAGAAAGGTATTGAAACAATATCTGACGGTGGAATTCTAGCTGGGTTTCCTATGATTGATTTTAAAGTTACAATTTTAGATGGATTACACCACGATGTTGACTCGAGTGTTCTTGCATTCGAGCTCGCTGGTAGAGCTTGCTTTAAAGAAGCTTGTACTAGAGGTGGATTGAAATTATTAGAGCCAGTAATGAGAGTTGAAGTTGTAACTCCTGAAGATTACATGGGTGATGTTATTGGTGATTTAAATAGTAGAAGAGGCCAAATAAGTGAGCAAGAAAGCAGAGGAAATGCGACTGTTATAACTGCAATGGTTCCTTTAGCGAATATGTTTGGATATATAAACAGCTTAAGATCAATGTCTCAAGGAAGAGCTCAATACTCAATGTTCTTTGATCATTACTCTAAAGTCCCACAAAACGTGCAGGATGAAGTAACCAAAAAGATTGCTGGATAATTATTATGGAAAAACAAAATATTAGAATTAAATTAAGAGCTTATGACAATAAGATCTTAGACGCCTCTACTGAAGAAATTGTAAATACTGTTAAGAGAACGGGTGCTACAGTTAAAGGGCCAATACCACTACCAACTAGAATTGAAAAATATACAGTTTTAAAAGGACCTCACATTGATAAAAAAAGTAGAGAGCAATTTGAAACAAGAACACATAAAAGATTGATTGATATCATTGAACCCACACCTCAAACTGTAGAAGCTTTAATGAAACTAGATTTAGCATCTGGTGTCGATGTGGAGATAAAAATATAATTATGACTGAAATAGCTTTAGTTGGAAAAAAAATAGGTATGACAAGAGAGTTTTACCATACTGGTCGTTTAGTTCCAGTTACAGTAATTAAAATGGAAAAAGCTAGAGTTATTAGCGTGATTGAAGAAGATAAACGTGGATATAAAGCCATACAATTAGGTTTTGGTAACATTAAAAACTCAAAACTTACAAAAGCTATGAAGGGCTTGTATGCAAAGAAAAATACAGAAGCTAAGAAAAAATTAAAAGAATTTAGAGTAAAAGATACCGAAATATACAAAGAAGGTAACGAATTTGGTTTAGAAATTTTCAATGAAGTAAAATTTGTTGATACTACCTCAAGAACTATTGGTAAAGGTTTTGCTGGAGCAATGAAAAGACATAACTTTGGTGGTTTAAGAGCTACACACGGAGTTTCTGTTTCACATAGATCTCACGGTTCAACTGGTCAAAGACAAGATCCTGGTAAAGTTTTTAAAGGAAAGAAAATGGCTGGTCACATGGGTGATAGAGTTAGAACTATGCAAAATTTGGAGATCATTAAAACTGATTTAGAAAACGAATTATTATACGTAAAAGGTTCAATTCCTGGTTCTAAGAACTCGGAAATATTAGTTAAACAATCTGTTAAAGTTATTAATAAAATGACTATTAAAGAAAAAATTGCTGCTGCAGAAGAAGCTAAAAAAATACCAGATAAAAAGAAAAGATAATGAAAATAGATAAAATAAATTTAGATGGAAAAAAAGACTCGATTGAAGTTTTAGATAAAATTTTTTCAGCAAAAATTAATAAGAAGTTGGTAGATAATGTTTTATATAAAACTAACGCTAACTACAAAGGCAGACACGCTAAAACAAAACAGCAAAATGAGATTGCTGGATCCACATCAAAGATTTATGCACAAAAAGGAACTGGTGGAGCACGTCATGCGAGTAGAAAAGCCCCTATATTTGTTGGTGGTGGTGTAGCACATGGTCCAAAAGGTCAATTAGCTTATAAAAAAAGAAAATTAAACAAAAGTGAGAAAAAATTAAGTATAGCATCACTAATTACTGAAAAAAATAAACTTAATAACTTATTAATCTTTAGTGATTTTGCTTCTGAAATTAAAAAAACTAAAGAGATGCACCTGATTATTAAAAAATTTGAATTAACTCATTCGTTAATAATTTTAGATAAGACTTCAAAAGAAAAAGTTGAAAAATCTATGAGAAACATTCCAAATGTTAAAGTAACTGATGTTAATCATTTTAGTGCCTTTGATATAATTAAATTTAAAAAAGTCGTGTTTACCGAA
>CAJQRP010000006.1 GCA_905612365.1 uncultured Candidatus Pelagibacter sp. | reverse complement strand
TATAAACAAATTGGTTCAGATAGATTGGCAAACGCTATTAGTGTTATTAATAATAAGGATAATTTTATAATTTTAGATTTTGGAACCGCTACAACATTTGATGTTTTGATTAAAAACACCTATCGTGGTGGTGTTATTGCACCTGGAGTTAAGCTTTCACTTGATACGTTGACTGATAAGGCAACGCAAATTCCAAAGATTAGTTTAAAAAAAACAAATAAAATCATTGGTTTAAATACTATTAGTGCAGTGAGAGCTGGTTTTTTTTGGGGTTATGAGGGTTTAATTGACAATATTGTTAATTTAATTAAGAAAGAGACCAAGAAGTCCTTTAAAATAATTATTACTGGAGGATTTTCTAATTTATTCAAAAATTCAACAAAAACGAAAGTAACATTAAATAAAGATATTACAATTAACGGCCTAATCAGAGCCACCACTTTAATTAAATAAATATGAAAGATGAACTATTATTTTGCCCTTTAGGGGGCTCAGGAGAAATTGGCATGAATATGAACCTGTTTGCCTACGGAAAACCAGGTGAACATAAATGGATCATGGTTGATATAGGGGTTACATTTGCTGATGACACCTTGCCGGGAATTGATTTGATTTACCCAGACCCTGGATTTATTGTAGATAAAAAAGATGACCTTTTAGGAATTATTTTAACACATGCACATGAAGATCATATAGGAGCAATTGCACATCTTTGGCCTCAATTAAAATGCAAAATTTTTGCAACTCCATTTACAGCAGTTTTAATAAAAGAAAAACTCAAAGAAAAGAATATTGATGCAACTAATTATCTAAAAATAGTTCAATTAAATGGAACGGTAGATTTAGATCCTTTTAAAATAGAGTACATCACATTAACCCACTCAATTCTTGAACCTAATGGTCTTAGAATTGAAACTCCAGCTGGTGTAATATTACATACTGGAGATTGGAAGATTGACCCAGAACCATTAATTGGTGAAAAAATTAATTCTGACAGACTTAAAGAAATTGGTAAAGAAGGTGTCCTTGCTATGGTTTGTGATTCAACAAATGTATTTAGTATGGGAAAAGCTGGTTCTGAACTAGATGTTAGAAAAAGTTTATTAAACATTATGGGTAGCCTTAAAAAAAGAATTGTTATGGCTTCTTTTGCATCAAATGTTGCACGTATGGAAACAGCTTTCTATTGTGCAGAAAAAACTGGTAGACAAATATCTCTAGTAGGAAGATCCATGCATAGAATTTTTAAAGCAGCAAGACAATGTGGATATTTAAAAAATGTTATTGAACCTATAGATGCACGTGAAGCAAAAAAAATTGCTAGAGAAAAAATAGTTTATCTTTGTACTGGTAGCCAAGGTGAACCCATGGCAGCACTGATGAGAATTTCAAGCTATACTCATCCAGATGTGTTCATCGAAAAAGATGATGCTGTTATTTTTTCATCTAAAATTATTCCAGGTAATGAAAAAAAATTATACAAATTACAAAATCAATTAGTTAGAGATGGTATTGAAGTTATTTCAGAAGAAAGTGAATTTGTTCATGTTTCTGGCCACCCAAATAGAGATGATCTAAGAGAAATGTATGATTGGGTTAAACCTCAATGTGCAGTCCCCGTTCATGGAGAACATAGACATATGATTGAACACATGAAATTTGCACATGAAATGAAAGTTCCACACCCCGTTCAAGTAGAAAACGGAGATATTGTAAAATTAGCTCCAGGTAAACCACATGTTTTTGATAAAGCTCCAAGTGGTAGACTTTATTTAGATGGAAATATGAGTGTTGAAGAAGATGCTCAATCAATTAAAGATAGAAAAAATATAGCTGCTAATGGATATATGGAGGTTACTATTTTAATCACTGCAAAGGGCAATATTCATAAAAGACCCGTATTAACCTTTAGAGGGTTGCCCGTTTATGATACTGACGAATTTATTTATGAATTAGAAGAAGTAATAGAAAAAACCACTAGAACCTTTTCTATAAAAAGTAAAAAACAAGAATACAATTTAATTGATGCATTAAAAATTACATGTAGAAAATGTGCTAAAGAATTGACTGGTAAAAGACCATTTATAAATATCAATCTTGTAAGAATCTAGATGAGTGCAACAGGGCTTGCTATAATTTACATTATAATCTGGTGGATAGTTTTTTTTACAATTCTTCCCATTGACGTAAATAGACTAAAATCGGTTAAAATTGATGGTGAAGACGCTGGTTCTCCAGAAAATCCTAAAATGTTAAAAAAATTTATTTATTGTACTGGTATTACAACTGTTATTTTCGTGATAATTTATTTATTGATAAAATATGAATATTTAAATTTAAGATATATAATTAGTTAAAATGTACATTTCAAAATCATTCATACCAATATTAAAAAATAACCCATCAGAAGCAAAAATTAAATCACACCAATTAATGCTCAGAGTAGGAATGATCAAGCAATCTTCTGCAGGTATTTATTCTTGGCTACCTTTAGGTTTTAGGGTGATGAAAAAAATTGAACAAATAGTAAGAGAAGAACAAAATAAAATTGGCGCCCAAGAAATACTTATGCCAACAATTCAACCCAGCGATATTTGGAAAGAAAGTGGTCGTTATGATGATTATGGAGATGAAATGCTTCGAATTAAAGACAGACAAGGTAGAGAAATGCTTTATGGACCAACTAACGAAGAGTTAGTCACTGACATATTTAGAACAAGTATTAAATCGTACAAATCACTGCCTCAATTATTGTATCACATACAATGGAAATTTAGAGATGAAGTTAGACCAAGATTCGGAATAATGAGAGGTAGAGAATTTTATATGAAGGATGCATATTCATTTGATGTAAACGACGAAGATGCAGCTTTCTCATATAATAAATTCTTTTTTTCTTATTTAAAAACTTTTAAAAGATTAGAACTTTCAGCTATTCCAATGGCTGCTGACACAGGACCTATTGGTGGAAACCTTTCTCATGAATTTATTATTTTAGCAGATACTGGTGAAAGTAAAATTTTTACTGATAAAAGAATTTTTGATTTAGATAGTGAAGGTTCTGTAATTGATAGAAAATCTTTAGAAGATCTAAGAAAAAAATATGAACAATATTATTCAGTTGCTGATGAAAAATTTGATAAAGTTGAGTTTGAAGAAAAAGTATCTGAAGAAAATAGACTAATTACAAAAGGTATTGAAGTAGGCCACATTTTTTATTTTGGAGATAAATATTCAAAAGCACTAAATGCAGCTGTAGATCTTCCAGGTGGTAAAAAAGATTTTGTTAAAATGGGATCATATGGAATTGGTGTATCAAGACTTGTTGGTGCCATTATAGAAGCAAAATATGATGAGAAAAATGAAATTATGAAATGGCCATTTTCTGTAGCACCATATGAACTCGCTATAATTCCAATGATTAATAAAAATGATAAATCTGCTTTGGATAAGGCTACTAGTCTTTTTAAACACTTTGAAAGTAATAATATTGATACAATTATTGATGATATGGATGAAAATCTCTCATCTAAAATCAAGAAATTTAATTTAATTGGTGTCCCGTATCAAATCATTATAGGAAAAAAATCAGAAGGCGACTTATTAGAGTTTAAAGAAATTGGAAAAGACCCTAGGAATTTAACGTTAGATCAAATAACTAAAATATTAACTGAACTAAAAGAAAAAAATTGATTTCTACATTAGAAAAAGAAATTACGTTTAGATATCTAAAAACGAGAAAAAAAGATGGCTTTTTAAATATAATCTCTATCTTTTCATTTATTGGAATAAGTTTAGGTGTAGCAGTACTAATTATTGTTATGTCAGTTATGAACGGTTTTAGAACTGAGCTAATTAGTAAAATTGTTGGATTTAACGCACATGTAACAGTTAAACCTTATGAAAACTCAATTAGTTTAGATAAGCTTGATGACAACAACTTAAAACTAATTTCAAAAGATTTAATTTTTAGTAATTCTGGTGAGGCTATTGTTATTAGTAAA
Organism: uncultured Candidatus Pelagibacter sp.; assembly: GCA_905612365.1. Classification (GTDB taxonomy): domain Bacteria; phylum Pseudomonadota; class Alphaproteobacteria; order Pelagibacterales; family Pelagibacteraceae; genus Pelagibacter. The sequence continues at coordinate 7,959 of CAJQRP010000006.1, read as the reverse complement.
GACTATACCAAAGGACTTGTTTTAAGGGGCTATAGCAGTAAAAATTTTCCAAAACTTGACGTTGTTAAAAAAGGTAAATTAATTGGTGAATCAAATCAGTTATTAAAAAACTCAATATCAATAGGTAAAGAATTAAGTTTTAATTTAGGACTTAATATAGGTGACAGAGTGTCAATTATGTCCCCTGTAGGCATTGAAACAATTATTGGGAGTTTACCTAAGCAAGAAATTTTTATTATAAGTTCAATTTTTGATAGTGGTTTGGCAGATTTTGATGCCAACATAGCTTTTATAAACCTTGATACGCTGGAAAACTTTTTTAATCTTGATAAAGGAAAAAGAAATTTAGAAATTTATTTGAATAATCCATCTAATATTGATGAAATCAAAAATCAGATTCAGAAAATATTTAATAATGAATTTGTATATACATGGGCCGATATGAATAGCTCCTTATTTTCAGCTTTAAAAGTTGAAAGAAATGTAATGTTTATAATCTTATCTTTAATTATTATAGTAGCAGCTTTTAATATTATTTCAGGACTTACAATTTTGGTTAAAAATAAAACAAGAGATATAGCGATACTCAAGTCTATCGGTGTCTTAAATAAATCTATTATAAAAATATTTTTTTTAGTAGGTATCATCATTGGAACTACAGCAACATTCTTTGGGATTTTTTTAGGTGTAATGTTTTCTTTATATATTGAGAACCTTAGAGAGTTTTTAAGTAATACCTTTGATATTAGTCTTTTTCCTGAAGAGATTTATTTTTTAAGTACAATGCCTTCTGAAATCAACCCAAAATCAATTTTTATTATTTCACTATGTTCAATTTTTATAACTATTATTGTTTCAATCTTTCCAGCTATAAAGGCGTCAAAATTAGACCCCGTTAAAGGCCTAAAATATGAATAATTTAATATCTATAAAAAAGATTTCTAAATCTTTTTCTAATAATAAAAATGTAACTGTTTTAAAAAAAATTGATTATTCATTTACCAAAGGTAAAATTTACTCTCTTATGGGTCCATCAGGTTCAGGAAAATCTACACTACTAAATATACTCTCAATGATCGATAAGCCCACAACTGGCTCATTAGTAATTGGAAATAATATAATAAATTTTAATGATAACACTAGTAATGACAAAATCAGGTCTAAAAAAATTGGGATTATCTATCAACAAAATAATTTACTTCCTGACTTCACAGCATTAGAAAATGTTTATCTTGCAGGCCTTGCTCTTAGTAATGATAAAAAGAATTCAATTCAAAAAGCAAAGAAAATGATTAAAGAAATGGGTCTTTCATCTCGAGAGCATCATTACCCTTCTGAATTATCTGGTGGCGAAATGCAAAGAATTGCAATGGCTAGAGCACTCATAAATGAACCTGAAATCATATTAGCTGATGAGCCTACTGGTAGCCTCGATCATACTACAGCCAAAGAAGTTTTTAATATTTTATATAATTTAAAAAATAAGACTAGATTAATAATTTATGCAACTCATAATAGATTTTTTGCTAATATGGCTGATTGTAAATTAGAAATGATTGATGGTAATATCAAAATTATCAATGCCAGAATCAAATAATCAAAACTTCAATCATCTAAAAATTCATACACAATATTCAATTTGTGAAGGTGCAATTAAGATTGATAATTTAAAGGATTTTTGTAAAGAAAATAAAATACCTTGCTTAGGTCTTTCTGATACATCCAATCTGTGTGGTGCACTAGAGTTTGCGGAGAATATTTCTAAAGTTGGAACACAACCCATTATTGGTACGCAAATTTTTTTTAGATTTGAAGATACGACAGGACTATTGCCCTTGATAGCTCTCAACGAAAAAGGGTATAAAAGAATTATAGAGCTCTCTTCAAGATCTTATCTTGAAAATGATGCACTTTCTGATCCACATTTAGATATTAAGGAACTTTTAATTGATACAGAAGGTGTGTCTTTACTTTCAGGAACTATTCAAGGTTTATTTGGTAAATTATTTGAAAAAGGTCGCATAGATGAAATATCAAAAATATATAAGAGTTTATCATCAAAGTTTAATGATAATTTTTATTTAGAAATTCAAAGACATGGCGATCAAAATGAAATTACTTTTGAAAAATTTAATTTAGAACAATCTTTAAAAATTAAAATACCAATTATTGCTACTAATGAAGTTTATTATTTAACACCAGATATGCACGAAGCTCATGATGCTTTAACTTGCATTGGTTCCAAAACTTATGTTAATGAAAAAAATAGAATTAAATATAGCAATCAACATTACTTTAAGTCCAATGAAGAAATGTCGAAACTATTCTCAGATCTTCCTGAAGCTTTAGAAAATAATTTTAATTTACCTTTTAAATGTAATTTTAGACCACAGTTTTCCAAACCTGTACTTCCAAATATTAGCTCTGAAAAAGGAGGTAGTGCTGATGAAATACTTAAAAAAGATTCATTAGACGGGTTAAAAGAAAAATTTCTCAATGTTTTTAAAATTGAAGAAAATTATTTAGAAAGTAATGATAGATTTTTTAAATATAAAGACAGACTAGATCATGAGTTAAAGATTATTATTGAAATGAAATACCCTAGTTATTTCCTGATTGTATCTGACTATATTAAATGGGCTAAGAGCAATGATATTCCAGTAGGACCGGGTAGAGGTTCTGGAGCAGGCTCTCTAGTTGCTTGGTGTTTGTCTATTACAGATGTTGATCCAATCAAATTTAATTTAATATTTGAAAGATTTTTAAATCCAGACCGTGTGTCAATGCCTGACTTTGATATAGATTTTTGTGAGGAAAAAAGAGATCTTGTTTTTAAATATTTAACTACAAAATATAAGGACAGTGTTGCTCATATTATTACCTTTGGAAAATTAAAAGCAAGAATGGTTATTAGAGATGTCGGCAGGGTATTAGGTTTGCCATATGGCTTTGTTGATAGTATTTCAAAAATGATACCATTTGACCCATCAAGACCACAAAGCTTAATCGAATGCATTAATAGTGAACCACGATTGCAAAAATTAGTTAATGAAGATCCTCGTGTTAAAAAATTAACTGATCTTTCTTTAAAATTAGAAGGTTTGAATAGAAATGTTGCAACTCATGCTGCTGGTGTCGTAATAGCTGATAGAAAATTAACAGAAGTTGTGCCTTTATATAAAGATGCAGCTGCAGATTTGCTATTACCATCCACACAATTTGACATGTATTCAGCAGAAAATGCAGGTTTAATCAAGTTTGATTTTTTAGGTTTAAAAACTTTAACTGTAATTAATAGAACTCAAAAACTAATTAATAAAAAAGTTAAAGATTTTAAGATTGAAGATATTGATTTTGAAGATAAGAAAGTTTTTGATCTATTATCATCTGGTCATACAGTTGGATTATTCCAAGTGGAAAGTGCTGGAATGCGTGAAGCATTATTACAAATGAAACCCAATCATATTGAGGATATTATTGCTTTAGTTGCTCTTTATCGTCCAGGACCTATGAGCAACATACCAGTTTATAATGACTGTAAACATGGAAGGCAAACACCAGATTACTTGCATCCATTACTCGAGGATATTCTTAAACCTACCTATGGTGTAATCATTTATCAAGAACAAGTTATGCAAATAGCCCAAAAACTATCTGGCTTTAGTGCTGGTGAAGCTGATATTTTAAGAAGAGCAATGGGTAAAAAGAAAAGAGCAGAACTAGAAAGACAAAAACAAGGTTTTATTGCTGGTGCTCTCAAAAATGGTATTAGTAAGGATATTGCAGCAAGTATCTTTTTAAAAATTGAACCATTTGCTGAGTATGGTTTTAACAAAAGTCATGCAGCAGCTTACGCAATCATTTCTTATCAAACAGCATTTTTAAAAACATATTATCCTAAAGAGTTTTTTGCAGCTTCAATGACAATGGATTTATCAAATCAAAATAAACTTGGGGAATTTCATGAAGAACTTAAAAGAATTGATATCAAAGTTGTAAGACCAGATATAAACAGATGCTTTGAAGATTTTCAATTTGATGAAGAAAACTTCTATTATGCTTTGGGTGGAATTAAAAGTGTGGGACTTGAGGCAATCTCAAATGTTGTGAAGGAAAGAAAAGAAAATGGTAATTTTAAATCAATCAATGATTTCCTAAATAGAGTTAGCCCTAAAGATATCAATAAATTGCAGTTGGAAGGATTGGTTAAAGCGGGTGCTTTTGATAAGATAGATAATAATAGACAGGCATTATTTAATTCAATTCCAAATTTTATTTTAAAGACAAAAAATATTTATGAAAACAAAGCAGCAAATCAAATTGATCTTTTTGGTTCAGATGAAGAACAAGATAATGAAATAGTTCTTAATATCGAAGATTGGAAGTTTGAAGATCGATTATCAAGAGAATTTGAAGCTATTGGTTTCTTTATATCCGACCATCCTTTAAATCAATTTAAAGAAATTTTTGATGACTACAAAATAGTTGATTATACAAAATTTAATCTAGACGATACTATAAAAGATGCAAATATTGCAGCTACACTTTTAAAGATTACTGAAAGAAAAACTGCAAAAGGTAATTCGTATGGAGTTATTAAGTTCACTGATTTAACTAGTGTTTTTGAGCTCTTTATTTTTTCTGATATTTTGGAATTAAATAGAGAGGTTTTAGTTGAGGGAAGTTCTTTAATCATAACCTTGATCAAAACCATTTCCAAAGATGAGAACAAATCTAAAAGAATAAATGTTCAAAAAATAGCATCTCTTAAAGATCTTTTTAATAAGCCTGTTAATGAAATTGTATTTAACATTAAGTCAATTAAAGACATCAATAAGATATCTGACTTAGTGGATGAGGAGGGCACAACTGAGATAATAATAAATATTAATGATGAAAACAATGATATTAGCTTTAAACTAAAAAATAAGCGTCTTATTGATAGGAAAGCTATTAATATCCTCAGAAACAATGATATTTCGACCATTATTCATTAAAAAAGACTTGTTTGTTCTATAAATAATTTGTAAATAACTCTTAAATTAAATTAACACGCACACAGTTTGTGGTTTTATACCTCCGGTCCTTAAATGGAAATTACTGTGGTGGCTTAACCGGGAATAAATATGAAAATACCAAGTCTAACTATCCAACAATTATTAGAAGCAGGCGTTCACTTAGGTCATAAGACTTTAAGATGGAACCCAAAGATGAAAAAATACATTTTTGGAAAAAGAGATTCAATTCACATTATTGATTTAACACAAACGCTGGAGTTAACAAATGTAGCTTTAGAAAAAGTTTATAATACGATAGCCAATAACGGCAAAATTCTTTTTGTATCTACAAAAAAACAAGCCTCGGAAGCTATTGCTGAAGTCGCAAAAGAAACTGGACAATTTTTTGTAAATTACAGATGGTTAGGTGGAATGTTAACTAACTGGGGAACAATCTCAGGATCAATTAAAAAGATGAAAAAGTATGAGGCTGATCTTGTTGCAGAAAATAGAGGTTTTACAAAAAAAGAACTATTAAAGATGAGTGTCAAAAAAGATAAATTAGAAAGAGCTCTAGGTGGAATTGCAGAAATGAAAAAGGTTCCTGATTTAGTTTTTATTATCGATACTAATTATGAATCTTTAGCTATTGCTGAGGCATCTAAACTAGGTATTCCAATTTGTGCTATACTTGACAGTAATTCTAATCCTGATGGGATTGATTATCCGATTCCTGGAAACGATGATGCTAGAAGAGCAATTGATCTTTATTGTAATTTAGTAAAAGAAACTATCGAGAATGCAAAAAAAGCAGCTCCATCTAAATCTGAAGAAAAACCCGATGTTGGTGAGACAAAAGCAAAAGAAGCCTCTTCAAAAACTATTCAAGAGATCGATAGAGAGAAGTTAGATGCTAAATTTTCAAAAAAAGATAAAGAAAAGTTAAATTAATATGAGTGATTTAGAAAAAGTAAAACAATTACGTGAAGCAACTGGTGCTGGATTTAAAGATTGTAACCTGGCAGTTAAAGAATCTGGTGGTGATTTAGATAAAGCAGTAGAAATCTTAAGAGTCAAAGGAATTTCTAAAGCTTCAAAAAAAATGTCAAGAGATGCTAAAGAAGGTGTTATTGCAACCTCTGGAGGTGAAAGTAAAATATCTGTTATTGAAATTAACTGTGAGACAGATTTTGTTGCTAAGAATGATGATTTTGTATCCTTTGCAAAAGAATTAAGTGAATTGAATAATCAAAATTCATCTGATTTAGAAAAGCTTAATAAATCAAAAATGGGAAATGGTGAAACGGTTGAAAATAGTCTAGTAGCATTAATTGCAAAAATGGGTGAAAAGATAACAGTTGGTAAAGCTAAGACATTTAACCAATCAGGTTCTAAAAATTTTAATTATTTGCATACTGTTGTTAAAGATAATTTATCTAAATTATCAGTTATAACCTCACTTGAGACTTCAGATGACAGTGATAATGTTAAAGTTTTTGGTAAACAGCTTTCAATGCATATTGCAGCATCAAACCCTTTGGCGTTAAGTTCTGATTTGATTGATAAAGACCTACTTCAAAAGGAACAAGATCTTGTCGCAGAAGAGTTAAAGAGTTCTGGTAAGCCTGAAGAAATTGCACAAAAAATTAGCTTAGGTAAAATGAATAAATTTAAAGAGGAAAATGCTTTGTTAACACAGGCCTGGGTTATGGAGCCTAAAAAGAAAGTGCAAGATATTGTAAAAGAACTTAATATCCCTGATTTAAAGATTAATGATTTTTTTAGAATTAAAATAGGTGAATAAATGTTTAATGACAAAACATACAGTCAGAAGATGGATAAAACCATTGAAGTGTTTCAAAAGGAATTAACTTCACTAAGAACTGGTAGGGCAAATGCCTCAATGTTAGACCTTGTTAAAGTTGATGTTTATGGTCAAGCGATGCCATTAAACCAAGTTTCAAGCATAACAACTCCTGATGCTAGAACAATCAATATCCAAGTTTGGGACCTTAATAATGTCCCACTTGTAGATACTGCAATAAAAAAATCAGAATTAGGTTTAAATCCTCAAATAGATGGTCAGTTAATTAGATTACCTGTGCCAGATTTAAATGAGGAAAGAAGAACAGAAATTAAAAAATTGATTAAATCTATGGGTGAAAAGTGCAAAATCTCAATCAGAAACATTAGAAGAGAAGCTAATGATGATTTAAAAAGTTTAGTTAAAGAGAAAGAAATAAGTGAAGATGATGAAAAAATAAATGAGAAATTAGTTCAAACGTTCACAGATGATCATATTAAAACTATAGATACTAAAGTTGAAGCCAAAGAAAAAGAAATAATGACAATATGAACCCAGTTAAACATGTTGCCATCATCATGGATGGAAACGGTAGATGGGGCATTAAATATAAACAATCAAGAAATGCAGGGCATAGAGCTGGTTTAAATACTGTTGATCTAATCATCAATCATTGCATTAACCATAAAATTGAGTTTTTAACTCTTTATACTTTTTCCTCAGAAAATTGGAAAAGGCCAAAACATGAAATTACTTTTTTGTTTAAATTGTTAGAAAATTTTTTAGAAAAAAAGATTAATAAAATTATTGAAAAAGATATTAAGGTTAATTTTATTGGAGAATTAAATAAATTACCTACAAAACTTCAGAAATTAATAAAACTATCAGAAAAAAAAACTTTCAACAAAAAAACATTGCAAGTTAATATTGCTTTAAACTACGGTTCGAAAATGGAATTAATTAATACTATAAAAAAAATTAAACAAAAAAAAATCACAGTAAATGAAAAAAATATAGATAATAACCTTTACACAAAACATCTGCCAAATCCTGATATATTAATAAGGACAGGAGATACCCATAGATTAAGCAACTTTTTACTTTGGCAACTATCTTATACTGAAATATTTTTTGAAAAAAAATTATGGCCTGACTTTA
>CAJQRP010000005.1 GCA_905612365.1 uncultured Candidatus Pelagibacter sp. | reverse complement strand
GTATGGCAGAAGCAAACAAATTATCTAATAAATTAAACAATATAATTGCAGTCATAGGAGATGGTGCAATTAGTGCGGGTATGGCATATGAAGCGATGAATAATGCAGGTGCCTCAAAAACTAAAATGATTGTTATTTTAAATGACAATGACATGTCAATTGCAAAGCCGGTAGGTGCTATGAGAACTTATTTAGCTAAGCTTTTAACAGGAAAAATTTATTTTAGCTTAAGAGAAACCTTTAAATTAATAGTTTCTGCTTTTTCTAAAAGATTTAGTGCAAAAGCTGGAAAAGCTGAGGATTTTTTAAGATCAGCTGTAACTGGTGGTACTCTTTTTAATTCTTTAGGTTTTTATTATGTTGGTCCAATAGATGGACATGATTTGTCTACACTCATACCAATTTTAAAAAATGCAAGAGACTCAAAGCATCAGGGCCCAATAATGATTCATGTAAAAACTCAGAAAGGTAAAGGTTATTCTTATGCTGAAAAAGCTAGCGATCATTATCATGGTGTCTCAAAATTTAATGTTGTGACTGGTGAACAGGTGGAAAGTGGAACAAATCTTCCAGCTTATACAAAAATTTTTGCAAACACTTTAGTTAAGCATGCAGAAAGAGACAGTAAAGTCGTAGGAGTTACAGCGGCAATGCCAGGTGGAACAGGTATGGATATTTTTGCCAAAGATTTTCCAAAAAGAATGTTTGATGTTGGAATTGCTGAACAGCATGGAGTTACTTTTGCTGCTGGACTAGCAACAGAAGGTTATAAACCATATGTTGCAATCTATTCGACTTTTTTACAAAGAGCTTACGATCAAGTGGTTCATGATGTGGCTATCCAAAGTTTACCCGTAAGGTTTATAATTGATAGAGCAGGCTTGGTAGGTGCTGACGGATCAACTCATGCTGGTTCATTTGATATTACTTATCTTTCTACTCTTCCTAATTTTATAGTAATGGCACCAAGTGACGAAGCAGAACTAGTTAAAATGATAAATACTTCGATGACAATTAATAGCAAACCTTGTGCTATTAGATATCCAAGAGGAACTGGCATTGGAGTGGAATTACCATCAATAGATGAGAACATAGAGATTGGAAAAGGAAGAGTTATTCAAGAAGGGAAACAGGTTTGTATTTTAAGTATAGGAACTAGATTGGAAGAATGTAAAATTGCAGCCGCAGAATTAAAGAATAAAGGAATTGATTCAACATTAGTTGATGCACGTTTTGCTAAACCTTTGGATCAAGAACTTATTTTAAAATGTGCGAGAGAACATGAGGTTATGATTACTGTAGAAGAGGGGTCTATTGGAGGTTTTGGCTCTCATGTAGAAAATTTATTATCAGAAAAAGGTATATTCGATAAAGGTTTAAAATTTAGAACCATGATATTGCCTGATGTTTTCATCGAACAAGATAGTCCAAAGAAAATGTATGATGTTGCTGGTCTTAATGCATCTCAAATATCAAAAAAAATACTAGATATTTTATTTACAAAAAATTCGATAAAAGTAGTTAAAAATTAAATTTAAAAAATTAGCTGCACTGAGCTTTGTTCATTAGGTAATGGTCTAATAAAACACAATTCATCATTGCTTCCCCTACAGGAACTGCACGAATGCCAACACAAGGATCATGCCGACCTTTAACAGAAATTGTAGTATTTTTTCCAAACTTATCTATAGTTTTTCTAATTGTTAAAATCGATGATGTTGGTTTAACAGCGAATGAAACAACAATTTCTTGTCCCGTTGAAATACCGCCAAGAATTCCACCTGCATTATTAGAATTAAATTTTAATTTTCTACCTTTTTGTGAAATTTCATCTGAGTTTTGTTCTCCACTTAATTGTGCAGAGTTCATTCCTGAACCAATGTTAACACCTTTAACAGCATTAATACTCATCATTGCAGAAGCAATATCCATATCTAGTTTAGAATAAATTGGAGCACCTAAGCCAACAGGAATTCCTCTAGCTCTTACCTCAATAATTGCACCACAAGATGATCCAGACTTTCTTATATCTAACAAATATTTTTCCCAAAGCTTTAGCATATTTTTATCAGGACAAAAAAAGGGGTTTTTATTAATTGTTAGATCGTTCCATTTGCTAGTATCACATCCCAATATTCCCAGTTGAGTAACAGCACCTACAACTTTAAATTTTTTACCTAATTTATTCTCTAAAACTTTTTTAGCAATTGCACCTGCAGCAACTCTTGCAGCCGTTTCTCTTGCAGAGGATCTTCCACCACCACGGTAATCTCTTATTCCATATTTCTTAAAGTACGTAAAATCAGCATGCCCAGGTCTAAATTTATCTTTGATATCTCCATAATCTTTTGATCTCATATCTTGATTGTAAATAATTAAAGAAATAGGCGTCCCAGTCGTTTTGCCTTCAAATACACCCGATAAAATTTGCACTTTATCATCTTCTTTTCTCTGTGTTGTAAATTTTGATTGTCCTGGTTTTCTTTTATCCAGCTCAACTTGAATATCTTGCTCTTTTAAGTTTATATTAGGTGGGCAACCATCAACGACACAGCCTAATGCTGGGCCATGAGATTCCCCCCATGTTGTGAAACGAAATTGCTTTCCAAAAGTATTAAATGACATTATCTATAGTATATAGATTATTTTGTTAAAATTATGAATCAAAAAAACTCATTAGGCCTTAATAAATGCTTTTTAGATAAAATAGATCCAATAGATTTATTTGAAGTTTGGATGAATGAAGCAAAAAAAACAGAATTAAATGATCCAAATGCACTAGCTTTAGCTACATCAGATGAAAATAATTCTCCATCAATTAGAATGGTCTTGTTAAAAGACTTTAACAAAGATGGATTTGTTTTTTATACCAATCTAGATAGTCAAAAAGGAAATGAATTAAAAAATAACCCGAAAGCATCAATGTGCTTTCATTGGAAAAGCCTTCTAAGACAAGTAAGAATTAATGGACTGGTACAAAAAGTTTCTAATGAAGTGGCGGATGAATATTATAACAGTAGAGGTTATGAAAGCAGAATTGGAGCATGGGCCTCAAAACAAAGCACTATATTAAATAATAGAGATGAGCTTTTAAACTCAATAGAAGAATATAAAAAAAAATATAGCAATAAAAATAATGTTCCAAGACCAGAGTATTGGTCAGGTTGGAATTTAATACCTTCAAGTATAGAATTTTGGTTAGATGGAGATAGTAGAATTCACGAAAGACTAAAATATACTAAAGATAATGAGGGTAACTGGGCTAAATCTTTATTAAGTCCTTAAAAAGTTCTTTGTAGACTAAACGAAGTAAGACTTTCTAAAATCTTTTTTTCTTCACTATCTTTAAATACAGTTAAAGAATTTGATGCAAGGTTAATAAAATGTTCAGCTTTTTTGTAGCATTCATTGATTATATTATATTTCTTAATAAGCTCTAGTGTAAAATTGAAATCTTCATTTGATCTTGTTTCTTGTTTAAAAATATTTTTTAATTTATCTTTTTCTGTTGATGATACATTTTGAAATAATAAAATCACAGGTAGAGTAATTTTACCTTCAAGAAAATCTTTACCAATTTTTTTGCCAAAAAATTTTAGATCAGAATTATAATCCAAGGTGTCATCGGCAATTTGAAACGTTAAGCCTAAGTTTTTTCCATAAAATTCTAGTGCTTCTTTTTCTTTAGTTTCTTTGTTTGATAAAATTGCACCAACCTTAGTGGCTGCAGAGAAAAGTTCAGCTGTTTTTGCTGTAATAATCTTAAAATAGGTTTCCTCTAACATGTCAACTTCACCTTTGTGCTGTAGTTGTAATACTTCTCCTTGAGCAATCTTTGATGAAGTTGAAGACAAAAGTTTTAAAACTTCGATATTCCCATCTTCCACCATCATCTCAAAACATCTACTTAAAAGATAGTCTCCAATTAATAC
>CAJQRP010000004.1 GCA_905612365.1 uncultured Candidatus Pelagibacter sp. | reverse complement strand
TAAAAAAATAACTAAATTAATAAATAAAAATTTTTTTAATATAGATAAACTTTTTAGAAAATTACTGAACATTAGCCAACGTTCCATCTGTATCCACTACCATATCTTGTTTCTATAGCTGTAAAATCAGGGTCAACTTTTTTAAATTTTTTTCTAATTCTTTTAACGTGACTATCAATAGTTCTATCTTCAATATCCGTATCTTCTCGATAAGCAATATCCATAAGCTGAGCTCTTTCTTTTATTATTCCTGGTCTCTTTGCTAATTCTTTAACTATTAAAAATTCTGTAGTGGTAAGTTTATCTGGTAATTGCTGGCTATCCCATTCACATTCAAGTTGTGAGGGGTCAAGTTTTAGCTTCCCATGTGAAATAATATTTTTTGTGTCTTCAAGATTATTGTTAATATCCTTTTTTCTAAGTTGAACCCTTATTCTTTCTATCAAAACTTTAATAGAAAAACCTCCTGACTTTTTTATAAAATCATCTGCACCCAACTTTAAGCCTAACAGTTCGTCTATCTCATCATCTTTTGAAGTTAAAAAAATTACAGGTAAGGAAGTTTTTTTTCTTAACTTTTTTAAAAGTTCTTCGCCATCCATTTTTGGCATCTTTATATCTATAACAGCAAGATCTGGTGGATTTCTAGTTAACCCAATTAAAGCACTTTCTCCATCAATGTACGTTTGAACTTTAAAGCCCTCTTTTTCAAGAGCTATACTTATACTTGTGAGTATATTTCTATCGTCATCAATAAGAGCTATTGTTTGTGTTTGCATAATGTACTTTAAAAATACTAAATTGTTCTAATTTAGGCAATGGAGATAAATTAATGAAGTATTCCCCAATTGTCCCCTGTATTCACATCTACCGTCAATGGTGTTGAAAAAGTGTGTAAATCACTTTCTGTAACACTTGTCATTTCATCCTTGATTATTTCAGTTATATTTTTAACTTCTTTTACCGGGACCTCAAAAATTAGCTCATCATGAATTTGCAATAATATTTTTGATTTATTATTTTTGATGCTTTCAAATTTTTTATTAAGTCTAATCATTGCAAGTCGCATGATTTCAGATGCTGACCCTTGAATGGGAGCATTGATAGCTGCTCTTTCTTGAAAATTTCTTACATTGAAATTTTTATCATTAATTCCATTAAAATGAGATCTTCGACCAAAAATATTATTTACATAGCCACTTTTTCTACAAAACTTAATTGTATTATCCATATAAATTTTTATTTCAGGAAATTTTAAGAAATAAGCATTTAAAAATTCATCTGCTTCATGATTTGAAACATTGATTTGTTTTGCAAGCCCATATTGTGAAATACCATAAATTATTCCAAAATTAATAGCCTTGGCTTTCCTTCTCATGTCTTGGTCTACTTTTTTAATATCAACATTAAATACTTGGCTTGCTGTAAGAGAGTGAATGTCTTCATCATTACTAAACGCTTTTTTCAGCTCTTTGACTTCTGCCAAGTCAGCTAAAATTCTCATTTCAATCTGATTATAATCTGCAGATATTAATGTGAACCCTTTTTCTGCTATAAAAGCTTTTCTTATATCCTTACCATCATCTGATTTAATAGGAATATTTTGTAGATTTGGATCACTGGAAGCTAACCTTCCTGTTGTTGTTGCTGCCAATAAAAATGAAGTATGAACTCGTTTAGTGGTTGGATTAATATGTTCAGGTAAAGCATCTGAATAAGTATTTTTAAGTTTAGATACCTGTCTCCAGTCAAGAATTAATTTAGGAAATTCATGTCCTTTAAATGCTAAGTCTTCTAATACACTTGCGTTTGTAGCAAAACTTCCTTTTCTAGTTTTTTTAAGTACGGCAATCTTTAAATCATTGTAAATAATTTCACCTAATTGTTTTGGTGAAGCAATATTAAATTCTTTTTTTGAAATTTTAAAAACTTCTTTTTCTAGTTTACTGATTTTTTTCTCAAATTTTTCAGACAACACCTTTAAAAATTTATTATCAATTTTTATTCCTTCAATTTCCATAAATGCTAATATTTTAATTAAAGGTTTTTCAAAGATCTCATAAATGTTAGTTAATTTTTCTAATTTTAAATTTTTACTAAATATTTTGTATAATCTATAAGTAATATCAGCATCTTCAGCAGCATACTCCATTGCCTTATCTAACTCTACATCACTAAAATTTATTTCTTTCTTGCCTATGCCAACAATTTCTTTAAATAAAATTGTTTTATGCTGTAGATGAATCTCAGACAGGGTATCCATGTTGTGTCTATTTTTTCCAGCATCCAATACATAAGACATCAACATTGTATCTTCCATTGAATTCATATCTATTCCCTGTTTAAACAAAACAATGAAATCAAACTTAATATTTTGGCCAATCTTTTTTACACTCTTGTCTTCTAAAAGTGGTTTTAGTTTTTTAATTACAACTTCTTTTTTTAAACATCCTTTAAACTTATGACCAATTGGAATATAACAAGCTTTACCAATTTTAGTGCTTAATGAAATTCCAACTAAATCAGCTTGATGTGCATCTAGTGAGCTAGTTTCAGTATCAATTGCTAGTTCTCCAGCTTCTTCTGCTTCGTTAATCCACTCATCTATTTCTTTTTCATTAGTGATGAGATGATAGTTTTTTTTACTTATATTTTGCTGTTTTTTTTCAGGTTTTGTCTCTCTTACGATTTCTCCTAGCTCAGGTTCTCCATATGCAGAAATGACAGAGCTAAGAAGTCTATTAAACTCCATTTCTCGTAAAAATTTATACAGCTTATCTTTATCAATTTCCTTTAAATTAAATTCTTCTATCTTTCTTTCAACTGGAGCATCTTTCATTAGTGTCACTAATTTTTTACTAATTATTGCTTTATCTTTATTTTCTATAAGTGTTTCTCTTCGTTTATTTTGTTTTATTTCTTGAGCGTTATCTAATAACTTTTCTAAAGTTCCATACTTATTAATCAGTTCTGCTGCAGTTTTTACACCTATCCCTGGAACTCCTGGAACATTATCGCTACTATCTCCAGCTAAGGATTGAACATCTATAACTTTTTCTGGACCCACTCCAAATTTGGTTACTATATCTTCAGGTGTTATAAATTTATTTTTCATTGGATCGAATATACGAACGTCTTTTCTATACAATTGCATTAAGTCTTTATCTGAGGAAACTATTGTTACCTTCGCACCTTTTGCTAAAATTTGCTCTGCATAAGTAGCTATTAAATCATCTGCTTCATAATTTGGAAGATCCACAGATGGTAAATTAAAAGCAACTACAGACTTTCTTATATACTCAAACTGTGGTGCTAAATCATCTGGTGCTTCTGATCTATTAGCTTTGTAGTCTGAATAGATTTCATTTCTAAAAGTTTTTCTAGCTGCATCAAATATTACTGCAAAGTGTGTAGGTTTTTGAAGATTTTCATTTGATTTTGAATCCTCTAATAGTTTAAATAGCATACTACAAAATCCACTAACTGCACCAACAGGTAGGCCATCGCTTTTTCTAGTTAGTGGTGGCAATGCGTAATAAGCTCTAAAAATATAACCCGAACCATCTATTAAATAAAAATGATCTGTTTTTTTTATTTTATCCATTAAATAATATTATCTTAATTATTTTAAATACTATAAATGTATTAACACGCATGGAGCAAAAAAATATACTTTCTGTTAAAAACTTAAAAAAAATTTATTCAAGTAAGCAGGTCGCAGACAACCTTGCATTAAATGATTTAAACTTGGACGTGAAAGAGGGAGAAATTTTTGGTCTTCTCGGCCCTAATGGTGCTGGAAAAACAACATTTATAAATATTTTAGCTGGAACAGTGATAAAAACAGCCGGACAAGTAAATGTCTGGGGTTTTGACTTAGATCAGAACCCAAGACAAGTTAGAGCTTCAGTTGGAATAGTACCTCAAGAAGTAAATCTTGATCCATTTTTTAGTCCAAGAAAATTATTAGAATTACAGGCTGGTCTCTATGGAATTAAAGAAAAAGATAGAATTACAGATACGATTCTAAAATTGGTATCCCTAGAAAAACAAGCTAACAGCTATGCTAGAAGTTTATCTGGTGGAATGAAAAGAAGGTTGCTAATGGCTAAAGCTTTAGTTCATCAACCACCAATAGTTATTTTAGACGAACCTACGGCTGGCGTTGATGTTGAATTAAGACAAAATCTATGGAAAAATGTAAAATTACTTAATGAACTTGGTGTAACTATCATTCTAACAACTCATTATCTTGAGGAAGCTGAGGAAATGTGTGGAAGAATAGCTATATTAAATAAAGGAAATATTGTTGCTCTAGACAGTACTAAGAATTTATTAGATAGAATTCAAACCAAAAAAGTAACTTTTAAAACTGACATAAAGATTAATATTAATGATGATGATCTAGAATCTTTAAAAATAGTCTCACAGTTAGATAGTGAGGTTTGTGTTTCTTATGAAAAAAGTAAAATTAATATGGATGAATTAATTAATTTAATTAAGAAAAATAACGTAAAAATTATAGATATTTCAACTGATGATGGTGATTTAGAGGATGTTTTTTTAAGACTAATAAAAAACTAGATTATCACATTAATAAATAGTAATTTGTAGATATGGATCTATTAAAAACTAATTCAATTCAAAAAGTATTAAAAACATTTACTCTAATTTTTATAGGAACAATGGCTTTAACTATTTCAGCTAAATTAAAAATACCATTTTATCCTGTACCTATGACAATGCAAACTTTTGTAGTTCTTTTTTTGGGAATTGCTTTTGGATATAAAATTGGCCTCGCATCTGTAGCTGTTTATCTTCTAGAGGGTATTCTAGGAATGCCTGTATTTTCTAACTCACCAGAAAAAGGTATTGGGATAGTTTATTTTACTGGTCCAACAATGGGATATTTAATTGGATTTCTACTTGCTTCTTTTTTTGCAGGCTATTTAAATTTTAATAAAAACATTTTTATAATTTTTGGAAAATTAATATTTTCTGTTTCAATAATCTATATATTTGGAGCTATTTGGTTGGGAATTTTAATTGGATGGGATAAACCAATTCTTCAATTAGGGGTTACACCATTTTTATTAGCTGAATTATTCAAGATTTGTTTATTAACTATATTGGCTAAAAAAATTATTAAATTTAGAAAGTTTATCTAGGGGATCTTTTAGATAAAATTCTTTGTAACGTTCTTCTGTGCATTTTAAGTCTTCTAGCAGTTTCAGATACATTCCTATTACATAATTCAAAAACTCTATGAATGTGTTCCCACTTAACTCTATCAGCCGACATAGGGTTTTCTGGTGGTTCAGCTTTTTTCTCTGGATCGGCTAGTAATGCTTTCTCAACATCATCTGCGTCCGCCGGCTTTGCAAGATAATCAATTGCACCTTCTTTAATTGCAGCTACAGCCGTTGGAATATTTCCATATCCTGTTAACATTATAATTCTACTACTTGGATTAGAAATTTGAATTTGTTTTACTACTTGAAGCCCGTTTCCATCAGCTAGTCTAAGGTCAACAACAGCAAAGCCTGGTTTTTTTTCTTTAACAGATAGTATTCCTTTTTGTACACTCTCAGCTTGAAAAACCTCAAACCCTTTTTTTTCCATTGCTCTGGCAAGTCTATCCCTGAAAGGATTGTCATCATCAACGATTAATAAGGTTTTATTGTCAAAATCACTTAGTTTTTTTAAATTATTCAGTTCAGCCATACAATTAATATGGTACCTTATTTGATAATTTCAACACCTATTATTTACTTTACATTAATTAACTATTGCCTTAATTGCATGATTTATATGAAAGTTTTTAAGTATTTAAAAACTTTTTTTTATTAAATTTTTTTTGGGGACATATGAAATGCAAAAATTTAAAACAGTTGATGATCTTATAAATCAACTAAAGCCAGAAAAACCTATTTATTGTATTAGGAAAAAATCAATACAATTAGCTTCTACATATTTTAGAAATAAATTTCCTGGTAAAGTGCTTTATGCAGTAAAAACTAACCCACATCCTAAAGTACTAAAAACAATAGTCGAAAGTGGAATTGAAAACTTTGACGTGGCCTCTATTCAAGAAATTAAAGACATAAGAGCAATTAATCCTAATGCAAAATGTTCATATATGCATTCAGTCAAAAGTAGAGAAAGTATTAAAGAAGCTTATTTTAATTATAATGTTAAAGCTTTTTCCCTTGATACTAAAGATGAATTAATAAAAATTATTGAAACAACTAACGAGGCAAAAGACCTTGAATTATTTGTAAGAGTAGCCGTTTCAAATGAGCATGCTGAAATAGATTTATCAACAAAATTTGGGGCGTCCATGCCTGAGGCGACTGCTTTATTGAGATTAACAAAGCAATATGCAAATAAGGTAGGTTTAAGTTTCCATGTGGGATCTCAATGTATGCACCCCATTTCTTATTCAAAAGGAATTGTAGATATTGGAAATATAATAAGAAAAACAAAAATTATTCCTGATTATATTAATATTGGTGGTGGTTTTCCTGCTATATATCCAGATCTTGTACCTCAATCTTTAGATAATTATTTTGAAGAAATAAAAAAAGGCTTAGCTAATTTAAACTTAGAAAAACTACCTGAAATATTATGTGAGCCTGGAAGGGCTCTAGTTGCAGAAAGTGGTTCAACAATTGTAAGAGTAAATCTTAGAAAAAAACAAAAACTTTATATTAATGATGGAACCTATGGAACTCTTTTTGATGCTGGTACACCAAACATAGTTTACCCTTCTCGTTTAATTAAAAGTGGAAAATCAATATCAAAAAAATTAACTGCTTTTGATTTTTATGGACCTACGTGCGATAGTATGGATTACATGAAGGGACCTTTTTTGCTTCCAAACAATATTAAAGAAAATGATTATATTGAACTAGGTCAGCTTGGTGCATACGGCTTAACTTTTAGAACTCAATTTAATGGTTTTTACTCTAATGAAATCTATGAAGTAGAGGATGAGCCTATAATGACGTTATATGGTAAAGAGAGCAATAAAGGTATATTAGTTGCTTAATGCCAGATAACAAAAATTTAACTCATAATAGCAAAAAAAGCTTCTTACAAAACCCAGTTGAACACATCGATATTACTTCTTTTGATGCACGAAAAATAATTTCCTCAATGGAAAAAATGTCTTTTGTCTCAAGAGAAACAGCAAATGCAGCAAATATCTTTAATGAAATGATTCAAGATAAGGATTGCACAATTTTTTTAACACTTGCTGGGTCAACATCTGCTGCAGGTTGTATGAATATTTATAAAGATTTAGTTAAATATAATATGGTTGATGCAATTATTGCAACAGGAGCTTCAATAGTTGATATGGATTTTTTTGAAGCTTTAGGTTTTAAACATTACCAAGGTTCACAGTTTCAAGATGATACTGAATTAAGAAAAAATTATATAGATAGGATTTACGATACTTATATTGATGAAGAAGAATTGCAGGAATGTGATCAGAAAATATGTGAAATAGCAGATACACTTGATCCAAGAAGTTATACATCAAGAGAATTTATTTATGAAATGGGTAAATATTTAAAGAAAAATTCTAAAAAAAAAGATTCTTTAATTGAAACAGCATATGACAATAATGTTCCTATATTTTGTCCCGCATTTACAGACTCAAGTGCTGGTTTTGGATTGGTCACTCACCAAGAAAATAATCCTAAAAACCATATTACGATAGATTCTATTAGAGAACTTCGTGAATTAACTGAAATAAAGATTCAATCAAAAGGATCTGGCTTATTTATGATTGGTGGAGGAGTTCCAAAAAATTTTGTTCAAGATACTGTTATCTGTGCTGAGCTTTTAGGAAAAGAAGTTGAGATGCATAAATATGCAGTGCAAATTACAGTAGCAGATTCTAGGGATGGTGCTTGTAGTAGTTCTACATTAAAAGAAGCAAGCTCTTGGGGCAAGGTGGATATTGCAAAAGAACAAATGGTTTTTGCAGAAGCAACCAGTGTCCTTCCTTTGATTGTAAGTGATGCTTATCATAAAGGTGACTGGAAAAACAGAACGAGAAAAAACTTCTCAAAAATATTTAAATAAAATTGAAATATCTTTCTAATAAAAACGGTTTTCTAGGAATTGACAATGATGTTAATTTTAAAGAAAAAGTAGTAGTTGTTCCATTTGGTTTAGAAAAAACTGTTAGTTATGGTGGTGGCACTCGTAATGGCCCTAAAGAAATTATCAAAGCATCACATCAAGTTGAGTTATATGATGAAGAATTACATTGTGAACCCTATAAAAAAATTGGAATTAAAACTTTAAAACCATTTAAAATTGATAAAGACATTAAAAAAGCTCTTAAAAAAATGTCTGATATAAATCAAGAAATATTGGATAAAAAATTATTTCCAATCACTTTTGGTGGGGAACACTCAATAACACCTGGATGTATTGCTCCATTTGTAAAAAAACACAAAGAAATATGCCTACTACATTTTGATGCACATGCAGATTTAAGAGATAGTTATAATGGAGAAAAATTTTCTCATGCCTCAGCTATTAGGAGATGTCTTGATCATAAAAATGTTTCAATAATCTCATTTGGGATCAGAAATATATCTCAAAGTGAAATACCATTCTTAAAAAAAAACTCATCTAGAATTAATATCTTTTGGGCAAAAGACAAAAGTAAATGGGACCTAAAAAAATTTAAAAAGATGATAAAGAATAAAACAGTTTATCTAACATTTGATGTTGATGGATTAGACTCTAGCATTATGCCTGCAACAGGTACGCCTGAACCAGGTGGACTGTTATGGGATGAAACTTTAAATATTATACGGATAGCTGCAAAAAACTCTAATATTGTTGGTGCAGATATAAATGAACTTTCACCTATTAAAGGTTTTAATTCTTATAACTTTTTAGTAGCTAAACTTGCTTATAAAATTTTATCTTATAAATTTTTATACTAAGCTTTTGAAACTTTAAGAGTTCCCAATAATAATCTGAATGGAATCAACATTGCTAAAGCAACAAATATTTTAACTGCTAAGTCACCTAGAGATAAAGTAACCCATGGTATTCCAGTTGCATAAAATGAGATAGAAAAGAATAAAAATGTATCAACAGTGGATCCAATTAAAGATGAAGTTAGTGGTGCAACAAACCATTTCTTTTTTCTTAAATAGTCAAAAATTTGGACATCTAACAACTGTGCAACCATAAATGCTGTGCCTGAACCTATGGCAATTCTGACTGAAATTAAGTCTGCAAAATTTGTTGAAAAGAAAAGAGTAAATACAATTCCTATAATAAAACCAACATAAACAATTTTTCTAGCTACAAACTTACCATAAGACCTATTAGCTAAATCTGTAATCAAAAATGCAACTGGATAACTAAAAGCTCCATAAGTTAATATTTCTTCCAAACCATAATAGTTGATTGGAAATTGTACTAAATAATTTGAAGTTAAAACAATAACTCCCATTATAAATGAGAGTAGTATAAAAAGCTTTTTCATTAAGCTGATTTACTAGGGGAAACTTTGGGTGCTTTTTTTACGAATGGTGACTTAATTAATATACTTTTTTTTAATTTTTTTAATCTTGGTGATATATTTTTATTTCTTGCAGTCTTTAAAAATTCATCAAAAGTACCTTTTTTATCAACACATCTAACACCTGCATTGCTAACCGTTAAAGTTAAACTTCTTTTTAAAAGTTCACTTTTAAATTTAGTTTTTTTTAAATTTGGTAAAAATCTTCTATTAGTCTTATTGTTAGCATGACTAACATTGTGACCTTTCATAGGTATTTTGCCGGTTAATTCGCATTTTTTAGACATAATATTTAGTGCCTATATAAGATGAGTTTGTGACCTCGTCAAGTTTATTAGCTTCAATTAGGCTGTTTCTTACCTATTATTTCTCTAAAATTCTTGATCCCATCAGTAATTAATATTTCTTTTAACTCTTTTTTTATTTTTCCAACAATATTGGGACCCTGAAAAACCATACCAGTATATAATTGAACATAGCTTGCACCAGCTAAAAATTTTCTATGTGCACTTTCTCCTGAGTCCACACCACCTACTCCAATAATTTCAATTTTATTTTTTAATAATCTGTAAAACTTACTTATTAATTTATTAGCCTCTTCTTCAAGAGGTTTTCCAGATAAACCACCCCTTTGATGTTTCAGTATATTGTTTAATTTACCTCTATTTCCTGCGGTTGTATTTGAAACAATTATTGCACTTACTTTGTGTTCTAACAATATTTTACTTAATACTTCAATTTGTTCATCTGAAATATCAGGAGAAATTTTTACAACAATTGGTATTTTGGATTTAAGCTTAATTTTTTCTTCTTTAACTAAATTCATTAATTCATCAAATTTAGTTTCATCATGAAAACTTCTTAAGTTTTCTGTATTAGGTGAGGAAATATTAATTGTAATATAGTCAGCGATATCATGAAAAGTTCTAAGACCAATTAAATAATCATTTAGCCTATCATCACTATTTTTATTTGGACCTATATTAATTCCCAATAAACCCTTATTCAAATTTGATCGAATTCTATTGCTTACACTTTCTGATCCTAAATTATTAAATCCCAATCTATTTATAAGTGCTTCGTCTTCCACCAATCTAAATACTCTTGGTTTTGGATTTCCATACTGTTTAAGTGGTGTAACGGTCCCCACCTCAACAAACCCAAATCCAAGTTTAAATAAAGAATTATAAACTTCAGCATTTTTATCAAATCCAGCAGCCATTCCAATTGGGTTATCTATTTCTTTGCCAAATAGTTTAGTCTTGAACATTGGATCATCTTTATTTTCATCCCTTAAATTTGGTGTCAAATTTAATCTTAAAGACTTAATTGCTAAATTATGAGCAGTTTCAGGATCAATTTTAAAAATTAGTGATCTGAATTTTGAAAACATTATTTTATTTTTTCTGTTATTAATTTTTTAGTTTCATTAACTCCAAAGAAGCTTATAAAAAAGCCCATTCTTGGACCATTTTCATCTCCAAATACGACTTCATAAATCAATTTAAACCAATCACGTAGATTTTCTGAATATCCATTTTCTTTTCCAGTTGAGTAAATTAATGTTTGAATATCCTCAGGTAACATTGCATCATTACAATCATCAAGAGTCTTTACCAGAGCCTCTAATGCAATTTTTTCGTTTGAATCTGGTTTCTTATATTTTTTCTGAAGTTTGATTACATCATTAAAGTATTTAATAGCGTACCCAATTAAATTATCAAAAATTATATGATCTTTTTCTGAGATATCTTTTTTATATTTTTTTACAAACTTCCAAAGTAATTCCTTGGTATCTGCATTACTTGCCTCCACTAAATTTAAAAGCATTGAAAAACTCATAATAGTATCTTCTTTAGGAATTAATCCATTATGTACATGCCAAACTGGATTCATTAATAACTGTAATTCATTTTGATTTTTAGCTTTTTCCACAAAATCTAAATATTCATCAACTGTTTTTGGAACTATTTCTTTGTATAGTTTTTTTGCTCTTTTAGGATTTTGATACATATACAATGAAAGACTTTCAGGAGACGCATATTCTAACCACTGATCAATAGTGATCCCATTACCTTTTGACTTTGAAATTTTTTCACCTTTTTCATCTAAAAATAGTTCATATGCAAAACCAGACGGGTTTGTTTTGCCAATTAATTTAACTATTCTTGAAGATAATATTGCACTTTCTATTAAATCTTTTCCATACATTTCAAAATCTATATCGAGGGCATACCACCTCATAGCCCAATCCACTTTCCACTGCAATTTACAATGTCCGTCTAAAATACTTGTTTCAAGTTTTTTTCCATTATTATCAAAGATAATTTTAGATTTTTCTTTTAAGATTTCTAAAACCGGAATTTCTAAAACCTTACCAGTATCTGGACATATGGGTAAAAAGGGACTGTAGGTTCTTTGTCTTTCCTTACCAAGTGTTGGAAGAATTATATCCATGATACCCTGATAGTTTTCTAAAATTAATTGTAGCGTTGGATTAAAAAAACCACTTTTATAGAGGACTGAAGAACTTTTAAAACTATACTCAAATTTAAATTTATCTAAAAAATCTTTTAACATTTCATTATTATGCTCACCAAAGCTTGAAAATTTTTTGAATGGATCTGGTACTTGGGTTAAAGGTTTATGAAGGTTTTTATTTAATAGCTCTTGATTAGGTACATTTTCAGGAACTTTTCTGAAACCATCCATGTCATCTGAAAAGGTTATAATTTCTGTTGGTATATCCGTAAGTTGTTTTAGCGCATTAACCATCATTGATGTTCTTGCTACCTCACCAAAGGTACCTATATGGGGTAATCCACTTGGTCCATAGCCAGTTTGTAAAATAATTTTACCTTTTTTCTCAATAAAGGATTTTCTTTCACGCAACATTTTTTTAGCCTCAACAAAAGGCCATGCGTTAGTTTTATCTAAATTTTCTTTTTCAATCACTTTGTTTAATAAGAAATATCTTATATTAGGTGTTATTATTAACTCTTATAGAGTTGAAATTTATTTACCATAAAATAATGTTCTAACAAAATGTCTAATTATAAAACTGTTTTTTTTACCTTGGGTGTTTTGCAAATTATTCTTGGAATTTCTATGATGATTCCAATTTTAGCCCAATTTATTTATTCTGAACTAGATTCTTCTTTTATTGGGGCTTCTATAATTTCAATAATATTTGGTGTTTTATTTTTTTTGACAAATTTAAACCATGACAAAAAGTTAAACTTACAACAAGCATTCTTATTAACCGCTCTTTCTTGGTTGAGTATTGCGATATTTGGCTCTTTACCTTTTATTTTTTCTACTCTTGAATTATCCATTACTGATTCTTTTTTTGAAAGTATGTCTGGTATTACTACTACTGGATCTACAATTATTTCAAACTTGGAGGGCGCCCCTAGATCAATACTTTTATGGCGAGCTATGCTTCAATGGTTAGGGGGAATTGGTATTATTGTAATGGCAATAACTCTTATGCCAATAATGAACGTTGGGGGAATGCAGTTATTTAAGATTTCAAGTAACGATTCTTCAGAAAAGTTATTACCAAAATCTAAGGAAATATCTCTTAGATTAATTTATGTATATTTGGTGTTAACAACACTTTGTGCTGTTACCTATAAAATTTTTGGTATGAATATTTTTGATAGCCTAACTCACTCCATGACTACAATAGCAACAGGTGGATTTTCGAATTATAATGAATCTATAGGATATTTTAATAGTTTACCCATTGAAATATCATCTATAGTTTTTATTATACTGGGTAGCATACCTTTCATAGCTTATGTAAAATTTTTAAATGGTAATAAAAAAATATTTACTTCCGATGTCCAGATTAAATCATTTATTAAGATAATTATTTTTTCAATTATTCTACTTTCTATTTATTCACTTTTTCAAAATAAAGATTTTTCTCAAATTAATATAAGAGTAATTATTTTTAACGTTATTTCTATCTTAACTGGTACGGGATATGTCACCGGAGAATTTGATGGATGGGGTAATTTTCCACTCATTTTCTTTTTAACTTTAATGTTTATTGGTGGTTGTGCTGGCTCAACAACTTGTGGAATTAAGATTTTTAGAATTCAAATTTTATATCTATTTATTGTTAATCAATTAAAAAAAATTATTTATCCAAGAGGCATATTTATAATTAAATATGATAAAAATAAAGTAGATGATAAATTTATGGCTTCAATTATCTCTTTTATTTTTCTTTACTTGGTTATATTTTTTTTGATAACTGCATTTTTATCTTTAAGTGGTTTAGATTTTGTAACCTCAATCTCAGGTGCTGCCACATCAATTTCCAATGTTGGCCCAGGGTTAGGCTCTACAATTGGCCCTAATGGCAATTTTTCAAATATACCCGAAATATCTAAATGGATTTTAAGTCTCGGAATGATCTTGGGTAGATTAGAATTGTTTGCTATATTGGTATTGTTTCTCCCTTCTTTTTGGAGGAATTAATTATGATTGAAATAAAAAAACAATCACTCTCAGAAACTTTTTCTATCTACCTGGATAAAAGAATGCTTAGAATATTATTGCTTGGGGCTATCTCGGGGTTTCCCTGGGTTCTCATAGGAAGTAGTTTGAGTTTATGGCTTAAAGAAGAAGGGTTGAGTAGGTCAACAATTGGTTGGGCAGGTTTAATATTTGCAGTTTACGCTTTTAACTATTTGTGGGCACCACTTGTTGACAGACTTCAAATACCATACCTAACAAAAAAACTTGGTCATAGAAGAGGCTGGATAGTATTAATGCAAATTGCAATTTTAATTTGCCTTGTTACTTGGAGCTTTATTAACCCAACTGAAAACTTAGCACTTTTAATTACAGTTGGTTTAATTATTGCTATAGCTTCAGCCACACAAGATATTACTGTTGATGCCTTAAGAATTGAACAAATAGGTGTGGATGAAAGCAAATCAATGGCTGCTGGTGCGGCTATGGCAGTTGTTGGGTGGTGGAGTGGATACAAACTGGGTGGTGTAATAGCTTTGTTTGCTGCTCAATATTTAGAAAATATTGGTGTTAGCAATTACTGGCAAATTACATTTTTAATTTTAGGTATTGTGATAATTTTAATGAATATAGGATTGATGTTTGTTCATGAGCCACTTACCACTGACAGACAACTTAAACAAAGAGAGACTGATAATTTAATAGCAAATAAACTTGGGTCAAAAAATATTTTAACCACATTTGTTGCTTGGATCAGTAGTACATTGGGTGGTCCAATACTAAGTTTCTTTAAAAAAAATGGATTTTCAGTTGCAATTGGAATTTTAAGTTTTATTTTTTTATTTAAGATTGGTGAGGCTTTTCTTGGGCGAATGTCGATAGTATTTTATAAAGAAATAGGATTTTCTAAAGGTGATATTGCTATCTACTCAAAAACTTTGGGATGGGTAACTACAGTTATTTTTACATTGTTAGGTGGGCTTTTTGTAATTAGGTCTGGAGTTTTAAAAGCAATGTTTGTTGCTGGTATATTAATGGCTGCAACAAACTTATTATTTACTGTCTTAGCATGGAGTGATAAATCTGAACTATTATTTGCTATAGCGGTCATATTTGATGATATTGCAGCGGCTTTTGCGACAGTAGCATTTGTTGCGTTTATATCACTGCTAGTAGATAGAACCTATACAGCGACTCAATATGCATTACTTGCCTCGATTGGAACGGCAGGCAGAACAACACTCGCATCATCATCTGGTGCTTTGGTGGATTGGTTAAATGGTGATTGGGGAGTATTTTTCATCTTAACAGCTGTTATGGTAATACCTTCTTTGATTTGTTTATGGTTTATTAAAGATAAACTAAAACTCCGTGAAAAATAATTATTTTTATAAAAAACCTTTATCAAATATTTATAAGAAGCCATCTGAAGTTTCTGAGGTTACCTCTCAAATTATATATGGTGAAAAATTCAAAGTATTATCGAAAAATAAAGGTTGGTTAAAAATAAAAACATCATACGATAATTATATTGGTTATATCAGAGATGAGAATTATACACATGATCATAATCCTACACATAAAGTTTTTAGTTTAAAAATTAATATTTTTAATAAACAAAAGAAAAAAACAAAATATTTTTTACCATTTGCATCAAAGGTTTTAATTATTCAAGAAAACAAAAAGTTTGCTGAATTTGAAAAAGATAAATGGATTTTAAAGAAAGATATCAAGAAAATTGATCATGTAGAAAAGGACTATTTAAAAATATTAAAATTATTTTTGAGAACTAAATATGTTTGGGGTGGCAAAACTTATAGAGGAATAGATTGTTCAGCTATTTTACAATTATTCTATTATTATAATAATAAATATTATCCGAGAGATACAAAAGATCAGATAGGATACTCAACAAAAAATATGAAAAAAGATATATTTAAAAAAGGAGACATTATATTTTGGAAGGGTCATGTTGCTATCTGCGTGAGTTCCAAAAAATTAATTCATGCATATGGACCTGAAAAAAAAAGTTTTAATTATGTCTATAACAAAAACAATAGATAGAATTGAAAGAACAGCAAAGTTAATAGTAAAAAAAGTATCTTCTATAAAAAATTAACTTCTACCAAAATCTGGTTTGTTAATATCTTGTTTTAATTTAATTATTTTTTTTCTAACTTTTTTGGTATTAATTAATTTTTTAATAAGGGATTTATTATTTTTAGATTGAATATCTTTTTTAAATGAAAGTAAATTTTTGATAAATAAATCAATAACCTCTGAAATATTTTTTTGATTATTAAAAAATATGTCTCTCCACATAATTTCATTAGATGCAGCAATTCTTGAAAAATCTCTTAAACCACCCGCGCTAAATTTAATTAGTTCATATTTTTTTTGTTTTTCAAAGTCTGTTGCAGTTTTAACTAAATTATACGCGATTAAGTGAGGTAAGTGACTTGTCATAGAAAAGACCGTGTCATGTTTTTTAGAGTCCATAATTGTAACTCTAGAACCAATTTTTTTCCAAAACTTACTTAGTGCCCGAAGGTGTTTCTCATTAGTGCTTCTTTCTTTTATTAATATGCACCACTTATTATGAAATAAATTTTTTACACCATGTTCAGGGCCACTAACTTCTGATCCTGCTATAGGATGGCTGGACGTCCAAAAAATTCCTTTCTTTAATTTCTTTTTAATTAATTCCATAGATTTTTCTTTAGATGAACCAACATCTGTGATGATAGTTTTTGGTAAGAGGTATTTATTTATTTTTAAAATTATTTTTTCATACTCACTCAATGGAGTACAAAATATTATCAAATCTACATTTGGGATAATTTTTTTGAAATCACTTATAACTTCACACGGTAATTTTAATTTTTTAATTTTTATAATATTTGACTTAGATTTTTCATAAACAAATATTTTTTTTACTATTTTTTTTTCTACTATTGATCGTAATAATGAAGATCCAATTAAACCACACCCTATAATTAAAATATTTTTCATAATTAATTAAATATAACCTTAACTTCTTTGATAAATTTTGCGTTCTCTTTTTTAGATCCAATTGTTAACCTTAATTTGTTTTTAATATTATATCCATCTTCTGTAGATCTTAATATAATTCCTTTTGATTGCAGTTTGTTAAAAACATAATTAGCTGAAAATTTACATTTATCAAAATTTAGTAATAAAAAATTAGCTGTTACTTCGTTTGAAAAAATATTTATTTTTTCTAAAGTGTTTCTAACTTTATTTGCTTCTGTAATATTATGCTTTACAGATTGATTAATAAAATTTTTATCTTTTAAAGCTTCTGTTGCTGCAATTTGTGCGAGTTGATTTACATTAAATGGTGGTTTAATTAAATTCATTGCATTAATAATTTTTTTTGAAGCATAACCCCAACCGACTCTTAAAGAGGCTAATCCATAAATTTTAGAAAATGTTCTTATTACAACTACATTATCCTTATCTTTAAATAGATCTAAGCTTGACTTGTAATCTTTATTTTTCATATATTCAAAATACGCATCATCTAAGACTAATAATATATTTTTTTTTAATTTTTTTCTTAATTCTAATAATTCTAATTTACTTAAATAAGTGCCTGTAGGATTGTTTGGATTAGCAATAAAAACTATCTTTGTTTTTTTTGTAACTTTTTTAATTATTTCTAGCACTGAAACTTTAAAATTTTTTTCTTTTGAAAAAATAACTTTTGCTCCAACGATTTGTGCATAAATTCTATACATTAAGAAGCTATATTGAGGTACAATCACTTCGTCTGACGCTCTTAAATATAGCTGGCAAATCATCTGAATTATTTCATCAGACCCTGCTCCACAAATAATCTTATTAAAATCACAATTAAATTTATTTGAAATTTCTTTTCTTAAAACTTGGGCTTTGCTGTCTGGATATTTAGACAGGATTAAATTTTTATTATTTAATACCTTCTTAACTTTTGAGCTAACACCTAACGCCGACTCATTCGCTGATAATTTGATGATATTTTTGAGTTTACCTATGTTTGATTTTCCTGGCTTATAGGCCTCTATTTTAAATTTTTTAAACTTTGGAACTGTCATTCTATCAATCTTATAAATAAAATATTAAATTTTCATACAGAATAAGTCATTTTTAAAAAAATTTGACATAAGAAATACTATCTAGTACAAAAATTATGCGCTGATTTAACTGAATTGCGAGCGCTTAAAAAAAACCGCTAAATAATTTTTTTTATCTCACAATTCAAATTTAGCTATTATTTATGAATAAAAATGTGAACACAAAAAGCATAATAATTGATAAACCACTAAAATTAGATTGTGGTCAGACTATTAATAATTTTCCTTTAGCTTATGAAACTTACGGTGCTCTTAATGAAAAAAAGGATAATGCTATTTTAGTCTTTCATGCTTTAACTGGTGATCAATTTGTTTCTGGAATAAACCCAATAACTAAAAAAGATGGTTGGTGGTCATATGCTGTCGGTCCTAATAAGGCTATTGATACAAACAAATATTTTATAATTTGTGCTAATGTAATTGGTGGATGTTTAGGTTCTTTTGGCCCTAGCAATACTAACTCAGAAACAAATAAAGTTTACGGAACCACCTTCCCTATTATTACAATAAATGACATGGTAAATGCACAAAACAACCTTTTAGATTTTTTTCAAATTGAAAAATTATTTGCAGTCATGGGTGGATCTATGGGTGGTATGCAAGTTCTCCAATTTATAAGTAATTTTCCTGACAGAGCAAAGATAGCAATTCCAATTGCTTGTACTTCAAGTCATTCAGCACAAAATATTGCTTTTAACGAACTTGGCAGACAATCTATAATGGCTGATACCAACTGGATAAATGGAGACTATGCAAATCAAAATAAAAACCCCAATAAAGGCTTATCTGTTGCAAGAATGGCTGCCCATATAACCTATTTATCTAAAAATGGTTTACAAGAAAAGTTTGGAAGAAAATTACAAGAAAGAGATGATTTAAAATTTAGTTTTGATGCAGACTTCCAAATAGAAAGTTATTTAAGGCATCAAGGGTCTGTATTTGTTGATAGGTTTGATGCCAACAGTTATTTGTATATTACTAGAGCAATGGATTATTTTGACTTAACTAAGGAGTATGGTGGAAATTTATCAAAAGCTTTTGAAAAAACTAAAACCAAATTTCTTGTTATATCGTTCACTTCGGATTGGCTTTATCCAACTTCTGAAAATAAAGAAATTGTTATAGCTTTAAATGCAATTGGAGCAGACGTTGCATTTGTAGAAATTGAATCTGACAAAGGACATGACTCTTTTCTTTTAGATGTTCCTGAATTTTTAAATACTTTAAAGAATTTTATTAACAACTCTTATTTAATAATTTAACCATGAAACAAGAATTTAAAATAATCTCAGATTTTATTGAAAAAAATACAAGAGTTTTAGATGTTGGCTGTGGAGATGGAACATTAATGGAATATTTAAAAACCAACAAAGAAATCGATATAAGAGGAATTGAAATTTCTAAAAGCAATTCTCAAAAGTGTGTCGGTAAAGGTTTAACTGTTATTGAAGGAGATGCAGAAAAGGATCTGACACAATTTCCAGATAGTTCTTTTGATTTTGTGATTTTGAGCCAGACACTTCAAGCTTTCCTAAATCCAGAAATAGTTATTCAGGAACTTTTAAGAGTAGGGAAAAAAGCCATTGTTACAGTGCCAAATTTTGGATTT
Organism: uncultured Candidatus Pelagibacter sp.; assembly: GCA_905612365.1. Taxonomy (GTDB): domain Bacteria; phylum Pseudomonadota; class Alphaproteobacteria; order Pelagibacterales; family Pelagibacteraceae; genus Pelagibacter. Next base: position 22,325 of record CAJQRP010000004.1, on the reverse strand, counting down.
TGGAAAGTAAGGCTTCATTTACTAATCAAAGGAACAATGCCCATTACAAAAAATCTGCCTGATGAATGGTACAACACTCCAAATCTACATATGTGTACGATTAAAGATTTTTATAACTTTTGCCATGATAGAAAAATTAAATTAGATAAAGCATTAGCACTTCGCAATGAAAAAACTTCTCCTATCAATGAAATAAATCTTAATATTAAAAATCTGTCAGCTGAATTGGGAATTTTTTTAATTGAGAAATAGATGAAAATTCAAATAATACCTTGCCTGCAAGATAACTATTCTTATTTGATAATTAATGAAGAAAATAATACTGCTTGCGTAATTGACCCTAGTGAGGCTGATCCTATTATTGAATATTTAGAGAATAATGAAATTAAATTAAAGTTTATATTAAATACACATCACCATTATGATCATGTAGGTGGAAATAAAGAATTAAAAGAAAAATATGGAGCAGGTGTTGTCGGATATAGTGGGGACAAACAAAGAATTCCTGAAATAGATATATTACTTAACGATCAAGAAACTTGGATACATGAAAATTTTGAAGCTAAGGCAATCTATATTCCAGGACATACTCTTGGTCACATTTGTTTTTACTTTTATAAAGAAAAATCTGTTTTTACTGGCGATACTCTTTTTTCTTTGGGCTGTGGAAGAATATTTGAAGGTACATACTCTCAGATGTTTGATTCTTTAATGAAATTCAAGAAGTTACCGGAAGATACAAAAGTTTATTGTGGTCATGAATATACCAAAAAAAATTCAGATTTTTGCTTAACTCATGATGCAAATAACAGTAATCTCAAAACCATGATACATGGCATAGATGCAAAGTTAAAAGATGGTTTACCCACTATTCCATCAACTATTAAGAATGAATTAGAGTGTAATATTTTCCTTAGGTCCAGCAATCTAGAAACCTTTTCAAAATTAAGGGATTTAAAGGATAATTTCTAACTTATTCGGACTTGACTATAATAGGCTCGAGACTATATTGCTGCTTATAAAAAACAGATTAAACAATGTCATACGCAATCATACAAACAGGTGGAAAACAGTACAAAGTAAAGGCTGGAGAAATACTTAAAATCGAAAGATTAGAAGACTCTAAAACTGAAACTAAGATAGAATTTAAAGAAATTCTGGCTTATGGAGATGATAAAAATATTGAAGTTGGGTCACCAACCGTTGAAGGTGCAAAAGTTGAAGCTGACCTTGTTGAAAATGGTAAAAATAGAACAATACTAATCTTCAAGAAAAGAAGAAGACAAAATTCAAGAAGAAAAAATGGTCATAGACAACAATATTCATTAATAAGAATTAGTAAAATTTTTTCAAAAGATGGAAAAGTTTTAGCTGAAGCCGAAAAAATGGTTAAACCAACTAAAAAAATTGAAAAAGTGGAAGCTAAAGTAGAAGCAGAAACAGCAAGTAAATAAATTATGGCTACAAAAAAAGCAGGTGGATCATCGAGAAACGGACGAGATAGTGCTGGTCGAAGACTTGGTGTTAAAAAGTACGGTGGTGAAGTAGTAATTCCTGGCAACATAATCGTCAGACAAAGAGGGACTAAAATTTTTCCTGGTGAAAACGTGGGAATGGGTAAAGATCATTCAATTTTTTCTGTTGTTGAAGGAAAAGTAGTATTTAAAAAAGGTAGATTAGACAGAACATTCGTTTCAGTAAAACCCAATTAGTAGTACAACTAAAAACTAACAGTTGTATTATGAAATTTCTAGATCAAGTAAAAATTTATGTAAAGGCTGGCAGTGGCGGGCATGGATCTCCTAGTTTTCGTAGAGAAAAATTTATTGAGTACGGCGGACCTGATGGTGGAGATGGTGGTAAAGGTGGTACCATATTCCTAAGATCAGAAAGAAATTTAAATACTCTTATTGATTATAGATTTCAACAACATCACAAAGCTGGAAGAGGTGTAAATGGTTCTGGACAAAATCGTACTGGTCATGGAGGAGATGATTTATTTTTAAAGGTTCCAGTAGGTACACAGGTTTTTGAAGAAGATAATAAAACTTTAATCTATGATTTTAAAAAAGAAGGTGAAGAATTTATTGTAGCCAAAGGTGGTAAAGGTGGTCTTGGGAATACTAGATTTAAAAGCTCCACAAATAGAGCTCCAAAAAAATTTACAAAAGGTGCTACAGGTGAAGAATATGTAATTTGGCTTCAACTAAAAACTATTGCTGATGTTGGTATTGTGGGTTTACCCAACGCAGGTAAGTCTAGCTTATTAGCATCTATTACGAATGCCACACCTAAGATAGCAAATTATAAGTTTACAACTTTAAATCCAAACCTTGGCGTTGCAACTTATGATGATAAAGAAATAACTTTAGCTGATATTCCTGGTTTGGTTGAAGGAGCACATGAAGGCGTGGGTCTTGGAATTCAATTCTTAAAACACATAGAAAGATGCAAAACTTTAATGCATTTAATAGATATTACTGATGAAAATATTGAAAATGCATATCAACAAGTTAAAAAAGAGCTTGGTAGTTACAGTAAAGAGATCCTTGAAAAAAAAGAAATAATTGTATTAAATAAAATAGATTTATTAGATGAAGAGGAAGTGGATGAAATTGTGAAAAATTTTTCTAAAGATAAAGATTCTGAGGTAATAACACTTTCAACATTAGACAAAGGATCAATATCAAAAGTTAAAGCTAAATTGCTAGCGTATGTATCTTAAGAATTCTAAAATAATTGTAATCAAAATTGGCTCATCCTTATTAATAGATGATAATCAAAAAGTTAGAAAAAAATGGCTTTTAGAATTTTCCAAAGATATTCGAGAACTAATTAAAAAAAATAAAAAAATTATCATTGTTAGCTCAGGTGCTATTGCTATGGGCTGTAAAAAACTGAACTTGAGTAAAAAAAATCTTAAGATTGATAAAAGTCAAGCTGTAGCATCAATTGGACAAATTGAACTTATGAATTTATTTTCAGAAATATTTGTTAAACAAAAAATTAATATATCTCAGATTTTACTTACACTAGAAGATACCGAACAAAGAAGAAGAGCCTTAAATGCCAAGAGAACGATTGATAATTTATTTCAATTAGGTTTTGTACCTATTGTTAATGAAAATGACACTATAGCAACTACAGAAATCAAATACGGTGATAACGATAGATTAGCTTCTAGAGTTGCACAAATATCTGGCGCTGACTCGCTAATACTTCTTTCTGATGTTGATGGTCTTTACACTCAAAACCCAAAAATTTACAAAAATGCAAAATTAATAAAAGAGATAAAAAATATAGATAAGGATATAGAAAAAATTGCTACCAAAAGTATTGGTGAACATGGAACGGGTGGAATGAAAACTAAAATTGATGCAGCAAAAATCTGTCAACTATCAGGATGTCAAATGGTAATAGCCAATGGTCTTTTAATGAGACCTATCACAAAAATAATTAAAGATAATAACTGTACTTGGTTTTTACCCAAAATTACCAAATTAGATGCTAGAAAAAAATGGATTATTAGTTCAATTTCGCCCAAAGGAGAAATTGTTATTGATGATGGTGCCACGCAAGCACTTTCGAATGGTAAGAGTTTGTTAGCAGCTGGCATTATAAAAGTATCTGGTAAGTTTAAAAAAGGTGATCACATAAAGGTTTTAAACAAGAAAAATTACGAATGTGCTAGAGGCTTAAGTTCATTCTCATCTGATGAAATATTAAGAATTATGGGGCACCATTCTAAAGAGATTAACAAAATATTAGGATATATTGCTAAGTCTGAGGTTATACATAAAGATGATATGGTAGAGGTATAAAATGAGCCGATATATGCACTTAATAGGGAAAAATGCTAAAAAAGCATCACTTGAAAAGATTAATTCCACACTAAAAAATAAAATTTTAAAAAGATATGGGCTATTACTAGATAAAGAGAGAAACTCTATAATTAAAGAGAATATGAAAGATATAAAGTTTTCTCAAAAAAAGGGATTAAAGAATAATTTAATTGATAGACTGACCATTGGCCATAAAGAATTAGACAACATAAAAAATTCAATAAATAAAATTACTAAATTAAAAGATCCTGTTGATAATACTCTTGAAAAATGGAGTAGACCTAACGGTTTAAAAATTAAAAGAGTATCTATACCTATTGGGGTTATTGGAGTTATATATGAAAGTAGACCCAATGTTACTGCAGATGTTGCTAGCTTATGTTTTAAATCTGGAAATGCTGTAATTTTAAAAGGTGGGTCAGAAGCAATAAATACTAATAAAATTTTAGCTAAGTTATTTCGAAAGGCGCTCAAGGAAAATGAAGTTAATGAAAATTTTATTCAATTTATAGATTCTAAAGATAGAAAAATGGTTGATTTTATGCTTTCAAAAATGAAAGACTATATTGATGTGATCATACCACGTGGAGGTAAAAATTTAGTAAAAAGAGTTCAGGAGTTTTCAACTGTACCCATCATTGGACATTTAGAAGGTCTATGCCACACTTTTGTTGATAAGGATGCAGAACTGAAAATGGCTATAAATATAATTTATAATGCTAAATTAAGAAATACCAGTATTTGTGGTGCTACTGAAACAATTTTACTTCATGAAAAAATTGTTAAAAAATTTTGCAATCCTATTTTAAAAAAACTTGAAGAAAGTAACTGCAAAATATATGGAGATCATTTTTTAAGTAAACATTATGAGGGTAAAATTTTTCCTGCAAAAGAAAAGGATTGGTCTACAGAATACTTAGCAGCAACAGTATCTGTAAAGACTGTAAAAAGCTGTGATGAAGCAATCAAGCATATTAACAAATACGGAACTATGCATACAGATTCTATAATTACTAAAAATAAAAAGACTGCAGAAAAATTTTTAAAAAACGTTAAAAGTTCAATAGCAATGCATAACACATCAACCCAGTTTGCTGATGGTGGGGAGTTTGGGTTCGGTGGAGAAGTGGGCATTTCAACAAACACACTTCCACCAAGAGGGCCTGTGGGTTTAGGTCAGCTTATTTCTTATAAATATGAAGTTGTTAGTAATGGTCAGACTAGAGAATAAATTGAAATCACAAAAAATCAGAATTGGTATTTTGGGAGGCACCTTTGATCCAGCTCATAAAGGACATTTAGAAATATCTTTACAAGCTAAAAAAAGATTTGAACTAAAGAATATTATTTGGGCGATTACAAAACAAAATCCATTTAAAGAAGAAAGTAGCTCTAATTTAAGAAGTAGAACACAGTTTGCCAAAAAATTAATAGATAAGAATAATTTTATTAAAGTGAAATTTTATGAAGATAAAATAGCATCCAATAGAACGATTGATTTAATTAAATATTTAAATAAAGACAAAAAATTTGAAATATATTTCATTATGGGTGCTGACAACCTTATTAATTTTCATAAGTGGTATAAATGGAAGTCTATTATAAATGAGTGCAGTATTCTTGTATTTGATCGTCAAGGCTACAAGGCCAAATCTTTAAAGTCAGTAACATTTAGTGGGACAAATAAAAAAAAGCTGACATTTATCAATTTTAAAAAAGTCAATATTTCATCTTCTCAATTAAGAAAAGTTTGATAAGGTTTTTAAATTAATGCATAAAAATAAAGATCTCAAAAGCATCATATTAGATACTCTGGATTCCAATAAAGCTTTAGATATAATTTCTATCGACCTTAAAAATAAAAGTTCCATGGCAGACTACATGATCATAGCAAGCGGAACTTCTTCAAGACATATTCAAGCTTTATCTGAGCAAGTCCTAGAAAAACTAAAAACTAATGGAGTTAAAAATTCTAAGATAGAAGGAAAAGAAAGTTTAGACTGGAAATTAGTTGATGGCATTGATTTGATCGTTCATATCTTTAATCCTGATAAAAGAAAATTTTATGAGCTTGAAAAAATATGGTCAGAACTAATTCCCAAAGAAAAAGTAATGATATAAATTATATGAAAAAAAAAATATTTTTTATTATCGTATCTGTATTTTTTTTCGAAAAAAGTTTTTCTGAAAATACTGATATTTATAAAAAAATAGACCTATTTGGTGAGGTGCTTGAAAAAATTAGCAAAGAATATGTTGATGAAGTAGACCAATCAAAAAGTATGGATGCTGCAATAAATGGACTACTACAATCTTTAGATCCTTATTCTGCATATATGACACCTGAAAGTTTTGAGGGTATGCAAACTGAAACAAGTGGTAAGTTTGGTGGTCTTGGGATTGAGGTTGGCATGGAATCAGGTGTGGTAAAAGTAATCACTCCTATTGATAATACTCCAGCTTCAAAAGCAGGGTTAAAAGCAGGAGATTATATTGTAAAAATTGATGGTGTCCAGGTGCAAGGTAAATCATTAATGGATGCCGTTGATTTAATGAGAGGACTTGTTGGGTCTAGTATTGAAATAACTGTTAGAAGACGAGGTGTTAAAAAAGCACTAATCTTTAATATAACGAGAGAAATTATTCAAGTTCAATCAGTTAAATCTGAACTTATTGATAATAACATTGGTTACATTAGGTTAACTTCTTTTAATGAAAATAGCAGTGATCAAATTAAAGAAAAAGTTAAAAAACTAAATAAAAATAAAAACTTAAAAGGATATATTTTAGATTTAAGAAATAATCCTGGCGGTTTACTTTCTCAGGCTATTAAAATATCTGACTTTTTTCTAGAGAATGGTGAAATCGTATCAACAAAAAGCCGACAAGCCTCGGAAAACCGAAAATGGTTTGCTAAAAAGGGTGATTTAACAAATGGTAAAACGCTAATTATACTTATTAACTATGGGTCAGCATCAGCTTCAGAAATAGTAGCTGGTGCATTAAAAGATCATAAAAGAGCAATTTTAGTTGGTGAGAATAGTTATGGAAAAGGCTCTGTACAATCAATAATCCCACTTAAGAATAGAGGAGCTATTAGACTAACAATTGCAAAATATTATCTCCCTTCAGGAAAATCTATTTCAAAAGTTGGAGTAACACCTGATATAGAAGTAGTAGAAAGTTCAGAAGACTTTAAATTTAATTCTGAGACAGATAATCAATTAAACTTTGCAATAAAATTACTCAACGGATAAATGACAAACAATAATACAAACCTGCCTCTTAGAAGTGGAGTTGGAATTGTTGTTTTAAATAAAGATAATAAAATCTTTGTTGCCCAAAGAATAGATAATCAAAAAAATTTCTGGCAGATGCCTCAAGGTGGCGTTGATGAAGGAGAAAATTACCTAACTGCTGCCTATAGAGAATTAGAAGAGGAAACCAGTATAAAGAATATTGACTTAATAAAGGAACTTGATGGTTTAATCTCTTACGAGCTACCTAAAAATTTACTAGGTGTGATATGGAAAGGCAAGTATAGAGGTCAAGAACAAAAATGGTTTGTAATGAGATTTTTAGGACAAGATAGTGAAATTAATATTAAAACTAAAAATCCTGAGTTCTGTGAGTGGAAGTGGATTGACCTTGAAAAGATTACTGACCTAGTTGTAGACTTTAAATTACACGTATATGAGGATGTTAAAAAAAAAGTTAAAGAGATTCTTAGTTAAGAGTTTTTAGCACATCAATTTTTTGATCCACTAAATATTTATTTTGATCTGTAATTTCACTATTTTTTGAATACTCTTCTGCTTGTGTTAGTAGTTCACTAATTTTATCTTTATCAAAATCTTTGATATCAAAAATTGAGCTTGTTAGCACTGATAAATTATTATTCTTAAATTCAACGATTCCATCTTCAACATAATAATGTTCCTCTCCAGACTTAGAAAAAATTTTAATAATACCTGGCTTTAGGAATGAAATAATTGAGATATGGTCTTTTAAAATCCCCATTTCCCCTTCAAAAGCAGGTACAACAACTTCAGTTACATCTTCTTTTGAAAGAAAAGATTTCTCAGGGTTTACTATTTCTATCTTAAACTCTTCACTCATTATGCTTCAGCATCCTTTGCCATTTTTTCTGCTTTTTCTATGGCTTCTTCAATTGTTCCCACCATATAAAATGCAGCTTCAGGTAAATGATCATACTCACCATTACAAATTGCAGCAAAACCTTTAATCGTAGATTCTAAATCTACTAATTTTCCTGGAGAACCAGTAAAGACTTCTGCAACAAAGAAAGGTTGTGATAAGAATCTTTGAATTCTTCTAGCTCTTGCTACTGTTAATTTGTCTTCTTCAGAAAGTTCATCCATTCCTAAAATTGCAATAATATCTTGAAGGGATTTATAAGTTTGAAGAATTTTTTGTACTTCTCTTGCAACTCTATAATGTTCATCTCCAACTATTCTTGGATCTAAAATTCTAGAAGTAGAGTCTAGCGGGTCAACTGCTGGATAAATTCCAATTTCAGCAATTTGTCTAGATAATACTGTTGTTGCATCTAAGTGAGCAAAAGATGTTGCAGGTGCTGGATCCGTTAAATCATCTGCCGGTACATAAATAGCCTGCACAGATGTGATTGATCCTTTATTAGTTGTGGTAATTCTTTCTTGAAGGTTACCCATATCTGTTGCAAGTGTAGGCTGATATCCAACAGCTGAAGGAATTCTTCCTAATAGTGCAGAAACTTCTGAACCTGCTTGAGTAAATCTAAAAATGTTATCAACAAAGAATAATACATCTTGTCCTTCTTGGTCTCTAAAATACTCAGCTACAGTTAAGCCTGTTAAAGCAACCCTTGCTCTAGCCCCTGGAGGCTCATTCATTTGTCCATACACTAGTGCTGCTTTTGACCCTGGTCCCTCAGGTTTAATAACCCCCGAATCTATCATCTCATGATAAAGATCATTTCCTTCTCTAGTTCTTTCTCCAACTCCAGCAAATACAGAAAATCCACCATGCGCTTTTGCTACGTTGTTAATTAATTCCATAATAAGTACTGTCTTACCAACACCTGCACCACCAAATAAACCAATTTTTCCACCTTTGGCATATGGCGCTAATAGATCAACTACTTTAATACCTGTTACTAAAATTTCTGTTTCTGTCGATTGATCACTAAATTCAGGTGCAGCTCTGTGAATTGGCCACTTTTCTTTTGTTTTAACTTCACCTTTTTCATCAATAGGTTCACCTATTACATTTATAATTCTTCCTAAAGTTTCAGGACCAACTGGAACCATAATGGGAGAGCCTGTGGCAGTTACTACGTCTCCTCTTTTTAATCCCTCAGTAGCGTCCATTGCAATTGTTCTAACACTTGACTCTCCAAGGTGTTGAGCAACTTCCAAAACTAGTCTGTTATCACCATTTTTACATTCTAATGCTGATAAAATTTCTGGTAATTCTCCATCAAATTTTACGTCTACTACTGCTCCAATAATTTGTGTAATTTTTCCTTTGCTCATAATTATAAACTTTCCGCTCCTGATATGATTTCAATTAGTTCTTTTGTAATAGCTGCTTGACGACTTCTATTATACTCAATAGTAAGCTTGTCAACCATTTCACCTGCGTTTCGAGTTGCACTATCCATTGCGCTCATTCTTGAACCCTGTTCGCTAGCTGAATTCTCTAACATTGCTTTAAAAATCTGTGTAGATATATTTTTAGGTAATAAATTACTTAAAATTTCATCTTCATCTGGTTCAAATTCATAGTTATCTTCAGATGAATTTTCTTCTACTTCAGAAGTTTTTAAAGGTATTATTTGTTGTTCTTGGGGTATTTGAGTAATTACATTTTTAAATTTATTATAAAAAATTGTACATACATCAAATTCTTTTTTTTCAAAATTTTCAATTATCAACTTACCTACTTTTTCTGCATCCAAATAATTAATAGTTTTTGAATCTTTAAAAGATATTTTTTCAATAATACTGTCTTTGTAAACTCTCTTTAATTGATCATAACCTTTAGATCCTACAGTTATAATTTTTAAAATTTTTCCTTCTTCGGATATTTTTTTAAAATATGCTTTAGCTTTTTTAATGATGTTTGAATTAAAACCACCACAAAGACCACGATCAGATGTTAAGACTATACATAAATGGATCTTCTCTTCACCCGTTCCTGATAGTAGCTTTGGCGCATTTTCTTTATCGGAAATACCACTAGATAAGTTAAGAATGATATTATTCATTTTTTCAGAATAAGGTCTTCCCTTTTCAGCATTTTCTTGTGCCTTCCTCAGTTTAGCAGCCGCAACCATTTTCATGGCTTTGGTAATTTTTTGTGTAGACTTTACACTTGCTATTCTTTTTTTTAAATCATCTAGCGTTGCCATATATTATGAATTAAAGTTTTTCTTAAGCTCCATTATTACTTCAACCAATAATTTTTCAGTATCTTCTTCAAGCTTACCTGAGCTTAAAACAGATTCTAAAATTTCTGGTTTTTCAGATTTGCATTTTTCAATAATTTTAGATTCAAACTCAGCAATATCTTTAAGCTCTACATCATCTAAATAACCTTTAACTCCACAAAAAACTGAAATTACTTGTTCAGCAACTGTCATTGGAGAATATTGTTTTTGTTTTAAAAGTTCAGTTAATTTTGAACCTCTATTTAAAAGTTTTTGAGTTGATGCATCTAAATCAGATCCAAATTGTGCAAAGGCTGCCATTTCTCTATATTGAGCAAGCTCAAGTTTCATTGAACCAGAAACTTTTTTCATTGCTTTTGTTTGTGCTGCAGATCCAACTCTAGAAACTGATAAACCTACATTAATCGCTGGTCTAATTCCTTGGTTAAATAATTCTGTTTCAAGAAATATTTGACCATCTGTAATTGAAATAACATTAGTGGGAATAAAAGCAGATACGTCTCCACCTTGCGTTTCAATTATAGGAAGAGCGGTTAATGAACCTCCACCATGCTCATCACTAAGCTTGGCTGCTCTCTCAAGTAACCTACTGTGTAAATAAAATACATCTCCCGGATAAGCTTCTCTTCCTGGAGGTCTTCTTAATAAAAGTGACATTTGTCTATAAGCTACAGCCTGTTTAGATAAATCATCATAAATGATTAATGCATGCATACCGTTATCTCTATAGTATTCACCCATAGTACAGCCTGTATATGGTGCTAAAAACTGAAGTGGCGCTGCGTCTGAAGCAGTAGCAGCTACAATTGTTGTGTATTCCATTGCACCAGCTTCTTCTAGGGTTTTTTGAATTTGTCTAACTGTAGATCTTTTTTGACCTATGGCTACGTAAATACAGTAAAGTTTTTGCTTCTCATCTCCAGATTCATTTATTTTTTTCTGGTTAATGATTGCATCAATAGCAACCGCAGTTTTTCCTGTTTGCCTGTCACCAATAATTAATTCACGCTGTCCTCTTCCAACAGGTACTAAACTATCAATTGATTTTAAGCCTGTTTGCATTGGTTCACTAACAGATTGTCTTGGAATGATTCCAGGAGCTTTTACTTCAACTCTGCTTCTTTTTGTTGCTTTATCAAGAGCTCCTTTACCATCAATTGGATTTCCCAATCCATCAACAACTCTTCCTAATAATTCTTTTCCAACTGGTGTATCAACAATACTTCCTGTTCTTTTAACAACATCACCTTCTTTAATTTTTCTATCATCTCCAAAAATAACAACTCCAACATTTTCACTTTCTAAGTTTAGAGCCATTCCTTTTGATCCATCAGAAAATTCTACCATCTCACCAGCTTGAACATTATCTAGTCCATATACTCTAGCAATACCGTCTCCAACTGATAAAACTTGACCAACTTCAGTTACTTCTGCTTTATCACCAAATTTTTTAATTTGTTCTTTTAATATCTTTGTTACTTCTGATGGGTTTATATCCATTTATGCCTCTATCATCCTATTTTCGATTTGTTGTAATTTATTTTTAATGGAAGTGTCCACCATTGTGCTTCCGACTTGCACAATCAAACCCCCAATTAAACTTGCATCGTGTTTGTAGTTTAATTTTATTTTTGAACTAAAGTTTTTAGTCAATTCTTCTTTTATGTTGTTAATCTCATTTTCAGTAAGATCTTTTGCAGAAGTTAATTCTGCTTTTAATTCACCTCTTTTGATTGAACATGTCTCAACAAAGCTTTTTAGAATTTTATCCACGTAAAAGAATCTTCTTTTAGATATTAAGAAACTTAAAAATTTTGTTAATAATTCATTTAATTTATATTGTTCTGAAATTTTGCTTAGAGCATTCAATTGGTCTTCTTTATTATTTGTTGGATCTTTAATTAAAGATTTAAAATCTTCACTTGAAACAATTAAATTAATAATTGAGGCAGAATGAATCTCGATCTCACTTAAATTATTAGCTTCTATTGCTAATTCATAAAGTGCCAGGGAATACCTGCCTGCTGATGTTTCGGAAAAACCTTTATTTTTACTCAATTTATTGTTCCTTATAAATATTTGAAGATTTATTAAATTTCCGTTTTAATTAACATATGACCCTATTCTCTTCAAGTCACACATTGTCTAAAAGTGTTATTTTTTGACCGTTAATTGAAGTTTATTGGATCAACATCAACTGTTAGTTTCATTCCAGTAGGAAATTTGAATTTTTCAATGATTTTGGCTAGTGAATTCTGTACTTTTAGAGATTTTCTACCTCTGATCAAAAGTCTTACTCTGAACTTTCTTTTTAATCTAAATATAGGTGCATTCACAGGGCCAAGAACTCTCCCTTCGACAGCACTTTCTATAAAAACTTTAAACTTATAAGCCTCTTTTTCAAGTTCTCTTTCATTGCTGCCAGTAATTATTAAAGCAATAAATCTCTGAAACGGTGGAAGATTATTTTCCCTTCTAATTTCAAGTTCTTTATCTAAAAAAATATCAGGATCTTTATTTGTAATGTCTGTTATCATTTTGGTATCTAAATTATAAGTTTGAAAATAAACAGTTGCTGGCTTTCCTGTTCTTCCTGCTCTACCTGAAAGTTGGTGATATAACTGTAAATTCTTTTCGGCACCTCGTAAGTCATGACCTTGTGATGATAAGTCGATATCAACAACAACAATACAATTTAAACTTGGAAAGTGGAATCCTTTAGAAATTAATTGAGTTCCAATTAAAATTTGAATTTTATTATCTATAATTTTTTCCAAAATATCTGCTGAACTTTTTTTATTCATTGTATCACTAGAAAATATAGTTGTTTCCTTGGTGGGGAAAATTTTTTTTACTTCTTCAGATATCCTTTCAACTCCAGGCCCACTAAAAATAAAATCACATTTTCCTTCTTTTGAGCAGTCCCTATTTAGTAAAGCTTTGTATCCACAGTAGTGACATAATAAATTTTGTTTGTTTTTGTGATAAACCAAATTTATTGAACAATTTGGACATGAATAACTAGTAAAACATTTTTTACACAATACATGGGGTGAAAATCCTCTTCTATTTAAAAAAAATAATACTTGATCTTTTTTTTCAAGATGAAATTTTACTTTCTCAATTGTTTCTTTTGATATCCAAGATTGAGATTCTAACTTTGAATTATTAAGATTAATTATTTCATATTTTGGTAAAGATGCATTTAAATATCTTTGATCAAGTTTTGATACACTATATTTGCCTTTTTTAATATTGTCATAAGTTTCAATAGAGGGAACGGCTGTTATTAAATTGATTGGAATATTTTCAAAGGATGCTCTAGAAATTGCCATGTCTCTCGCATTGTAAGCTACTCTCTCATCTTGTTTATAAGATTGATCATGCTCTTCATCAACAATGATTAATCCTAGTTTTTTAAAAGGTAAAAACAATGAGGATCGAGCACCAATTACAACTTTAATTTTATCATTTGCTATTCCACTCCAAATAATTTCTTTATTTTTTTTTGTAATACCTGAGTGCCACACAGCAGGCTTGAATCCAAAAAATTCTATAAATTTATTTTGAAATTGTCCTGTTAATCCAATTTCTGGCAGTAGAATTAACCCCTGAAAACCCTTATTAATTATCTCTTTTAAAGCCTCAAAATAAACCATCGTTTTACCAGACCCTGTAGTGCCTTGTAAAACATGAACTCTAAATTTTTGATTTAATACATTCATTTTTTTTAATGAATCTTTTTGCTCTTTAGAAAGTTTTATTTCATTTTCTTTGATGTCAATTTTGAATTGCTCATAAGCTTCAATTGGTAACTTTTCTATGGCACCACTACTTAATAATAACAATTTTAATGCCATACCTTTAGGGGTCATATTGTACTCAGAAAACCAATTTAAGAATTTAATTGTATTTTTCTTTAGTGGTGGAACATCTAATTTTCTTAAAACTTTTTTAATTGCAAAATTTTTGTTTGTTTTTTTTTCAAAATCATCCCATACAACTCCAGTAACTTCTGACTTTCCAAAGGGTACCACCACATAGTCTCCAACCTTTAAATTTAAATCTGAATTGTAGGTAAAAGGATGATTAAAAATATTTGGTATAAGAATCGGTACTTTCATATTATTATAATATGAAATAATTTAAGAGTGTATTGCTAATTTTTTAGCCACTATACTTCTATTGATAAACATAACTTCTAAAGGCACTGTTTGCTTTTTACTTTCTGTACCAAGAATAAAACCTAAATTATGAAACTAACTCACAATTTAATTGATGATCCCAATACATCTTAGAATCTATTTTAATTCTTTCTCTTGGTCAATTTATAAATTGATTAATAAAATTATTATAGCGATAGTTATTAAGACAGTGCTCACAATGATATAGTTCAGCCTAATATTAAATTTTTTGAATACTATTTCAGTAATTTTTTCCCAGAATACTACAATCAAGAGGACAATTATAGCTGGCAGAATAAATTTTATCATTTCTAATTTTTTAAAATTATAGCAATGTAACTACATAAGAAAAAAATTGACAAACCTGCGAGATATTTTGTTTCCCTAGTTTTTCCAAATTTTTTATATTGGATTATACTTAATAATATAAATATTATTGAGGTAATCAAAAAATATATTGGTTCAATAATTCCATCTAATGTAGCCATAATAAACTCTACTAAATCATAAATTGGGTATCTAGGTGTGGAATAGTCGCTAGTTAGAATTCATTGATTCTAGGTCCTTTTTTCTTTAATCTATAATTCCTGCTAAATTTTTAGCAGCCTTTTTTTTGGATCCTGCAGTTAATCCTTTGATATAGGCTGTTGCTATTCTTTCTGGATTTTTAACATTTCTTTTTTTGAATTTTTTTAATAAATCTTTGTAGTTAGGTTTTCTAGGCATTACTTTGGAGCTTTTTTTGTAATGGGTTTTTCGAAATCCTCTGTCATATCAGCAATCAGTGGCCGAAAGAAACTTGTAGCAATAATTATGAGTGCAGAAATTATTAGTAAGGCATCAAACTTAACTAGATCTACAGTAACTCTTGTAGTACCTAAAATAACATGAACTAGCATTGTTAAAAACATTGCACCTAACCATAAATATATTACTGAAAATTTATATGGTTTAGCTACTAATCCAGCACCTAACAAAGCACCTAGTATAAGAATAATAGGATCGGTTCCGATAGCCATTAAACCACCCAAGAATGAACCGATGAAGGCTATGTTAGCTACATAACCAGCAGACAAAATTATAATATTCGAAACTATGATTAGGTAGGAGAAATATAATAAGATCATTAATGAAGACTACCAAACCTCCAGTCAGGTGTCTAGGTGATGGAACTAGTGAAACAACAATACAGTCATCGCCCATAAATCGCCCATAGAGTTTTTCAGACATCACCCATAAATTCACCATTAAATCCAAAGTAAATGTTTTAATAAATGTGGAATACCAACGATTACAAAAATTTAAATAGTCTTCTAATAATTGATTATTAGTGTTGGTACTAAAAGGTAATTTAAAAATCTTATAGGATAATATGGGACTAAGAGTGTATTGCTCTTTTATCTACTGATAAAGCTGCTTCTTTTACAGCTTCTGAGAATGTTGGATGTGCATGACACGTTCTTGCAATATCTTCAGCACTTGCACCAAACTCCATTGCAACTCCAATTTCACCAATTAATTCACCTGCATGAGGTCCGATAATATGTGCTCCTAAAACTTTATCTGTTTTTTCATCAGCTAAAATTTTAACAAAACCTTCTGCTTCATCAATTGCTTTAGCTCTTGAGTTTGCCATAAACGAAAATTTGCCAATTTTGTATTTTATATTTGCTTCTTTTAATTGCTCTTCAGTTTTTCCAATTGAAGCAACTTCTGGAGTTGTATAAACAACACCTGGAATAATATCATAATTTACATGCCCTGATTGTCCTGCTATATTTTCTGCAACTGCAATACCTTCATCTTCAGCTTTGTGCGCTAACATTGGCCCATCTATTACATCACCAATTGCATAAACATTACTTACGTTTGTTTGAAAGCTTTTATTTGTTATAATTCTTTTCTTTTCATCCAATTCAACACCAATTGCTTCTAAGTTTAGGTTGGTTGTGTTAGGTTTTCTGCCAACAGATATAAGAACAACATCACAGTCAAAATTGATTTTTTTTCCATCTTTATCAGATGTTGAAACACTAGCTCCATTTGTGTTTTTAGTAATTCCCTCTACTTTGGTTTGCATATGGAAGTTAATTCCTTGTTTTTTTAAAATTTTCATAAATTCTGAAGATATTTCTCTATCCATTCCTGGCGTAATATGATCAAGAAATTCAACCACATGAACTTCAGCGCCTAATCTAGACCAAACAGATCCCATCTCTAATCCTATATAGCCTCCACCAACTACAACCATTTTTTTTGGAACCGATTGCAGAGTTAATGCACCTGTTGAAGATACAATTATTTTTTCATCAAATTCCATTTCTTGTAATTCTACTGGTACAGATCCTGTGCTAATTACCGTTTTATCTGCCTCAATTATAGTTTCCTTTTTTTGATCATCTAATATTGAGATTTTATTTGCAGATTTAAAGCTTCCAGTGCCCTTAAAATAAGTGACTTTATTTTTCTTAAATAAAAACTCTACACCTTTAGTCAATATTGTTACTGCTTTATCCTTATTTTGCATCATTTTTTGAAGATTAAGTTTTACCTCACCCACTTCGATGCCAAGTTTAGAGAAATTTTGCGCCTTATGATAATTTTCGGAAATATTTAATAAATTTTTAGAAGGTATACACCCAACATTTAAACAAGTTCCACCTAATGAGCCTCTTGATTCTATACATGCAGTTTTAAGTCCCAATTGCGCTAACCTTATTGCACACACATAACCTCCCGGACCACCACCTATTACAACTGCTTGAAATTTATCTGACATTTAAATATTTAAAAACAACCTTCTTGGATCCTCTAAGTTTTCTTTAACCATTTTTAAGAATGATACTGACTCTTTTCCATCTATAATTCTGTGATCATAAGATAAGGCAAGATACATAATGGGTCTAATTTTAATTTCACCATCAACTACCATTGGTCTTTCGACTATATTATGCATACCTAACACACCAGATTGAGGTAAGTTTAATATTGGAGTAGATAGCATTGAGCCATAAACTCCACCATTACTAATTGTAAAGGTTCCACCTTGAAGGTCTTCTATGGTTATTTTTCCGTCTCTTGCTTTTTCAGAAATAGTTTTAATATTTTTTTCAATATCAGCAAATGATAATTGATCAGCATCTCTTAATACTGGTACTACTAATCCTTTTTCAGTTCCTACCGCAAAACTCATATTATAATAATTCTTATAAATAATTTCGTCTCCGTCAATTTCAGCATTAACTGATGGGTACATTTTTAGTGCAGCAACACATGCTTTTACAAAAAATGACATAAACCCTAATTTAATTCCATACCTACTTTGGAAATCTTCCTGGTTCTCTTTCCTCATTTCCATTATACTAGTCATATCAACTTCATTAAAGGTTGTTAATAATGCTGCATTTTCTTGTGCTTGTTTTAATCTTTTTGCAATTGTCTGTCTAAGCCTAGACATTTTAATTCTCTCTTCTTGACCGTATTTAATTTTTCGTTCTGATGGTTGTGGGTTTTCTCCCATCATACCAATTAGATCACCTTTAAGAATTCTACCCTCTTTACCTGAGCCACTAACTTTTTTTAAATCAATTTTATTTTCAACCACAATTTTTCTTACAGCTGGTGAAAGTATTTCATTATTTTTATTTGAGGAATCAGGCTTGTCCTCTTTAACTTCATTATTTAATTTTAATGGTTTTTCTTCTTTGACTTCATTAGTTAATATTAAAGGCTCTTCCTCTGCAGATTCTTTGAAAACTTTAGGTATTTCTTTTTTTATTTCTAAGTTAACAACATTATTTTCTACTTTTGTAGGTTCAATTTTAGTTATTACTTTTTTTTCTGATGGTTGAGCTCCATTTTGACTTATTGTACCAAGCAATGCTCCCACTTCTACAGTTTCTCCATCCTTAGAATTTATTTCTGATAACACTCCATCTATAGGAGATGGAACTTCTAAATTAACCTTATCAGTTTCTAGCTCAACAATTGCTTCATCAACTGCAACTGATTCACCTTCTTTTTTAAGCCACTTAGCAACTGTAGCTTCCGTTATGCTTTCTCCTAAAACTGGTACTAGAATTTTTTCACTCATTTTTAATCAAAAACCTTGTTAATTATCTCTTGTTGTTGTGAAATATGTCTTTTTGCATATCCTGTTGCTGGGGATGCGTCTGGACTTCTTCCTATATAAGAAATTTCTCTATTATTAGCGTTAATAGTTTCTAATGTCCATTGTATATAATCTCTTACAGAAAACCATGCACCCATATTTTTTGGTTCTTCCTGACACCAATAAAATTTAGCATTTTTTGCATACTTTTTGATTTCTTTAACTAAACTTTTAACTGGAAAAGGATAAAGTTGTTCAACTCTGTACAACACTACATCATCCTTTTGCAATTTCTCTCGAGCATCTAGCAGATCAAAATAAACCTTTCCTGAACATAGAATTACTTTTTTAATTTTTGAGCTTTCTTTTAATTTTATAAATCCATTTTCTTCATCTAGCGCATGATCCCATAAAATTCTGTGGAAAAATGTATCTTTATCAAAGTCTTCTATATTTGAAACACAGTGTTTGTTTCTTAATAAAGATTTTGGAGTCATTATTATTAGTGGCTTTCTAAATTCTCTATGCATTTGACGTCTTAAAGCATGAAAATAGTTTGCTGGTGTTGTGCAATTTACTACCTGCATATTATCGTTAGCACATAATTGTAAAAACCTTTCTAGTCTTGCTGAAGAGTGTTCTGGTCCTTGGCCTTCATAACCATGAGGCAGAAGCATTACTAGTCCCGATGCTCTTGTCCATTTTCTCTCTCCTGATGCTATAAATTGATCTATAACTACTTGTGCGCCATTTGCAAAATCACCAAATTGTGCCTCCCACATTGTTAGAGTATTTGGCTGAACCAAACTATAACCATATTCAAAACCTAAAACTGCTAATTCTGATAAAAAACTATCTACTATTTCATATCGTTTTTGAACTTTTGAAATATTATTTAGAGGAACATATCTAGAGTTATCTTCTTGATTTCTTAGAACTGAGTGTCTTTGACTAAACGTTCCTCTTCCTGAATCTTGCCCAACCAATCTTACTGGATAACCTTCTTCTAATAATGAGCCAAATGCCAAAGCTTCAGCTGTTGACCAATCTATACCTTTGCCATCTGATACTGATGCTCTTCTAGTATTTAAAATTTTAATTATAGTTTTGTGTAAATTTAATTCCTCTGGTGTTGAATTAATCTTTTCTGAAATTTCTAAAAGTTTTTTCTGGTCAAAACCACTTACACCTCTTTTATCCTTTCCTTTTTCTGGTTTATATCTTGACCAACTTCCCTCATACCATTCAATTTTCGGCTTATAATCTTTTGCATTTTTGTATTGATCATCTAGTAAGTTTTTAAACTCAGTTTTAAACCCTTTAAGTTCATCCACCGAAAGTGTATTTTCATTTACTAATTTACTTCCATATACCTCTACTGGTGTAGGGTGTGATCTAATTTTTTTATACATTAATGGTTGAGTAAATGAAGGTTCATCTCCTTCATTATGACCAAACCTTCTGTAGCAGATTATATCAACAACAACGTCTCTGTTAAATTTTAATCTAAATTCTGTTGCAATTCTTGTTGCATAAACAACTGCTTCTGGGTCATCACCATTTACGTGAAGTATTGGGGCATCTACCATTTTTGCAACATCTGATGGATATGGTGATGATCTTGCAAACCTTGGGCTTGTAGTAAAACCTATTTGATTATTAACAATAAAATGAATTGTTCCACCTGTATTATGCCCTGGTAAGCCAGACATTGCAAAACATTCAGCCACAACACCTTGGCCTGCAAATGCTGCATCACCATGTATTAAAATAGGTAAAACTTTATTTCTTTCTTTATCTTCATGAAAAAATTGTTTTCCTCTTGTCTGTCCTAATACAACAGGATTAACTGCCTCTAAGTGCGAGGGGTTATCTGTAAGACCAACATGTATAGAATTTCCATCAAATTTTCTATCCGACGATGCTCCTAAATGGTATTTTACGTCTCCCGCTCCTTCTTCTCCTGTTGTTTGAACGTCTCCTGCAAATTCATTGAATATTCTTTTGTATGATTTTTGTAAAACGTTTGCTAGCACATTGAGCCTACCTCTATGAGACATTCCAATTTTAACTTCTTTAGCTTCTGATTGACCAGCAATTTTAATAATTTGTTCTAAAGCAGGAATTAAACTTTCTCCTCCATCTAGTCCAAATCTTTTTGTACCAACATATTTAGTATGTAAAAATTTTTCAAATCCTTCAGCTTGAATAAGTTTATTTAAAATAGCTTCTTTACCATTCTTTGTAAATTGAAGAGAGTTCTCATCCTGCTCAATTCTATCTCTAAGCCATTTTCTTTCAGTTGGGTTTGATATATGCATATATTCATAACCAATTGGCCCACAATAAGTTTTGTTTAAAAAACTTAATATTTCTTTTACAGTAGAGTATTCTTTATTTATTACACCATCTAAATAAATTTTTTCATTATAATTTTCTTTTTTGAACCCATAATATTCAGGATGTAATTCATCTAAGTACTCCGTTTTCATCATTCCAAGTGGGTCAAGCTTTGCTAATAAATGTCCCCTTTGTCTATAGGCTCTAATTAATGCAACAGCTCTAATTGAGTTAAGATTGCTTTTGATTAAATCTTTTGAATTAACTTTTGCATCATTGCTTCCATTAGAAAGTTTTTTGTCATCTTCTTCGATCCTTTTTTCAATTTCATCAATATCAATTTTTTGTTTTATACCCCATGATGGTCCATTAATTTCCTTGGCAATCACACTTAAATCTTCACCTATACCATCAAAGTAATGCTGCCAACTTTCAGGAAGGTCTTTATCTTTATTGATAAATTTTAAATACATTTGTTCTATAAATGCACTATTTGATTTACTGAGAAATGAGGTTTTTTCGAATTCGAGATTTTTTGATGATGACATCTATTTTATTGATATAATATCAGATAAATAATTTTCAATTAGATAATTTATTAAATAATGTTTTGCCTAGTTCAGATGGTGATTTTGCAATTATAATCCCACATTCTTCCATTTTTTTAATCTTATCCTCTGCTCCACCCTTACCACCTGAGATAATAGCTCCAGCATGCCCCATAGTTCTTCCAGGGGGTGCTGTTATTCCAGCTACAAATCCAACCATAGGTTTTTTTATTTTGTGGTTTTTAACAAATTCAGCTGCTTCTTCTTCTGCAGAACCACCAATTTCTCCTATCATAAGAATAGACTCAGTCTCATCATCATTTAAAAATAAATCCAAACAATCAATAAAGCTTGTTCCATTTATTGGATCTCCACCGATACCTATACAAGTAGATTGTCCTAACCCATTTTCAGTTGTTTGTGCAACTGCCTCATAGGTTAAAGTTCCAGATCTTGAAACAATTCCCACAGAACCTTTTTTGTGAATATTTCCAGGCATAATTCCAATTTTACATTCATCAGGAGTAATTATTCCTGGACAGTTAGGTCCTATCAATCTGCTTTTTGAACTATTTAGCTTTTGTTTAACACGAAGCATATCTTGAATTGGTATACCTTCAGTAATACAAACTATAAGCTCAATGGATGCGTCTATAGCTTCTATTATAGCTGCTGCTGCAAATTTTGCAGGCACATAAATCATAGTTGCATCAGCACCAACTTCTTTTTTAGCTTCAGCTACAGTATTAAATACTGGACGTTCAAGATGTTTTTGTCCTCCTTTTTTGGGAGTAACTCCACCTACAAGATTTGTTCCATATTTTAATGCTTGTTCAGAATGAAAAG
>CAJQRP010000003.1 GCA_905612365.1 uncultured Candidatus Pelagibacter sp. | reverse complement strand
ACAATTAAGATGTATTTTATCAAATATAAATTACAAAATTATCAATGAAAACTGTTGTATTAAAGTTCGGTGGAACTTCTGTTGGAAACATAGATAGAATAAAGAACGTAGCAAAAATTGTTTCTTCTTATAAAAAGAAGAAAACAGGAGTTATTGTGGTTTCTTCTGCGATGAGTGGCACAACTAACGAATTAATAAAAAAAACTAAAGAATTAAGTAATAACTTTGATGCAGCAGAATATGATGTTTTGTTAGCAACAGGAGAGCAAGCAACTTGTGCATTAATTGCCGGTAGATTAAAGCATCTTGGTTTTAAAGCTAGATCATGGATGTCGTGGCAGCTACCAATTATTACAGAAGGACCTTATAGCTCTTCAAGAATTAGCAAAATTAATAAAAGAAAAGTACTTAGTTTCATGAAATCAGGTGGAATACCTATCATAACTGGTTTTCAAGGCATTAACCTGGAAAATAGGATTACAACACTGGGAAGAGGTGGAACGGATGCATCAGCAATAATGCTGGCAAAATTTTTTAATACTGATGCGTGTGATATCTATACTGATGTAGATGGCGTTTATACTACAGATCCAAGAAATCATTCAAAAGCTAAAAAAATTCATAAAATTTCATACGATGAAATGTTAGAGATGGCATCATTAGGTGCTAAAGTTATGCAACCTACATCTGTACAAGATGCAAAACTAAATAACATTAATTTTTCGGTTAAATCTTCATTTCAAAAAAAGAAGGGCACATTAATAACTGGTGCAAAAAAAACCTTTAGCAATCAAATAATAACTGGAATTACTTCTACAAAAAATGATTCTAAAGTTACGATTGTGGGTGTTAAAGATAGGCCAGGTGTAGCAGCCGCTGTTTTTAAACCAATATCACTTAATCAAATTAATGTTGATATGGTAGTTCAAAATATTTCACTAAATGGAAAAGAAACAGACTTAACTTTTACAATTAAATCTGAGGATGTAAAAAAAACAGAAAAAATAATCAAACAGAATAAAAAAATTTCATTTAGAAAATTTACATATGATAATAATGTTTCGAAGGTATCTATTATTGGTGTTGGCATGATTACAACACCAGGAATTACCTATAGAATGTTCCAAGCATTGGCATCAAAAAAGATTAACATAATGGTTATTTCAACTTCTGAAATTAAAATTTCAGTTTTAATTTCAAATAAACAAATAAAAAAAGCGGTAGCAGTACTTCACAAAGAATTTAAGTTGGATTAACTTATGAGCTTAAGACCATTTAGAGATATTCATAGAAAAAAAACAAAAGTTATAAATGTTGGTGATGTAAAAATAGGTGGAGATAATCCTATTTCCGTCCAATCTATGACCAATACTTTAACAACCGATATTCAGGCCACAATAAAACAAATCAATGATATTCATGAAGAAGGTGCTGACCTGGTTAGGGTTTCGTGCCCAGATGAAGAGTCCTCATTAGCTCTTAAAGAGATTACAAAACATGTATCTGTCCCAATAATTGCTGATATTCATTTTCATTATAAAAGAGCAATAGAAGCTGCTGAAAACGGTGCAAAATGTTTAAGAATTAATCCAGGTAATATAGGTGATAAATCAAAGGTACATGAAGTATTAAGTGCTGCAAAAAATAATGGCTGTTCTATCAGAATAGGAGTAAACGCAGGATCACTTGAAAAAGATATTTTAGAAAAATATAAGGAGCCATGCCCAGAAGCTTTAGTTGAAAGCGCACAAAGAAATATCAAAATTCTAGAGGATCAAGATTTTTTTAATTTTAAAATTAGTGTTAAATCATCAGATGTGTTTTTGTCTATGGCTGCATATCGCCAACTTTCACAGGTGACAGATTACCCTTTGCACCTAGGAATAACAGAAGCGGGTAGTTTTATTTCAGGAAGTATTAAATCTTCAATAGGCCTGGGATCACTTTTAATGGACGGAATAGGCGATACGATAAGAATTTCACTGTCTGATGACCCAGTTAAAGAAATTAAGATAGGTAACGAAATATTAAAATCACTTAATTTAAGAAATAGAGGTGTAAAGATTATATCTTGCCCATCGTGTGCACGGCAAGCCTTTCAAGTTATAGACACAGTTAAAACATTAGAAGAAAAGCTTTCTCATATTAAAACTCCTATAACGTTATCAATTATTGGCTGCGTAGTGAACGGACCAGGGGAAGCTGCAATGACAGATATAGGCATCACTGGTGGAGGCAAAGGGAATAATATGCTCTATTTATCTGGTATTCAAAGTGAAAAAGTTTTATCAGAAGACATAATATCAAGAGTTGTAAGTGAAGTTGAAAAAAAAGCTGCTGAACTTGATAAAAAATTATAAATATAATGATACCTCTAAAAACCATTGAAGATTTAATATCTAAGCACTCTATTTTGGAGAAAGAATTGTCATCAGGTGAAGTAGATAAAAAACTTTTTGCTGAAAAATCAAAAGAATACTCAGATTTAAATGATGTAATTGATGACGCCAGAAAATATTTTTCTTATGAGGGAGAAAAAAAGGACCTAGAGAAAATATTAGGTGATTCTAGCAGTGATAATGAGTTTAAAGAAATGGCTGAAGTAGAGTTAAAAGATTTAAAATTAGAAAACGAAACCATAGAAAAAAAATTAAAACTATTTTTATTACCAAAGGATGAAGCAGATAAAAAAAATGCAATTATAGAAATTAGAGCTGGAACGGGTGGTTTAGAAGCAAGTTTATTTGCTTCAGATCTTTTCAAGATGTATGAAAAAGTTAGTCATCAAAAAAAATGGGAATTAGAATTAATAAGCATGTCTCAGAGTGAGGCAGGGGGACTCAAAGAAGTTATTGCATCAATTAGAGGAAAAAATATTTATTCAACATTAAAGTATGAAAGTGGAGTTCATCGTGTTCAGAGGGTTCCAGATACAGAAACTCAGGGAAGAATTCACACTTCTGCTGCAACAGTAGCCGTACTACCAGAAGCAGAAGAGGTTGATATAAAAATAAATGATTCAGATTTAAGAATTGATGTGTTTAGAGCTGGCGGCCCAGGAGGACAATCTGTTAATACAACCGATAGTGCTGTGAGAATTACTCATATTCCAACAGGACTATCCGTATCTCAACAAGATCAAAAATCACAACACAAAAATAAAGCAAAAGGAATGTTAATTTTAAGATCAAGACTTTATGAATTGGAAAGATCAAGAATAGAGGGTGAAAGATCACAAGATAGAAAAAGTAAAATAGGAACTGGAGACCGCTCTGAAAGAATTAGAACATATAATTTTCCACAAGGAAGAGTAACAGACCATCGTATTAATCTAACTTTACACAAGCTTGAAGCCTTTTTAGAAGGTGAAGCTTTTGATGAGATGGTAGAAAGCTTAACTCTGCAAGCACAAGAAGAAAAATTGAGCAATCTTAATTAAAATGAATATAGAAAATATTCTGAATGAAGGAATAAATGTCCTACGAAAAAATAAGATAGCCAATCCTCAACTTGATAGTGAGATATTATTATCTAACTCGATT
>CAJQRP010000002.1 GCA_905612365.1 uncultured Candidatus Pelagibacter sp. | reverse complement strand
GCATAAACGCTAATGTTTTTTACATAATAAAAGGATTAAAAAAAACTTTTTATTAAAAAATAAATTTGCAATTTACTAATTAATTAATGAATTGACATCACTTGTATAAAAAAATAAAAATAAGTTAACAGCGAATCACTTTGATTCGTTTAACTTAAACAGGGAGCTAAAGATGGCTACAAAGAAAAAAGCTAAAAAAGCTAAAAAGAAAACTAAGAAAAAAGCTAAAAAAGCTAAAAAAGCGAAGAAAAGAAAAAGATAGTATCTTAGACTTTTCAAAAAACGCTTCTCATGACGTTATGTGTGAGAGGCGTTTTTTTTTGCCCTAATTTTTAATCTTCAGTATTGGTAATTGGCTCTGAATCAGTATCAGGTTCTGCAGCAGGTTCTTTAACCTTCGTTGGTGCAGCTATAGCTTTTGCTTGGCTTTCTAAATTTCTCTTTAATGCTTTATCTAATTTCTTCTGCGTATCTTCTAATGATACACCCATCACTATTTGAAATTCTGATAAAATTCTTTCATACGCTTTTTCAAACAATTGTCTCTCACTGTATGATTGATCAACCATTAAGTCGTCACCTTTATTTAAATCTCTAACAACTTCTGCAAGCTCATAGATTTTGCCTGAAGAAATCTTTGCTTCATATTCCTGTGCTCTTCTACTCCACATGGACCTTTTAATTTTTGGCTTACTTTTTAATATAGATATACATTTATTGACCTGATTTATTGTTGCAAGAGGTCTAAGATGAGATTGCTTATTTACAGGAACCATACCATTGGCTTTGTCTTTTTCAAACTTAAGAACATAAGTCTCAACATCAATTCCACCAATATTAATTTTTTTAAACTCTGTAATTTGGCCAACACCATGTTTTGGGTAAACAACGTAATCTTTAACTTTATATTCTTTTTTTTCTGTATCTTGTTTTTTAATTTTTTTAATCTCAGGCTTAACTTCATTACTTTTTGAAATTCTTAAATTATCAGTTTTTATATCTACTTTTACTGAAGCAGCTTTTTTTGAAACTGTTTTTAAATTTTTTTTAATTTTAGTTGTAGCTACTTTTGTTGCTTTAGTTTTTTTAACAACTTTAGCTTTAGGAGCTGTAGACTTTTTAACTACCTTTACTTTAGTTTTTTTTTGTACTTTTTTCTCAGGAGTTTTTTTAAAGATTTTCGCTAAAATATTTGTCGTACTTGTTTTCTTCATTTTTATACTTTTCATGATCCTTAGGAGGATCTTTTTTCTCAGTTATATTTGGCCAAACTTCAGAATATTTTGTATTCACTTCAAGCCATTTTTCACTTCCAGACTCAGTATCTGCTACTATCGCGTCTACTGGACATTCTGGCTCGCAAACGCCACAATCTATACACTCATCCGGTTTAATTACAACCATATTTTTGCCTTCGTAAAAACAATCAACAGGACAAACTTCAATACAGTCCATTAATTTACACTTAATACATTTGTCATTTACTAGGTATGTCATTTAGATAATTTTTTTTTTACTTTTTCTTTTAAGTCACCCATGGTTTTTGCATCTATATATAATAAACCAGCTAGTCTCCTCATCAAGTTTGTCTCATACATATCTGCGTTATCATCTGAATAAATAATTTTCCATAGAGACTCAATAATTCTAATTTTATCCGATTCAGGAGCATTTTTGACCTCTCTTGTAAAATTTAGTATTTGGTTAGAATTTTCTTCAATAACTAATGCATCTGCAATTAATTTGTCTATATTTGAAATTGTTGCACCCAATTCAATTAAAGTTTTTCTAATAATCTCTTTTTCTTTATCTTCATAATTTTCATCAATCTTTGCTACATGAATTAATAAAGCAGCAATATTAGAATAAGATTTATCACTATTCACTGTATCCTTCTCCTTTTCTTTATTTTTAAAAAAGCTTATCATTAATTAAAATTAAAATTTTTTAATACTTTAAATGGATTGTTTACAGGGACCGTCTTTTTAAAAGGCTTTTTAATTTGTTTTTGTGGACTGTACCTAAAATAAATATCCTTGTCTTTTTCGAGTGTTTTGTAATTCATTTTCTCAATTAATCTTTTAAAATTTTCTTTACTACATCCTAATAAATTAAGCATCTCTGGTACTAGTTTAATTTCTTTATCCTTTTCGGGGCTAGCGTTAATAATTAGCACAAACAATCTTTCTAGAATGTCAATTCTAACATAATAATTATCAAAATTTTCAAAGCCACAAAGAAGCATAAAATGTTTATCTCTTATATTTTTATCATCCAAAAAATTTAAGCCAAAAGTAGGAGGAGTTAAATTCAAGTTTTTTTGATTAAAGTTTTTCCACAGTAGGGTTCTTAAGGAAACAGCTTCAGGCTTTAGTAATCTAAATAAAAAAACATGGTATCTTCCAAATTTAACACCCAAATCTCTTAAAATTTTTCTCTCATCTTGACCAAGTTTCTTTAAGTATTCAGCTACTACTTCTCTTTTAATAACACCATTATTTTCATATAATTGGTAAGCTAATGCTTTAATGGAAGAGTTACTTTCTTTTAAATTTTTTAAGTCAATCAGGCTTTTCAATACGAGCTTTATTTTTTCTTTAATCCAATTTCCAATAAACTCTGATAATTTTTGCTTGTCATCATTTTCCAGAATATCATCTACTATTAAAAATATATCAGGGTTTAAATAATCTTTACCAGCTATTAATTTAGCAATTGGAAAATTTTTCCAATAAATTTTAAAATCATCTTTTATTTCTATCAACCCTGTATCAATAATAGATTGAATTCTTTTTTGCAGTTCTGGGCCCACAGTTTGTCTTGCTGCTTTTTTTAATGACTTAATATCAGTTTCAAGCGCACCAGCTTTTAAATCTATCTCAAATCTTAAACCTTTCAAATCACCAATAAACTGCTCATCAATTATTACTTTATTATCTTCCATTATCTCAGTTTTAAATTCTATATCCTGTTTTAATCCCCTTGCAAGAACACTTGCTCTTTTATCGATAAAAGTTTTAGTAAGCTCTTCATGTAATCTGTCAGATAATCTGTCTTCTAATAGTTTAGTTTTTTCTATCCAATAACTTTGACTTTCAACCCAATTAATTTTATTTGAAACATATGACCAAGTTCTAACATTTGCAATTCTATTTGATAAAGAATCAACATTTCCTTCTAATTTATCCAACTTTATTAACTGTAATCTCATATAATCATTAGTAATTTTGCCACCTTTACCATTTAAAAAGCTAAAAACCTTACTAACCACTTCGAGATGGTTGCCATAAGTTTTTTTTACAAAATCTGGAATTTGACAACATTCCCAAAGTAATTCCAATGTTTCTTGGTTATTTTTAATGTTGTGACCGTCCATATCTTTTAAAAAATATTTTAAAAGTTTTTCATCTCCACACTCGTGTATTTTTCTTAACCAATCTCTATTAGGCTTTTCTTCAAGTGATTTAATTAAACTTAAAGCGTTATTAAAATTTAAATTAGAATTTCTCCAAAAAAGCATTTTAATTTCTTCAAATTTGTGATTTTCGAGCAGCTCAACCTCCTCTGCAGAAATCTCTTTACAGTCACCAGTAATTCCAAAATTTCCATCATTTAAATATCTACCAGCTCTTCCAGCAATTTGTCCAATTTCAGACATGTTAAGACGCCTTAACTTTCTTCCATCAAATTTTTTTAAATTTGAAAAAAAAACATTTTCTAAATCCATATTAATTCCCATTCCAATTGCATCAGTTGCAACAAGAAAATCAACATCACCAGACTGATATAATTGAACTTGAGCATTTCTCGTTTTAGGGCTTAATGACCCCATAACAATAGCTGCTCCACCTTTTTGTCTTCTAACAAGTTCTGCAATTGCATAAACTTCTTCAGTTGAAAAAGCTATTATTGCTGTCTTCCTATTTATTCTTGAAATTTTTTTATGACCTACATATGAAAGTTGAGAAAGTCTTTCTCTGTTTATAAATTCAGTATCCTCATCTAGTTTATTTACTATACTTTTAATAGTGCTTGAACCCATAAGCATTGTTAGTTTTTCTCCACGAAGATTTAATAATCTATCAGTAAAAATATGACCTCTTTCATGATCTGCACACATTTGTATTTCGTCTATCCCAACAAAATCTAAATGTTTATTAATTGGCATAGACTCAACTGTACAAAGAAAATATTTTGCATTTGCAGGGATAATTTTTTCTTCACCAGTAATTAAAGCAACTTTATCTATGCTTATTTTTTCAATAATTTTATCATACACTTCGCGTGCAAGTAGTCTTAGAGGAAAGCCAATCATACCCGAATCAAAAGAAAGCATAGTTTCAATTGCTAAGTAAGTTTTACCGGTATTTGTTGGACCGAGAACAGCTGTGATTTTATTTTTAGACATTTCTATTGATGGTACCTCTAATATTTTCTCCACCACATATTGTTGCTCATAAAGAACAAAAATAGACTAAAACATGACCGAATCGTAAGGATAAAAGTTCTCATTTGCACTTTATACACTAATTAATTTAACATAATAAAAAACAATTCTGTATTAGTATTTTGTAGCAAAGTTATGAATAAAAAATTGTGGGAAGCGTCACCTGGTCAGAAAAAAAAATCTCTTTTATCGAGCTATGAGCAATTCATTTCAAAAAAATTCAAAAAAAGATTTAATCAAAAATATGAGAATATTTTAAAATGGAGTATTGAAAACCCAGGTAATTTTTGGAGCTCTATTTGGGATTTTTCTGAAATTAAAGGATTTAAGAGTAAAATTAAAATAAAAAAATCAAAAATATTTTATAAAAATAAATTTTTACTAAATTCAAAATTAAACTTTGCTGAAAATTTACTCTCAAAAAATAATAAGAATAAAGCAATAACATTCGTTAGTGAGAATGGTTTTCGAGAAGAAAGAAGCTGGTACGAACTAAACATTAATGTAAGTAAAATATCTAAATTTTTAAAAAGTATTAAAATTAAAAAAAAAGATAGGGTTGGAGCATATATGCCCAATACTATTGAGACTATTGAGGCATTTATAGCCTCCTCTTCTTTAGGAATAATATGGTCCTCATGCTCACCAGATTTTGGTGTTAAAGGTGTAGTAGAACGTTTTTCACAAATTAGCCCTAAAGTTTTATTTGTAGTAGATAAGTATTTTTATAATGGAAAAATAATAAATATTTTAGAAAGAGTTCCTCTAATTTTAAAAGAAATACCTTCTATTGAATATGTTGTTATTGTTAATTACCCAGGTGAAAAATATTTAGAAAATAAATATACATCTAAAAAATCAAAAGTACTTAAATGGAGTGAGTTAATGAAACAAGAATCTGAACAGATTCAATTTCCTAAATTTGATTTTGAGCAAGATCTTGCAATCTTATATTCAAGTGGAACCACAGGAAAACCAAAATGTATATGTCATAGGAGCGGAGGAGTTTTACTTCAACATAAAAAAGAGCATCAACTCCATTGTGATATTAAAGAAGGTGATAATGTTTTTTATTTTACTACTTGTGGATGGATGATGTGGAACTGGTTGGTAAGCGTCTTGGCTTCCAAGGCATCTATTGTTTTATTTGATGGGTCACCAATGTATAAAAAAGATGATTTGTTACTAAAAATAGCTGAAAAAGAAAAAATTACTTTATTTGGTATTAGTGCAAAATATATTGATGCTCTTCGTCAATCTAAGCCTACTTTAAAATATAAGTATAAATTATCAAAATTAAGAACAATTTGTTCTACTGGATCCCCGTTATCAAATGATGGGTTTAAATATATCTACAAGAACGTAAAAAAAAATGTTCATTTATCCTCTATTTCCGGGGGTACCGATATTGTATCTTGTTTTGTCTTGGGAAATTTATACCAGCCGGTAATTCTAGGTGAAATACAAAATAAAGGTTTAGGTATGAACGTTGATGTTTTTAATGAAAAAGGTGAATCTTTAAAAGATAAAAAAGGAGAGCTAGTTTGTAAAAGCCCTTTCCCATCAATGCCTTTAAAATTTTGGAATGATAAAAATGATATTAAATTTAAAAAAGCATATTTTAATAATTTTTTGAACACATGGTATCATGGTGACTATGCAGAGATAAAGAAAGGTGGTGGTTTTATTATCCATGGTAGATCAGATACGACACTTAACCCTGGAGGAGTGAGACTTGGAACTGCTGAAATATATTCTGAGGTAGAAAAGTTTGTAGAAATCAAAGAGTCCATTGTTGTTGGTCAAGCATGGGATAATGACGTTAGAATTATTTTATTTATAGTTTTAAACGCCAAATACGTGTTCGATGAAGATTTATTAAAAAAAATTAGAATACAAATTAGAAAAAATGCATCCCCAAGACATGTTCCATCTAAAATTATAGTAGTTGACGACATTCCAAGAACTAAAAATGGAAAAATAGTTGAACTAGCTGTAAAAAATACAATAGAAGGAAACGAAACTAAAAATAAAGAAGCGCTAGCAAACCCCAGAGTTTTAGATCAGTATAAAAATTTAAAGGAATTAAATTATTAAATGTTAAAAAATATAGTTAAAGGTCTAGAACCATCCTCTACTTTAAAGATTAATGAAATCTCTAAAAAGTTAGAAGATAAAGGTGAAAAAATATTTAAATTTGGATTTGGCCAATCTCCATTCCAAATACCAACTGATATAGTTAACGCGTTAAAAGATAATGCCTATCAAAATAAATATTTACCAATGCAAGGTCTTAATGAGCTTAGAGATGCTGTCGCAAAATATACATCAGTTAAAAAAGATTATGATTACAAACCTGAAAATGTAATTATAGGTCCTGGCTCAAAAGAATTAATGTTTTTACTACAAATCTTATTTGATGGAGAAATAATATTGCCAGCACCAAGTTGGGTTTCTTATGCCCCACAAGCAATTCTTGGAAGAAATAAAATTCAATCAATTCAAACAAAAAGAGAAAACAATTGGTTTCCTACTGGATCTGAAATTGAAGAGGTTATTTTAAAGGATAAAAATAAAAATTATCTATTATTTTTAAATTCACCAAATAATCCATCTGGGCAGATTTGTAAAAATCTAGAAGAAATTAGTGAGATTGCTAAAAAATATAATCTTATTATTTTATCAGATGAAATTTATTCTGAGTTGAGTTTTGATGAAGGGTTCAAATCTATTTCAAGTTTTTGTCCTGAAAAAACTATTATAAGCACTGGTTTAAGTAAATGGTGTGGTGCAGGTGGTTGGAGATTGGGTTATTTTGTAGTTCCAGACTCTTTAAATATTTTAAAAAACTCAATTAATGTTTTAGCTAGTGAAACTTTTTCTGCTGTCAGTGCGCCAATTCAATATGCTGCAATTACCGCTTATACAAACGATCATAGCAAATATATTGATAGTTCTAAAAATATTCTTAAAGCAGTTGGTAATTATGTTTATGAAAACCTAAAATCAAACAAGATTTTAATTAATAAGCCCCAAGGCGGGTTTTATCTTATGCCAGAATTTTTAAATAAAAAATTTAATACATCAACAGAAATGTGTGACAATATTTTAAAGGAGACAGGTGTAGCGTTACTACCAGGATCAGATTTTGGTTTTGATAAAAATCAAATGTTAGCAAGACTAAGCTTTACAGACTTTGATGGTCAAGAGTTTATGAAGCATAGTCAAAATGGAAAAAAAATTGATGATGGTTTAATCTTAAAACTTGCTCCCAAAATAGTGGAGGGTGTTGATAAGTTAAAAAAATGGTCAACATCAACATAACTACCAGCTATACATACTCACTTAATTACTGTTAAATTTAATTAATAAAAATAACGATATAGAGGAGAAAATATGAAAAAAATAATAACATCTCTATCAAGTGCTCTACTAATTTTTGTTGCATCTTTATCTTTTACCGGTGTTGCAAAATCTGCAGAGTTTTTTACGATAGGAACAGGCGGACCAACTGGTGTATATTTCCAAACTGGTAACGCAATTTGCAAAATGTTGCATAAATCAGCAATTGCTAAAGAACATGGAAGAAAAAAAGGTATAGATAAAGCTTACAGATGTACTGCGCCTTCAACTGGTGGATCAAATTATAATATTGGTCAAATCGCAGCTGGTGAATTTCAATTTGGTGTAGCTCAGTCTGACTGGCAATATCATGCTGTAAATGGATCAAGCAAATGGGAAGGTAAACAGTACAGTGACTTAAGAGCTGTATTCTCAGTACACAATGAACCTTTTCAAATTTGGGCAAGAAAAAAAGCAAAAGTAAAAGATTTTGCTGGGCTTAAAGGAAAAGTTGTAAACATTGGTAACGCTGGTTCAGGTCAAAGAGGAACTATGGAAGTACTTATGAATGCAAAGGGAGTTAACAATAGCTTCTTTAAATCAACTACTGAATTAACTTCATCCGAACAAGTAAAAGCATTATGTGATGGTAAGATTGATGCTTTTGGTTACTCGGTAGGGTTTCCAAATGGAGCTATGGAGAATGCAGCTTCTTGTGGGGCAAAAGCTTTACCCATCAACTTAACTGGTCCTGAAGTTCAAGGACTAATTGATGGTGCTGCTTATTATGCTAAAGCTGTAATTCCTAAAGGAACTTACACAGGACAGAAAAAAGACGTAACTACTTTTGGTGTTAAAGCTACCGTAGTAACTTCGGCTAATGTTTCTGATGAGCTTGTATACCTAGTTGTTAAAGCTGTGATGGAAAATTTTGATGATTTCAAAAAACAACACCCTGCTTTTGCTTCTTTAAAAAAAGAAGACATGATAGCTGCTGGTTTGTCAGCTCCATTACACCCAGGTGCAATTAAATATTATAAAGAAGCTGGATTAATGTAATCCAACGACTTAATTAAATTAAAAGGCCTGATATATTTATTGGGCCTTTTTTTTGTTATAAAGTATCTTTTTTAATATGAATCAAAATATTGATGATAAAGCAGAAAGTAAGATTAGTGAGGATTTATCTCCAACTAGAAATCTTACTGGACTACATTTAAAAATTGTTGGAAGTATTGCAATAATTTGGTCATTATTCCAACTTTGGTATGCTTCTCCATTTCCTTTTATGTTTGATGTTGGAATGTTTAGAGGACTTCCTGCTAGGGCTATTCATTTAGGTTTTGCTTTAATTCTAGCTTTTTTAATTTATCCAATTTCTAAAAGAAAAAAAATTTCTTTATTTGATATTCTAATTAGTTTTATTGCTGCATTTTGTTGTTTATATATTTATTTTTTTTATGATCAGCTAGTGGATAGAGGGGGAATTCTTTTAACTGTTACAATTTGGGAAAAATTTAATTTACCAGTTGAGTTAATTATTGGAAGTTGTGGAATTTTAATATTAATCGAAGCAACAAGGAGAGTGTTTGGTTTACCATTAGTCATTATTGCAGTTTGTTTTTTACTCTTTTCATATTTTGGTAGATATGCACCAGAAATAATTTCTCATGGTGGACTTTCATTAAATAGATTGATTGGATTTCAGTGGTTTGATCAAGAAGCTATATTTGGAATTCCTATAGGTGTTTCTGTAGATTTCATTTTCTTATTTGTTTTATTTGGGGCGCTTCTAGAAACGGCTGGTGGAGGTAAATACTTTTTAGACCTAGCTTTTGCTATGGTTGGCAAAATGAGAGGAGGACCTGCAAAAGCAGCAATTTTAGGATCTGGAATGACTGGTTTAATATCAGGATCTTCAATTGCAAATACAGTTACAACTGGAACTTTTACAATTCCAATTATGAAAAAAACTGGTTTTTCTAAAGAAAAAGCTGGCGCTATAGAGGTATCATCATCAGTTAATGGACAGTTAATGCCACCCGTAATGGGAGCTGCAGCATTTGTGATGGCAAGTTTTTTAGGAGTTACTTATTTTGAAGTTGTTAAACATGCATTTCTACCAGCGATTATTTCTTATGTTGCATTGTTTTATATTTCTCATCTTGAAGCTTTAAAATTAAATTTAAAAGGAATGGATGATGCTGACATTCCAAATTTAAAGAAAACATTTTTATCAGGATTGCATTTTTTGATACCTATTTTTGTTTTGGTATATATGCTGGTTTATTTAAGGTTTACTGCCTCATACTCAATATTTTTTGCAACGATTGCATTAATAATTGTAAACCTTGGTTATATATTATTTAAGAATCCAGATTTTAAAGTAGCAATAAAAACTTGGTTTAATCAAACTATAGTTGGTTTTGAAAAAGGTGCCTTAAATATGGTTGGTGTTGGAATAGCAATAGCAACAGCTGGCATAATAGTTGGAGCCGTCGGTTCAACAGGCTTAAGTACAAATTTAATTATAGTTATAGAGTTTATTGCAAAAGATAATGTTGTTATTTTATTATTTCTAACAATAATTTTATGTCTAATACTTGGTATGGGTCTCCCAACCACTGCAAATTATGTTGTAGTAGCTTCTTTAATGGCAACAGTATTGGTTGATGTTGGAAATGCATCTGGATTTGTTTTTCCCCTTATAGCAGTTCATTTATTTGTTTTTTATTTTGGTTTAATGGCCGATGTCACTCCTCCAGTTGGTCTTGCATCATATGCTGCGGCTGCCATTTCAGGGGGAGATCCTCTTAAAACTGGTCTGCAAGCTTTTTGGTACAGTCTAAGAACAGGTATTTTGCCTATCGTGTTTTTATTTAATCACGAATTGTTATTGATAGGCATTGAAAATATTTGGCATGGACTTTTAGTAATTATTACTTCTTTAATAGGAATACTGGTTTTTACTTCTGCAACTCAAGCTTGGTTTATAAATAGATTAAGATGGTATGAGATCATAATTTTTTTATTAATCTCTATTTCACTATTAGCACCAGAATTTGTTTTAAATAAATTTTATCCAAAATATAATTACATGGATATTAATAAAATTTATTCAATGAAGCTAGATCCCAGTAAGGAAGCTAGATTTAAGGTAATACGTCCAAGTAATTATGGTGAAAGGTATAAGTTATTTATAATTAACAAAAATACTTTTGAATCAGAATATAGTTTAGAACAATATGGAATTAGTTTAATCAGAGAAAATGACAGGGTTGTTGTAGATACTTTACAGTGGAATGGTGAGGCCAAAAAAATAGGATTTGAAACTGGTGATTATATAAGTGAATTTAAATTAGAAAATGCAGATAGACCAAATAAAGGAATTATTTACCCAGTAGCGATTTTATTGTTAATTATATTTGGTTATTTTAACTCTAGAAGAAAAGAATAATTATCCACCAGGACCAAGATCAGATGGTTTTATTTTTAAAATTTTCCATATCCCCGATGCTGAAGTTATAATTTTATCATTACATTTAAGCTCACAAAATAAAAATACCAGTGTATTAGTTTTTTTAAGAATTCTTGTAAAACCAGTAACTACATCACCCACTTTAGAGGCACCAATAAATTTTAGATCTAATGAAATAGTTACGCAAGGTGCATTTCCAGATGCTCTGTGAGCTGCGGTACCCGCTCCTGCATCAATTAAGGCTGATAAATAACCACCGTGAGTTATCCCAGCAGCATTTAAATGATTTTCCTTAATTGTAGTTTTAAACTCATATTCTGTTTCAGAAATAGTTCTAAATAAAACACCACCATTGTGTTTCATAAACCCAGGCTTAATACTTATTTGCTCAAATTCATTACTCATAGCTCTTTATAATATGAAAGTTAAAATTAATAAAATTATAAAAACAATTATAAAAAAATATATAACCGATTTTTGTAGCGATGATTTTAGTAGCCAATCTAACATTTTATTTCCCTTTTTGGTGGACCGCCCAGAACTCGAATCTGGAATCTCCCGGTTCGTAGCCGAGCGCCTTATCCAATTTGGCCAGCGGTCCTTAATTAAATAATTTACCCAACATATCAAAGTTTTTAATGTAATTTAAGTTATAAAATATTATGCTGTATTATCAATGAGCAAAAAACCAAATGATGTAGTTATAACGGCAGCATTAAGAACGCCTATAGGCACATATAAAGGATCTTTAAAAGGTCTTAGTGCTGATAAACTAGGTGCACTAGCTATTAAAGAATCTGTCTATAAATCAAAATTAAAATCTGATGATATTGACGAGGTGATTATGGGACATGTTCTCACTTCAGGATTAGGACAAAACCCAGCAAGACAAGCTTCTATTCATGCTGGAATTCCAGTTTCAAAACCAGCACATATAATTAATCAAGTATGTGGGTCTGGATTAAGATCTGTAATTTCAGGCTATCAATCTATTAAATTAGGAGAAAGTAAAATTATAGTTGCTGGTGGACAAGAAAATATGTCTAGAGCACCACATACAATTTTTTATCGAGAAAATAAAAAATTATCTGAAAATAAATTAGTTGATACGATGGTCAATGATGGACTAACAGACTCATTTAATAACTATCACATGGGTGTTACTGCAGAAAATATAGCAGATAAGTACCAAATCTCTAGAGACGAACAAGATATGTTTGCATTAAATTCGCAAGAAAAAACTCAAAAAGCCATAAATGAAGATAAGTTTAAAAATGAGTTAATCAAATTAAATATTAATACAGATGACAAAAATTTTATTTTTGAGAAAGATGAACATCCAAGAGGTAATGTAAACTTAGAAGATTTAAAAAAGTTAAAGACTATTTTTAAAGAAAATGGAACAGTTACTGCAGGTAACTCATCAGGAATAAATGATGGAGCAGCAGCAACCGTATTGATGTCTAGAGAAGAGGCTGAGCTAAGAGAAATAGAGCCATTAGCTAAAGTGGTATCCTGGGCGTCCTGTGGTGTTGAGCCGTCATTGATGGGGCTTGGTCCAATACCAGCTGTGAATATGGCTTTAAAAAAAGCTAGATGGAATATTGAAGATGTTGATTTATTTGAAATCAATGAAGCATTTGCAGCACAAAGTATTGCTGTAATTAGAGACCTTAAAATTCCTAAAGAAATTATAAATGTGAATGGTGGTGCAATTGCATTAGGACACCCAATTGGAGCCTCAGGAACTAGAATTTTAGTAACCCTTATTCACGAAATGGTAAGACAAGGTAAAAGTAAAGGTTGTGCCACTCTTTGTATTGGTGGTGGAATGGGAATAGCCATGTGTATTGAAAGAAATTAAAATTTTATCTTTTAGTTATTTTAAAGTTTTTTGTTCAATAAAAATACAGGTGTGCATAAAAAGCCTAATAGTGTGCTAAAATAATGAGAGATATACTTTTTTTTAGGTATATAAATCGATTTAAATAATGAACGAAAAATTACTTGTTCCAGATATTGGTGAATTTGAAAAAGTTGAAGTTATTGAACTTTTAGTAAAACCAGGAGATCAAATAAATTCAAACGACCCTGTTGTTACTATTGAAAGTGACAAATCTAGTGTCGAAATTCCATCAACAATTTCGGGAAAGATAGAATCTGTAAATGTTAAAGTGGGTGATAAGGTTTCCAAGGGTGATTTATTATTAAGTGTTGAGTCTTCAAAAGAGAGTCCCTCAGAAAAACCAATTCCCAAAGATACAGAAAGCATTATTAAACAAGCTGAATCAGTTTTAGAGAATGAAAAAAAAGAAGAAACTATTCAGCTAAATTCAGTTGAAGAAAAAAAACAAACAATAATTCAGGTTACAAATAATAATGATATTGATCCTTTAGAAACTCAAGATTGGTTAGAATCTTTGTCGGCAGTTGTTGCAAAAGATGGAAATCAAAGAGCTCATTTTTTGATAAAAGAATTAATTAATAAAGCTTATCGAGAAGGAGCAAATATTCCCTATACGCAGCACACTCCTTATATCAATACTATTCCACCAGAAGCAGAAGTTAAATCAAATGGTGATCAGAATATTGAAAGAAGAATTAGATCCTTAATTAGATGGAATGCAGCAGCTATGGTTGTTAGAGCAAATAAAAAATTTCCAGAATTGGGTGGCCATATAGGTACATTTGCATCGGCAGCAACACTTTATGACGTAGGCATGAATCATTTTTGGAGAGCTAAAAATAATAACTTTGGTGGGGATCTAGTTTATTTTCAAGGTCATAGTGCACCAGGCGTATATGCTAGAGCATTTCTAGAAGGTAGGTTAAATGAAAAACAATTAGATAGTTTTAGACAAGAAGTAAAACCAGGTGGACTTTCTTCATACCCACACCCTTGGCTGATGCCAAAGTTTTGGCAGTTTCCAACTGTATCAATGGGTTTAGGACCTATGCTTGCAATTTATCAAGCAAGGTACATGAAGTATTTAATTAATAGAGGGCTAATTAAAGATGAAGGCAGAAAAGTCTGGGCATTTCTTGGTGATGGAGAGATGGATGAACCTGAATCTTTAGGTGCAATAGGATTGGCTGCTAGAGAAAAGTTAGATAACTTAATATTTGTCGTAAACTGTAACCTTCAAAGGTTAGATGGACCTGTAAGAGGTAATGGAAAAATTATTCAAGAACTAGAAGGAAGTTTTAGAGGAGCTGGTTGGAATGTAATTAAAGTAATTTGGGGTTCCTATTGGGACTCATTGATTACTAATGACAAAACAGGTCATTTGGTTAAAGCTATGAATGAAACTGTAGATGGTGAATACCAAGCAATGAAAGCTAGAGATGGAGCTTATGTTAGAGAACGATTTTTTGGAAAATATCCAGAGACACAAGAATTAGTTTCCAGCCTATCAGAT
The DNA here is from genome assembly GCA_905612365.1 of uncultured Candidatus Pelagibacter sp. GTDB lineage: Bacteria > Pseudomonadota > Alphaproteobacteria > Pelagibacterales > Pelagibacteraceae > Pelagibacter. The sequence continues at coordinate 10,433 of CAJQRP010000002.1, read as the reverse complement.
AAAGATATTTGGAGATTAAATAGAGGTGGTCACGACCCTCATAAAGTTTATGCAGCATACGACCAGGCATCAAAAAATGAAGGTAGCCCAACGGTTATAATTGCTAAAACCATTAAGGGATATGGAATGGGTAAGACAGGAGAAAGTGTTAATACTACCCACCAAACTAAAAAATTAGATGTTGATGACTTGTTGTACTACAGAGATCGTTTCGATGTCCCATTAACAGACGAGCAAGTAAAAAATGTTGAGTATTTTAAGCCTGATGAAAAATCATTAGAGATTAAATATATTAAAGAAAAGAGAATGAGACTTGGTGGTTTCTTACCTGAAAGAACAACATATTCAAAACCCATTAAAGCACCAGCAAAAGATATTTTTGATTTTATGAAAGTATCAACGGGTGAAAAAGAAATGTCTACAACCATGGCATTGGTTAGAATGTTTACAAATTTATTAAGAGACAAAAATATTTCACCCAGGTTAGTTCCAATTATTCCTGATGAAGCAAGAACTTTTGGTATGGAAGGATTTTTTCAAAAAATAGGAATATATGCACACGAAGGTCAAAAGTATGAACCAGAAGATTCTGCTCAGTTAAGTTCTTACAGAGAAGAGAAAACTGGACAGGTTCTAGAAGAAGGAATTAATGAAGCTGGAGCAATGTCATCATGGATTGCTGCTGCAACCTCCTACACTAATCACGATATTGAAATGATACCAATTTATATTTTTTATTCTATGTTTGGTTTTCAAAGAATAGGTGACCTTGCATGGGCAGGTGGAGATAGTCAAGCTAGAGGTTTTTTAATTGGAGCAACCGCAGGAAGAACTACTTTAGCAGGAGAAGGATTACAGCACCAAGATGGTCATAGTCATTTAATTGCATCGACAATTCCAAATTGTATTTCATATGATCCAACATTTCATTATGAGCTTGCTGTGATTTTTAGAGAAGGCTTGAGAAGAATGCATGAAAAAAATGAGAACATTTTTTATTATATTACTACTATGAATGAAAATTATTCACATCCAAGTATGCCAAAAGATAAAAATTGTGAAGAAGGAATTCTTAAAGGAATGTATAAAATTAAAGAATTTAACAGACATAAAAAAACTAAAATTCAACTTTTAGGCTCAGGTACAATATTGAGAGAGATGATGGCTGCTGCTGAAATTCTTCAAAATGAATACCAAATAGATAGTGAAATTTGGAGTGTCACAAGTTTTAATGAGTTGAGAAAAGATGGTATGGAAGTTGAAAGATATAATCTTTTAAATCCAGATAAAGACCAAAAAGTTTCATATGTAGAGCAGTGTTTAGGAAAAACAGAAGGACCAATTTTGGCTGCTTCAGATTATATGAGAATGAATTCTGACCAAATTAGACCTTATACCGATAAAAGTTTTTATTCTCTTGGAACAGACGGTTATGGAAGAAGTGATACTAGAAAAAATCTTAGAAGATTTTTTGAAGTTGATAAAGAGCATATTGTTGCTTATGGATTAAGTATATTAGCAAAAGAACAGCTAATAGCATCAAAATATGCAAAAGAAGCCATAAAGAAGTATAATATTGATAGCAGCAAACCAATGCCAACAAAACTATAAGATGTCAGACAAAGAGATTAAAGTACCAAATATTGGGGAATTTAAAGACGTTGAGGTAATTGAGGTATTAGTTTCAAATGGCCAGTCAGTTTCCAAAAATGATCCGATTATTACAATTGAGAGTGACAAATCTAGTGTTGAAATACCAGCTTCTTTTGATGGAAAGGTTAAGTCTGTTAAAATTAAAGTAGGAGATAGGGTTTCAGAAGGTGATTTAATATTAATTGTAGAACAATCTGGAGAAGAAGAAAAGAGTATAGAGCAAAAAACTATTAAAGAAGCAAAACCAGTTACAAATCAAAATCAAAAAGAAAAAATTGAAAAAGTTATACAAACACAAAATTTAATAAAAAAAGACAATTCAGAAGCTTCATCAGCAAGCCCAAAAGTGCGTAAATTTGCTCGAGAGCTTGGGGTTAATATTAATGAGATAGTTGGCAGTGAGAGACAAGGAAGAATTGTAGAAGATGATGTAAAAAATTTTATATCCTCTAAAATTAATAAAACTTCAGATAAAACTGAAGTTCAATCAAAAAAAATTGTTAGTGAATTTCCTCATTCTGATTTTGGAGAAATTGAAGTTAAAGATATGCCTAGGGTTAAAAAATTAGCTTCTACATATTTAGTTAATTCTTGGACTACAATACCTCATGTAACAAATCATGATGAAGCAGATATAACTGAAATGGAAGATTTTAGAACTTCACTTACTGATATGTACACAGGTGAAAGAAAAAAAATTACTCCCTTAGCTTTTATTGTTAAAGCTTTAGTTGCATCTTTAAAAAAGTTTCCTAGTTTCAACTCATCAATAGATGATATTGAAAATGGAAAAATAACAATGAAAAATTATTTTCATGTTGGAATTGCAGTCGACACACCACATGGTTTGATGGTGCCAAAAATTAGAAATGCTGACAATAAAAGCATTTCTTATATTAGCAATGAATTGAAAACAGTAAGTGACCAATGTAGAAACCTAAAAATAGATAAGAAAGAATTCTTTGGAGGATCTATGACCATTACAAGTCTTGGAGGAATTGGAGGTTCATTTTTTACACCAATAATAAATTATCCTGAAGTTGCTATATTAGGAGTTGGTAAAGCACAAAAAAAACAAATTTTTTTTAATGGAAAATTTGAAACAAGAACAATGTTACCACTTTCATTATCATATGATCATAGAATAATTGATGGAGCTGAAGCAGCTAGATTTAATAATGATCTAAAAGAAAATTTAGGCAAAAATTTTGCTTATAAATTAGCTGTATAAATTTTAATGTCAAAAACCTCATCATTATTTTGTGCATTACTTTGTACATTCATATGGGGAACAACTTTTATTGCTCAAGATACTGGAATGGACGACATTGGCCCTTTCACTTTTAATGCGGTTAGGTTTTTTGTAGGCTTTTTAGTAGTAGCCCCTTTAGCTTTTATCTTTGAAAGAAAAAATATTTCAAAATCAGTCCAAAGAAATCAAAAAGAATTTACCAACTTAGCTCTTTTAATAGGCCTATCTTTATTCTTAGGATCGGCACTTCAACAAGTGGCTTTACTCTATACAGATGTTGCTAATGCAGCATTCTTTACTATTTTTTACGTACCAATGGTCCCGTTTATAATTTTTTTTATGTATAAAAAACCAATCCACTGGAGTATTTGGCCTTCTGTTTTTCTTTGTGTGATGGGAGGTTATTTGCTAACTAATTTTTACAGTGCAACGGTTAGAACAGGTGATACACTTATAATAATGGGTGCATTTTTCTGGAGCACTCACATTATCTTTACTGGTAAAATTATAGAAAACTACAATCTTCCATTAACAATTGGTGCAATTCAAACTTTAATAGTCGCCTCTTTATCATTAATTATAGGGTTAATTTTTGAAGACTTTATTTGGTCTAATATTCTTAAAGAAAAATTTCAAATCTTATACGCTGGAGTTTTATCTGGAGGCCTTGCATTTGTTTTGCAAATATATGCACAAAAAAATATATCCCCTGCTCCATCAGCAATAATTTTTTCTTTAGAGGGTGTTTTTGCAACAATTGCTGCTTGGATTTTATTAGATCAAATTTTAGATATAAATAATCTATTTGGGTGTTTATTTATTTTGTTTGGTGTTTTATTTTCACAATTAGCACCAATATTGAAAAAAAATTAATTATATATTATTATAAATAAAATTATTGAAATAATAATTCTATAAATTACAAAAACATTTAAAGAAAATTTGTTTATGTAGTCTAGAAAAAACTTAACTGTAAAATAAGAAAATAAAAAAGAAAGAGTAATTGATATTAGTATAAGGTAGTTAAATTCAAAGCTTTGTTCAATAGCATCTTTTAATTGTAGCACACTCGCACCAGCTATAGCAGGTATAGCCAACAGAAAAGAAATTTTACTTGAATCAAATCTATTAAATCTAAAAAGTCTTGCAGCTGTTATTGTAATTCCCGCTCTACTCACACCGGGTATTAAAGCAAGTATTTGGAATAAACCAATGTATAACATTGTTTTAAAATTTAAGTTGGATGATATTTTTTTATCAAATTTACTTTTGTCTGCAACATATAAAATAATTCCAAAAACTAATGTTGTCCAAGCAATTATCTTTAAATTATTTTCTAATAGATTAACTAGACCTGTGGAGCTTATTATATATCCAGCTATTACAATTGGTATAGAGCCAATAATTAACAAAGATAATAATTTTTGATTATTTCTAAGGTCTAGTAACTCTCTTCTAAAATAAAAGATTATTGCAAGTAAGGAGCCAAGATGGAGACTAACATCAATCATTAGTGAGTTAGAATTAAAATTAAAGATTATCTCAACAATGTTTAAATGAGCTGATGAACTGATCGGCAAAAATTCTGATATGCCCTGAACTATTGATAGGATTATAATTTCAATAATATTTGAGAACATTTAAAGGTTCGTAGCTTAAATATTCGATGATTTAAACAATTCCATTTGAACATATTAGATATGCACAAATCAAAATAAGAAGAGTTAACAGTATTTATTGAAAATTTAAGGTCATATATATTGACCTTGTTTGTCTTTTATTACTAAAAACTGTGTTATATGGTTATCTTATTAAAGGGTATATATGTCAGAAAAAATGCTTAAATTTGTAAAAATAGGTCAACAAACTCCACCTAAAAGAGAAGTTGGCAATAGAAAAGAAGATTTTAATGAAATTTATAAAGAGTTTATTAACGAAAAGGCAGGTGAACAATCTAGCAGATGTTCACAATGTGGAGTTCCTTTTTGTCAGGTACATTGTCCATTAAGCAACAATATTCCAGATTGGTTAAAATTAACTGCAGAGGGAAGATTAAAAGAAGCATATGAACTATCCCAAAGCACCAACAACATGCCAGAAGTGTGTGGAAGAATATGTCCACAAGATAGATTGTGTGAAGGAAATTGTGTAATCGAACAATCGGGACATGGAACAGTAACTATAGGTTCAGTTGAGAAATATATTACTGATAATGCATGGGAACAAGGTTGGGTAAACCCTATAAAAGTTAAAAATGAAAAGAGTCAAAGTATTGGAATTATAGGAGCAGGTCCAGCAGGACTGGCTGCTGCAGAACAGCTACGTAAGTTAGGGTATCAAATTACAGTATACGATCGATATGATAGAGCTGGTGGTTTAATGATTTACGGGATTCCAAATTTTAAGTTAGAAAAATTTGTTGTAGAAAGAAGAACCAACTTATTAGAAGAAGGTGGAATTAAATTTGTTCAAAATTTTGAAGTTGGAAAAGATGCTACATTAGAGCAATTAAGAAAAAAACATGATGCCCTTTTAATTGCAACTGGAGTTTATAAAGCTCGAGAAATAGATCTACCAGGAAAAGATTTGGGAAATATATTTCCAGCTATGGAATTTTTAACAGCTTCAAATAAAAAAGGATTAGGAGATAAGGTAGAATTATTTGATAATGGAACCTTAAATGCTGAAGGAAAAAATATTGTTGTAATTGGAGGAGGTGACACTGCAATGGACTGTGTTAGGACTTCAATCAGACAAAAAGCAAAATCAGTTAAATGCCTTTATAGAAGAGACAAAGAAAATATGCCTGGATCTGCTAGAGAAGTGGCTAATGCAGAAGAGGAAGGAGTAGAGTTTGTATGGCTATCTAGTCCCAAAGAATTTATTGGAACAAATAAAGTTGAAGGTTTGATGGTAGATAAAATTAAACTTGGTGAACCAGATGATAGTGGTAGACGTAAACCAGAAATCCAAAATAATTCTCACTTTAATATTAAAGCAGACATAGTAATTAAAGCTCTTGGGTTTGACCCTGAAAATTTACCAAAACTATTTGGATCTGAAGATCTGCATGTTACTAAATGGGGAACACTAAAAACTGATTTTGATACAATGGAAACAAATTTACCAGGTGTTTTTGCTGCAGGAGATATTATCAGAGGAGCATCTTTAGTTGTTTGGGCTATAAAAGATGGAAGAGACGTAGCAATATCAATAAAAAGTTTTTTAGAAAGCAAAGAGCTTAGTGAAGAAAAGGTTGCTTAATGAAAAATTATAAAAAGAACCTTAAAATTCTTGAAGATGGTCATGTTTATTCAAAAGACATGGAGCACGATGCTTGTGGAGTAGGATTAATTGCTTCTACTGAGGGTAAAAAATCTAGAAAAGTAGTTGAATATGGAATTAATGCCTTAAAAGCGGTTTGGCACAGAGGAGCTGTTGATGCTGATGGAAAAACAGGTGATGGAGCTGGAATCCATTTGGAAATTCCTTCAGATTTCTTTGCTGAAAAAATAGAAATTACAGGTCACGACCACGATGGTTCAGAAATTTGTGTAGGTATGATTTTTTTACCCAGAAACAATTATCAAGCACAAGAAAATGCAAGAACTTTAGTTGAAAGTGAATTAACAAAAAGTAATTTTAGTATTTATGGATGGAGACAAGTTCCAGTAAATCCAAAAGTTTTAGGTGAAAAAGCAAATCTTACGAGACCAGAAATTACTCAAGTACTATTCAAACATAATAATAAAGATTTAACAGAAAAAGAATTAGAAAGAAAAATTTATGAATCTAGAAGAAAAATTGAAAAAGAAGCTATTAAAGATGCGATAGAAGGTTTTTATATTTGCTCACTAAGTTCTAAGTCAGTTATTTATAAGGGAATGTTTTTAGCAGAGTCTATCGCAGATTTTTATTTAGATTTAAAGGATGAGAGGTTTATATCTCGATTTGCAATATTCCATCAAAGATTTTCAACAAACACAGCACCAAGTTGGGATCTGGCACAACCTTTTAGAGCATTAGCTCATAATGGAGAAATAAACACACTAAAGGGAAATAAAAACTGGATGAAAGTTCATGAGCAAGAAATGGATAGCCCATTATTTGATGATATGGAAAATTTAAAACCAGTTATACAGCCAGGATCATCAGACTCTGCTGCATTAGATAGTGTTTTTGAACTTTTAAATATTTCTGGCCAATCAGCACCACTCGCAAAATTAATGTTAATTCCAGATGCCTGGTCTAAAAAAAGTCAAACATTATCAAAAGATCACCAACAACTATTTAATTTTTTAAATAGCACCATGGAGCCATGGGATGGACCAGCCGCTATTGCAGCTACCGATAATGAGTGGGCTATAGTAGCTGCTGATAGAAATGGGTTGCGCCCAATGAGATATACTATTTCAAAAGATAAAATACTATGTGCAGGGTCAGAGACAGGAATGGTTGAAATTGATGAGAAGCAAATTCTTAAAAAAGGTAGATTAGGACCTGGAGAAATTCTTGGGGTAAGAATAGCAAAAGGCAAGGTGTTTTCTAATGTTGAGATAAAAGACTATCTGGCAAAAGAGTTTAAACATTTTAATAATCAAATAATTGATTTAGAAAAAAAATTCCCAATAAAAAATGAAAAATTTACTTTTTCAGGTGATGAACTTAAAAAAAGACAGCATACTTTTGGTTATAGTTTAGAAGATTTAGAGCTTATTCTGCACCCTATGGCGGAGGATGCTAAAGAAGCCATTGGTTCAATGGGTGACGATACTCCACTTGCAGTTTTATCTGACCGTTACAGGCCGCTTTATCACTTCTTTAGACAAAATTTTAGTCAAGTTACAAACCCACCAATTGATTCTTTAAGAGAAAACAAGGTTATGAGTTTAAAAACTCGTTTTGGTAACCTTGGAAATATTTTAGATTTTAGTAATTTAACGGAAGAAAATATATACGTTTTAGATAGCCCCATTTTATCTAACTCTCAGTTAGAAAAATTTATTAATTTTTTTGGTCAAAAATCAATAACTATTGACTGTACTTTTGATAAAAGTGAAAATCTTGAAACCTCTATTGAAAGAATTAAAAAAGATTCTGAAATTGCAGTTAGGCAGGGTCTTACTCAATTAGTCTTAAGTGATAAAAGTACTTCTGAAGAAAGATTGCCCATTCCAATGCTATTAAGTGTTGGTGCAATAAATACACATCTCATTAAAAAAAAACTAAGAGGCTATGCTTCAATTAATGCTCAAACTGGAGAAGCATTAGATACACATTCATTTGCAACACTCATAGGTGTTGGGGCTACAACAGTTAATCCCTATTTAGCATTGGATAGCTTATACCAGAGGTTTGAGAAGAAATTATTTGGAAAGTTTGGGTACGATGAGTGCATAGAGAGGTATGTACAGTCAGTAAATTATGGCCTTTTAAAAATAATGTCAAAAATGGGAATTTCGGTCATAAGCTCTTATAGAGGTGGATGTAATTTTGAAACAGTTGGTTTAAGTAGAACAGTAGCATCAGAATATTTTCCAGGAATTTTATCAAAAATTTCAGGTATAGGCTTAAATGGAATAGAAAAAAAATTAAGAACCATTCATAAAGAAGCATTTGAAGGTGCAGATTCAGTTTTACCAATTGGAGGAATTTATAGGTACAGAAAAGATGGTGAAGTACATCAATATCAAGGTAAGCTCATTCATCTTTTGCAGAGTGCAGTTTCATCAAATTCTTTTGAAGCTTATAAAAAATACACAAAAGGTATTTATAATCTTCCACCCATACATCTTAGAGATCTAATTGGATTTAGAGAAAAAAATTTAAATCCTTCTTTAGATATTACAGAAGTAGAACCAATTGAAAATATTTTAACAAGATTTGGAAGTGGAAGTATGTCTCATGGCGCATTATCAAAAGAAGCACATGAAACTTTAGCAATAGGAATGAATAGAATTAAAGGAGCCTCTTGCAGTGGTGAAGGGGGTGAAGATGAAAAAAGATTTACTAAGATGAAAAATGGAGATAGTGCTAATTCTAGAGTTAAACAAATAGCCTCAGCAAGATTTGGAGTAACACTCAAATACCTGAATAACTGTAACGAAATAGAGATTAAAATTGCACAAGGAGCAAAACCTGGTGAAGGTGGGCAGTTACCTGGGTTTAAAGTTACAGAAGAAATTGCTAAGTTAAGACATTCAACACCAGGTGTAACCTTAATATCACCACCACCCCACCATGATATTTATTCTATCGAGGATCTAGCTCAGTTAATTTATGATCTTAAACAAGCAAATCCAAAAGCAAGAGTTGGTGTAAAATTAGTAGCATCATCAGGCATAGGAACAATTGCAGCTGGTGTAGCTAAAGCTAAAGCAGATATAATTCTGATTTCTGGACATAATGGAGGAACAGGAGCAACACCACAAACAAGTGTTAAATATGTTGGGATACCCTGGGAGATGGGTTTGACTGAAGCTAATCAAGTTTTAACTTTAAATAATTTGAGGCATAAAGTTACTTTAAGAACTGATGGCGGAATTAAAACAGGAAGAGACGTTGTTATTGCAGCCATGATGGGTGCTGAGGAATATGGGGTAGCAACAACTGCATTAGTAGCTATGGGATGTATAATGGTTCGACAGTGTCATTCAAATACGTGTCCGGTCGGAGTTTGCACTCAAGATGAAAAATTAAGAGAAAAATTTTCTGGCACACCAGAAAAAGTAGTTAACTTATTTAAATTTATTGCAGAAGAAGTGAGAGAAATCCTAGCTGAGATAGGTTTTAAATCTATGAATGAGATAATTGGTAGAACTGATTTATTAAGACAAGTAAGTAAAGCTTCACCAAACTTAGATGATTTAGATTTAAATCCTTTATTTGTTCAAACAGATCCTGGAGAAAATACAAGATATTGTAAAGATCCAAAAATAAATTATGTTCCAGATACTTTAGACCAAGAAATTCTACCTGAAATCAAAGATCAAATTGGAAAAGTAAAAATTATTGAAAAAGAATATATTATTAAAAATACTCATAGAACTGTTGGTACAAGAATTTCCAATCATCTTTACGAGAAATATGGTTCTGAAAAATTAGAGGATAACTTTTTATCCTTAAAATTCAAAGGGTCAGCAGGGCAGTCTTTTGGAGCATTTGGAATAAAAGGCCTAAAACTTATTTTAAAAGGTGACGCTAATGACTATGTTGGTAAAGGTTTGTCAGGAGCAACAGTTGTAATTAAACTCCCAGATGAAAGTAATTTAATTTCACATGAGAATACCATAATAGGAAATACAGTTTTATACGGAGCAACATCTGGAAAATTATTTGCAGCAGGTCAAGCTGGGGAAAGATATGCAGTGAGAAATTCAGGATCAATTTCAGTTATCGAAGGCTGTGACTCAAATGCTTGTGAATATATGACTGGTGGTACAGTTGTAGTTTTGGGAGATGTAGGAGATAATTTTGGAGCTGGAATGACAGGTGGAATGGCGTTTATTTACGATATAAATAATAAATT
>CAJQRP010000001.1 GCA_905612365.1 uncultured Candidatus Pelagibacter sp. | reverse complement strand
AACGATGAACAAGAAAATGAGCAAGACAATAAATCAGAGAACGATAATGACAGTCAGTCTGATGACAAGGAGGAGGAGAGCAAACAAGATGATAGCCAGACTAGTCTAGATGCTGGCTTTGATCTTAGCGATCAGCAGATGGAAGAACAATTGGAAGATTCAGATTCTTTAAAAGAGAGTGCAGAAAATGTTTTACAAAAAACAAATATTAAGAATATTGATCAAGATTACAAAGTATTCACCACAGAATTTGATGAAATTGCAAAAGCTGAAATTTTAGAAGATATAAAAGAAACACAAAAGTTAAGAAAAAATTTAGACCAACAACTTGTCGGGTTTCAAGATTTAATTACTAAGCTTGCTAACAAACTACAAAGGCAGCTCCTTGCAAAACAAAATAGAGCATGGGAGTTTGATTTAGAAGAAGGTTTATTAGATAGCTCAAAATTAACTAGAATAATTATGGATCCTTATAATTCTTTATCTTTTATGAAAGAAAAAGATCTTGATTTTAAAGACACAATCGTAACCCTGTTAATAGACAATTCTGGTTCCATGAGAGGTCGACCAATAACAATTGCTGCACTTTGTGCGGATATATTGTCTAGAACTTTAGAAAGGTGCTCAGTAAAAGTAGAGGTTTTAGGCTTTACTACAAAAAATTGGAAGGGTGGTAAGAGCAGAGAAGCTTGGACTAAAAATGATAAGCCAAAAAATCCTGGAAGATTAAATGATTTAAGGCATATAATTTATAAAAGTGCAGACACACAGTGGAGACAGGCTAAAAACAATATAGGTTTAATGCTTAAAGAAGGATTATTAAAAGAAAATATTGATGGGGAAGCTATTTCGTGGGCCTATAATAGAATTAAAAAAAGAAAAGAAGAAAGGAAGATACTCATGGTTATTTCAGATGGTGCCCCAGTTGACGACTCAACTTTATCAGTTAATTCAGGAGATTTTTTAGAAAAACATTTAAAGAAGATGGTTAAATTTATAGAAACTAAGAGTGACGTTGAAATTTTAGCTATTGGTATTGGGCATGATGTTTCTAGATATTACGATAAAGCTATAAAGATAACAGATGTGCATGAGCTTGGAGATGTGATGATTTCTCAACTGAGTGGCTTATTTGAAAATAAAAAAAAACTACACTAAAGCTTTAAAAGGTTTTTATTCTTCCATTTAATATTAACTTCAGCCCCACCTCTTGTTTCCGAATTCCTGCATAAAATATTTGCATAATTTTTTTCAAGTAAAGTTTTACCAATAAAAATACCAAGACCTAGTCCTGACTTAGATTTTATAGAGGATTTATAAGACTTAATGTAAGGCTCACCAATTTTTTTTAGTACATCATTGGGGTATCCTTCACCATCATCTTCAATTAAAATTTCTGTAATATCAGCATCACTTTTGATATTTATAAAAACTTTACTTTTTGAGAATTTATTAGCATTGCCAATAAAATTTCTTAATCCATAAACAATTTCAATAGACTTAGTAATATTAAATGAATTGGAGTATTGATCAAAATTTATGATAAATTCTTTTTTACTTGTTTCTTTAAAAGACTCTATAATTTCATTGACATAGTCAACTATAGTTAAATCTCTATCAATAAAATCATCTTCAATGGTAGGATTTAGTGTTAATTTTTTTAATATTTCACTACATCTTTCAATTTGACTTACTAAAAGATCAATATCTTTTTTAACTTCGACATTATTTTTGAATTGTTTTAATAAATCTGCAGATATAATTTTTATTGTAGAAAATGGAGTACCTAAAGAGTGAGCAGCCGCTGCTGCCTGACCACCTAATGACAAAAGCTCATGCTCTTTTGACATAATTTCTTCCATTTTATTTAAAGCTTCTTTTCTAATCCTAGATTCATTTCCAAAAATTAAAGCAAAATAATTTAAAAAAATTAAAGCAACAATTAATGAAATGGGTATTGAATAATAGTAATAAATATCAACATGAAAATGTTCATTAACTGGGTATGGCAGTGGATGATTAAAAAAAGTAAGAAAAATAATTA